>NZ_JBGUAW010000005.1 GCF_041821045.1 Thiohalorhabdus sp. Cl-TMA | reverse complement strand
GGACGACCGCAAAGCGGCGACGGCACGCTCCTTCGTGAGCAATCTGGTCCGGCGGGCGCCGTTCCGGCTTACCCACCTGCTGACGGACAACGAGGCGGCCTTCACGGACCGGCTGAATCGCCCGCAGGGGCAGCCCTCCGGGAAGCACCCCGTGGACCAGCTGTGCGCCGACCAGGGCATCGCGCACCGGCTCATCCCGCCGCGCCAGCCGCAAACCAACGGCCTGGTGGAACGCTTCAACGGCCGCATCAGCGAAGTCCTGGCCTCGGTCCACCTCCGCAACCGCGAGGAGTTGGAGGCGACCCTGGAGCGCTACCGGCGGCTGTACAACGGCCAGATTCCCCAGAAGAACCTGGGCGCCAGGACTCCGGTCGAGGTCCTCAAGGCCTACTACGAGTCAAACCCCGACCGCTTTCGGAGGAAGCCACATAATCCCCCGAGTCCCGACATCTAGATGCCCTTCAATGGCCTCCTTCGCGTTGTCCAAAGCTTCCTCAAAGGTAGTTCCCGCAGAGAAGTACCCGGGCAGGTCGGGCACCGTCACACCGAAATCGCTTTCGGCTTCCTTATGGATCACAACTGGGAAGCGCATGCTCTATTCCTCGGTCCAATCCCAACCGGCTTGCCGAAAAATGTTCCGCAGCGTGCCAGTTGGAAGATCCTTCTTGGGGTACGGTACGGTTATCTCCCCCGGCTTTTCAGGGTGCTTGAACTAATGGTGACTTCCCTTTACATGGTGTAGTTGCCACCCGTCTTCCCTTAGCCGTTTGATGACGTCCGCGCTTTTCATACGGGGATTACACACACCGTACACACCAGACCCCAAATGGTCCCCAGAGGTTTCCGGACCCATAAACCCTGCCTGAGCAAGGCAATAAGTGCGCCTGGCAAAGGCAGGCACATACCACCCTGCTAATAATTCGGGGAGGCTGATGAATTCTTTCTCCAAGGAAGTCAAAAGGGGTGTTGAAAATTATTATTCCTGGCCATTATTTGATGAAATTTTGTAACAACACTTCAGCAAGAGTCCCGCATGCTTTTTAATAATCTCCCAGACCAGCTTTTCAGTCCCCTTGCCGGCCCCGATCGGTGGATTTATGCCGATGTGCTGCAAGGACTGTATGCGGATCTTCTGGAGAACTCCGACTTCACCACCTATCCGCCTCGGGAAGAAGTGAAGCATGTCATCGAAAAGCACTTGCGCCGCCATCAGGTTGAACTGCTCCGGGAAGCCGAGGATGAAACGGAATCCCCGGATACACCGGATGGGAAGGCGGGCTATGTCTATCGACGGCTGAAAGACTCCGGCTGGCTCTCTGAGGTGAGCCAGGGCTATCAGGTCTCGGTAACCATCCCTCCGGATGTGGGAGTGGTCTTGGAGACTCTGGTAGGAGTGGCCTCGCCGAAGCCCATGTATTACGGCGGCAAGATCCAGAACATCCTGACGGTGGTGCACTCGGTTTATGCCGACCCCGGCGGCAATGGCCAAGGCCCTGCCCTGCACCATGCGGTGGAAGATGCGCAGGGGTTCAAGGCGCATCTGACGCGGATGGTGTATGGCCTTTCCGAGCAGTTCAAACGGTTCCAGGAAGAGGCGGACCCCAAGGTCTTGCTCGCCAACTTTTTCGGGGAGTTCATCGAGAATTTCCTGATTGCCGACTACAAGGACCTGAAGACGGAGAACAATCCCTTCCGCTATCGGCACCGCATCGTCGAGGCGGTGCGGGAGATCCGCTACGACACCGGGAAGTGGGCCACGCTTTGCCAGTCCTACCTGGATCAGATGCACCTGGGGAGTATTGAGGAGGCCGAGCACAAGCTACGCAAGGACCTCGATACGCTGGCCATCTCCCTGGAACGAGTGGACGAGGAGATCGAGCACCTGGAGCGGGTCCGGTCCCGGTTCGAGCGGCGGGCAGCGGACGTCATTCGCTACATGGACCGGGCCGAGGCCGGCGGTGCGGGCAAGGTGCTGGAATGGGCGCATACCTTCGTTGTGGCAACCACCGACTGGGATGAGCATGAGGAGGTGGATCTGGGCATCCCGCTGATTGGGGAGGCACCCTTCGGCGACCGGCAGTTGCATGAACCCAGTGAGCCCCGCACGCCCAACGAGCCCGACCCCATCGTCACGCCGGAACCTGATCCGATCGAAGAGGAGTTCCAACGGCAGATGAAAGCCTTCACCGACCGCCGTACGGTCGGGCCGCGCAAGTTGCGCACCTTCCTCGACGAGCAGGTCCCCGCTACCGGCTACATCGAGGGCGAAGAATTGCGGCGGGATTCCGTGGAGGACCTCATGGCCTTTGAGGCAGTCCCCCTCCTGGCCGGATCGGCCCCGTTCAGCCCGGAGGTGGCGCGCCAGTTCGAGGTGGAGGTGGATGGACAGCGAATGGTGAATTACGGGCCGGTGGTGGCCCCGCATTTCCGGGTCCGACGGCGAAGGGAGGTGTGATGTTAAAGGACCTGATGCAGGCGGTGAATAGCGGTTCGGACCTGGAGGCGGAGGATTTTCGCAGGGCAGCGCAGGCGTTGCTCTCGCGGCAATTTCTATTTCTCGCCAACAAGAATGACCGCCAGCCCTACCGGTTGATCAAGGAGCATATGACCTATTTTGGCAACCTGGTCGATGCCTTGGGTTGGACGCTGGTCGAGGATTCCGACTTCCAGTACGTGGGTGTGGTGACGGGCGACACCGCCGCGCCGTTCCGAAAATCCTTGAAGCGGGAGGAGACCCTGCTTCTTCTGGGCGCACGTTTCCTATTCGAGCGGGGGCTGGAGAACATGGAGGCCCAGGAGGGCGGCGTGGTCTGGGTGGACGCGCAGGAATTGGCAACCTTCCTCCAGGACAAGCTGGGGCTCTCCCTGCCTCCGGCAGGACGTTTCAAGGAAACCTTGAAGCTGTTCAGACGCCACGGGCTGGTGCGGATCCACAAGGATGGCACCAGTGAGGAGGTGGACCGCATCCGGCTGGAATTGCTGCCCTCCCTGCGCCGGGTCACCGGGGGACCAGAGTGGCGCCAGCGGTTGGAGAAATTCGCAGAGGTCCCTGGAGAAGAACCTGCTGGGGCGGAGGGACTGGAGGGGGAGCCCCAGCCAGGGGATGAGGCGGAATCGGTGGATGCCTCCGCAGAAGAACCCGAATTGAAAGGCGAGCCGCATGCAGACGCTGACTAGCATCCTGCTGATTAACTGGTACCGATTCGACGTCCAGGAGTTTGAGCTTCGAGGGCATACCGCCATTGTGGGTCCGAACGGGGCTGGCAAGTCCTCGATTCTGGATGCCATCCAGACGGTGCTGCTGGGCTACAACAAGCACCACGTGCAGTTCAACGCCGGGGCCGATAACGAGGGCGGGCGCAGCCGGCGGGATCACCAGCGTAGCTTGCGCGCCTATTGCCTGGGGGAGATCCGGGATCCGGACAATCCGGATAAGCTGCAGGCCACCTCGCAGCCCCGGAAAGAGGCCTATACCTATCTGGTCCTCGTATATGAGGACCAAAACGGCAAGCCTACCACCGTCGGCATGCACATCCATGCCTCGCAGAGTTCCTCGGATGCCCCTATCCGGGCCCGGTTCGTGGTGCCTGGGTACCGGGCGACCCGGGACGACTTTCTGGAGGAGGTGAACGGTAGCCTGCGCCCCCTGCCCTGGGAGCGAGTGCAGCCGCACCTCCAGGCACAGAATTACCACTTCGTAAACGAGAAGGACCATCCGGTCCGATTCGTGCGGCAGACCTCCCGGTATCTGAACAATCGCCCGGAGGAGCGCTACGACCCCGAGTGGTTCGCCCGGAACTTCAAAAGCGCCCTCGCCTTCGAGCCCATCCGGGATGTGAGCCAGTTCGTGCGCCGCTACCTCCTGGAGCCCAATCCGGTGGATATCCAGGAACTGCAGGAGTCCCTGGGGCGTTACTGGGAGATCTATCAGAAGATGCAGGGAGTGAAAGACCGCATCGAGTCCCTGGAGGGGATCGCGAAGACCTACCGGGAGGCACGGGACTACGAGCAGCGCGCGGCGAATTACCGGATCGCCGGGGTGGAGGCCTACATCCGGAACCTGGAAAATCAACTCGCCCCGCTTGAGGAAGCCCTTGGCAATGTCGAAGACCAGTTGGAGGCATTGAGGAAAGAGGAAGGTCGCCTGGAGGAGCAGCAGGGGCAGATTGGCAAGGAGATTGAGGGTCTGCGCCATCAGATGGCGCAGACCGAGGCAGCCTCCGAGCGGGAGCGTCTAGAGGCATTGCAATCCCGGGAGCAAGACCGAATCAACGGGATTACCGGGTGGTTGCATGAGTTCCACAAGAGCCTCCTTCCGGTGAACCGCTTGGTCCGCCAGGAGCCGATCCTTCCCAGGGCGCTGCTTTCCGGATTGCATCAGACTCAGGAAATCCTCCCCGCTGAAGGGCTGCTGCAGGACGCCTGGCCCGAGGATCCGGAAATTGTGATCGCGCGTCTGGAAGCGTTGACCGAGGCCATGGCCCAGGGGCGGGAGGAGATCGGCGAGGCCAATGATACGACCATCGCTCGGCGTCGGGCTCTGGAGGAGGAAGGCGAGGACCTGAAGCGGCGGATCAAGCGGTTGGAGGAAGGGAAATCCGACCTGGACCCCGCCACCATCCGCATGATGGACCGGTTGGAAGCGGAAGGCATTTCCGCCGAGCCCCTGTGCGATCTGGTCGATGTCACCGATGAGGACTGGCGCAACGCCATCGAGACCTTCCTCGGCGGTGCCCGGGAGATCCTGGTGGTGCCCCCCGAACAGGCCGAGGCGGCGGTGGAGGTGTATCGGAATTCGGACATCTATGGAGTGCGCGTCGCCAATACCCACCTACTGCAGGGGAAGGCGAACAAGGACGTACGCGGGTCCCTGGCTGAAGTTGTGGAAGCGGAGGACCCCAATGCCTGGGCGGTGATCGTGAGCCGGCTGGGTCATGTCATGCGCGTGAGCACCTCTCAGGAAT
Source organism: Thiohalorhabdus sp. Cl-TMA (assembly GCF_041821045.1). NCBI lineage: Bacteria > Pseudomonadati > Pseudomonadota > Gammaproteobacteria > Thiohalorhabdales > Thiohalorhabdaceae > Thiohalorhabdus > Thiohalorhabdus methylotrophus. The sequence goes on along the minus strand of NZ_JBGUAW010000005.1, from coordinate 325,276 downwards.
TGCGGGACCATTGGACGGCAATGACCGTTGACGGAATGATGTCGATCAACGGCGAGTTCACGCGCCGGAGGCCGGTACCTCATAAATTGGGCGCGTCGCGCGACCACCAACTCCAGGACTTGCGCACGGATTTCCAGCAAAAGGCCGAGGCTGTCGAAAAGGCGCGCAGGGAAGAAGATGTCTATACGGCGGTGCTGGATGATCTGCGTATTTTGCAGGATGCGATTGATCGCCGGACGGAGTTGCGCGAGCGGGTCAAGGAATGGCGGGAAGCGCAGGCGGAGATTGATCGCCTGGAAGAGCAGAAAAAGCTCCTGGACACCGGGGAATATGATCGCCTCGCCAAGATGGTCGAGGAACGTGAGACCAAGCGGTCGGAAATTCAGAGCCTGTTAAGCCAAAACCGTAGCCACCAAGGTGAATACAACACTAGCCGGGGAGAGTATAAGGGGCAGATTCGGGACTTAGAAGCCCGCATTAAGCAGGAGCGAGGGAACCTGGAAAACTTCTTTCAGCACCCTCTGGTAGATCGCAACACCTCCTTGGAAGTGCTTGAAAAACTCGAAGGCGAGTGTTCGTCCGAGGACGGCAAGGTGGATTACGAACAGGCGCAGAATACCGCCGAGCGGCGAAGCAAGGAAAACCAGGGCAAAGCGCGGGGGAATCGCGAGCGCGGCACCGGTTGGTTGGGCGCATTTGAAGCGTTGAAGGAGCATATCGCTCGATTCAGTGGTGAAGATGACTCCTACTATCGCGAGCGCCTGGATTTCGTGGTCCTGGCAGATCCGGAAAACACGAATTTCCTGGAGACCGCCGAGGGTGCACAGGGGCTGCTCAAACAGGATGCGGAGTACCTGCGTAGCACTGAGATGGCGAAGTATACGAAGAAGGCCGAGGAGGCGCTGCAGACCGCGCAGGCCACCTTCCAGCACGACTTCATCGGTAAGATCCAGGACAACCTGGAGAAAATGAAGGGCCGGCTACGCGAACTGAACCGGACCCTGGAAGACCGCCCCTTTCATGGCCGGTATTACACCTTCCGTTCTCAAAAGAGCAACGACCCCGATTGTCGGGCGGTCCTCAAGCTCGTGGACAGTTGGACGCCGGAAATGGCGGACATGTCCAAGACCTCCCTCTTTGATCCGGCCCAGGTGGGTGATGCGCAGACGCAGGAGGCCCTGCAGCGGGTCCGGGAGATCCTGGAGGGCACCGATGGGGACCAGTCGGAGTTGCTGAAGAAGATCCAGGACTACCGGCAGTATTACCAGTTCGACATCGATATCGAGGATCCGGACGGGACCCGGGAGCCGCTGAGCCGGCGCCTCGGGGCTGGCTCCGGTGGGGAGCACCAGGTGCCCTTCTATGTCGCCATTGGCTCCGCCCTCGCCTCCGCCTATCAAATCCACGAGACACCGGATGGTTGGGATGCTGGGTTGCGGTTGGCTGTGTTCGACGAGGCCTTCAACAAGCTTGATCCGATGAATGCGATGAACGCCATGAGCTTTTTCGATGGAATTGGCCTGCAGGTGATCCTGGCGGCGCCCATGGGCACGGAGAACTACCTGGAGGGCGATCTGGATACGGTGATCTATGTGCGCAAGGATTCCCGGGATGTGGTCTCCATCGACCATCAGCACATGACCGAGGACGGGCAGAACCTGCTGCGGGGGGACGTCCCGATCACGCCTACCGAGATCCGGCGACGGCAGCAATCAGCGCAAGGAGGTGCGGGTGAACACGGAAGTGGCGGTGAGTCTGCTCACCAAACTCTTACGGAAGGCTGACCGGCAAACCGACCCCTCCCGCACCACGACCCTTTCCCTCCGGAGCCAGGAAGGTCAAGAGTACGTCCAACACGGGGATGTGGATGCGCGGGATGCCATCCACGGCCAATTGAAAAATGCCCAGGCCGAGGGGGCGGTGGAACTGGTCTGGGGGCGTGGCTCTGCCGAAAACAAGCTAGTCTCCATCCGGCTGGTGGACGGGGACCGACTGGCGGATTACCTGGGCCAGCCGCGCGGGGGCGAGTTGGGCCACGCCATACGCGAGGCGACGGAGCCCGAACTGGCGGAGGCACCGGACTGGGTGCGGGAGGTCTTCGAGGCCCAATTCCCCCGCTGGGCGCGTCACGAAAATGCCCTGGGGCTGGCTCCGGACGATCCGGGGCGCATCGCCCAAGTGTTCCGGGTGGTGGCGCTGCTGGCCCAGGGGGCGCATCAAGGCCTGGACCAGCGCTCCTTCGGGGCGCTCCTGCTCGGCGACTCCAAGTTCCTGGAGCGCAGCGGGGTGCGTGGGGCCGTTGGGCGTATATGGAAGGCCGCTCATGAAACGGACTTGTCGACGGAGGAGCTTTTCGAGGAACTGGGGCTAAAGAAGTTCCCTCCTTCCCTGTACCTCCGGGGCGCCCTGGAGGTGGAATATTCCGGGGTGCCCTGGGACCTTGGGCGACTTGTGCCGTATGTCGGCATGGATCCCTCCCATGTCAGTCGGGTCTTGGCCTCTGGGGCGGTATCCTATGTGCTCACTATCGAGAACCTGGCGACCTTTCATCGTTATGTGCGGGAGGTCGATGATTCCGGAGTGGTGCTCTATACCGCCGGCTTCCCGGGACCTGAGTTTCGGGCCGTTTATGGAATGCTTGACAAGACATTGGAGCCGCCAACCCCCTTTTATCACTGGGGAGACCGGGATGTGGGCGGACTACGAATCCTCCGGCGGTTGGAGCAGGTGTTGCGAGGACATTCCCTGCAACCGCATCTGATGGAAAGCGGTGGTACCGAGGGCGAGCCATTCCTGTGCCAGGAATGGAAGGCATTGCAAGGGCTTGCGGGGGCCGAAGAACCGGCAACGGCCTCCCTGGCGTACGAATGGCTACGAGATGGCGTTAGCAAGCGGGAGCAGGAGGTACAGGCTCCGGCATCTCCGCTTCATATGGCAGGGTAGCCAAACAACCTACCCCTGCCAGATTCGACTGTCGAAGCCGACTTCTTCAGCGGGGCCCACCACGACCTGACCAAAGTCCTGGTGGTTTGGATTGATAATAAGGTTGGTTTCTTGGGGAACGATTACCGAGGGCACTTGCAGGGCAAGGGTTTCTCCTCTGCGTAACCAGCGCTCTCCCAGACTCTGCGTATTTTCAGGAGCCGGCTCTTGCCGCCAGTGTTTCGGGAGTTCCGAAGCCGGGAGGGTAAGGATGGCCTCATCAGGTACTTGGACCGGATAGGCCAGAAAGATTAGGTCCCGAGATTCCGCAGCCAAGTGGACCAGCACCTCCAGCATGGCCAGCGCCAAACTGTCCGCGCAATAAACTGCAGCCCAGCCTGGGGGGTTCCACCGCCTACCCGCGATTCGGCTACCCTCCCCGGTGAATGCGGCTTCCTTCCATTTCGGATGGGTCAGACGCCACACCCGCATAAATCAGGCGATGCCACCGTCAAGCACCCGAATAAGCAGCCTTTCCACCTCCTGTGCACCTTCGGATGTATCCATGACGTCAATGGGCCGCCGCTCCCCCAAGCCGGGCTGGGGACGGTGCAGCCAGGAGTGGATCTTATTGGAATCCCCATCGAACAAATCCCGAGCCAAAACCAGCACCCGAGCCACCCGATAAGCCCGGTCGCTGACCACTAGGTCCATGTCCTCCTCGGAGCGCAGCCGCCTACGAAGCGTGCTTTCGCTCTCTCCTAGCAGGCTGGCCAGCTCTTTTTTGGAGAACCTCCCGAGCTCCATCAATTGCTGGGCTCGAGTCCAACGCAGCCCCTGGTGAAGGCGCTCCACTACCGCCAAGCTGGTTCGCACCTGGGCCGGGCCCGCTCCGAGTAATTCCATGGCGGATTCGCGGATAGATTCCATGCTCCCCTCCAGGGGTTTTCAGATGACACATCAATCCTATCATTTGACCGCGTAGCCCAGGAAAGGTCCTCGTAAAAAGGAAACGTATTTTTCTACTATTTCCAGTCTGGGAACTTCTCCTGACTCAGTGGGGTACGCGAAATTCCAACTTTATTGGCCCCCACCTAGGTCTTATAAGTGTAATTATCGGCGCGCAGATTCTGGGGCCCAGCTATTGCACGGCAGATGGAAAGGGAGGGCCCCAGGGAGGTTTAAAGGACCAACTGCACCGGTAGCCCCGATAGCCGGTCCCTGGAGACAGCCACCAGCCACTTATCGGAGTTTTTTGGCCCCACTGGATTGACGGGACGACCATGCGATGCCGAGGCGTGTGCGTACCACAAACAGGACCACGGACCCCACCAACATGGTCAGCAGGGCCAAGGCCATGTCCCACCCTCCCGAAATGGGGGCCTCCAAGCCCAACTGCTTCTCTATCCAGATGGTGCCGATAACCGGAGCCCTGGAGATGGCCCTGGGCCGGCGCCGGCCGGAAGCGGGGCTTATCCACCACTCGGACCGCGGAAGCCAGTACGCGGCCAACGAATTCCAGCAAATGCTGACGGACAAGGGCCTTCGTCAGTCCATGAGCCGCAAGGGAGACTGTTGGGATAATGCGGTCATGGAGCGCTTTTTCGGCACCCTGAAAAGCGAATGGACGGATGCCCGGCAGTATGCGACGCGGGAAGAAGCCCGCCGGGATGTGATCCATTTCATCGAGATGGGGTACAACAGCCAGCGACCTCACACCACCCTGGGCTTCCAGAGCCCGCGGGAGCGGGAATGGGAGTTGGCGGATGTTTCTTAAACCGGTGTCCGCTGTAGCTTGACCAGAACAAGCCGCTTCGTCGGGCTTTCGAGGTCGCCCAGGACCATCACCCCAGCCGCCGCTGATGGTTTCGACCACGGCCTGGTTGTTCATGCCGATTTCCTCTACCGCCTTCGATGAGCGAGCGGAATGGCCTTCGGGCCCTCGCTTGGCCCTTGTGCTATTATCGGGCATTTCATGTACCAATCTCGAAAACAGCAATCCAACAAAGAAAACTGCATAGTTTCATATATACGAAAAAACCGAACTACATAACCAATTTATTAATTTTCCCTGCGCCGTTCATATAACGCCTATTTACTAGGCAGTCCATAAACCGGATAAACCGTCTACATTGTGGAAGATAATCACCAATCCAAGTTTCCCCTCTATAGCACACGACCCCTTCCCTGTCCCGGGCACGACGGGGAACCGGATCGAGCACCCGGCGGAACGGGTGGGAGACGGTAGGGATTTTCCGGAAGGAACCCCTGGCGCCCATGCCCCCAGCCGTCGTATGGTTACCCCGCTTTGCGTAAGCCGTCCCGTCTGTCCGGCCGGGTGGACAGGCCCGTCGGGGATGGCCCGTTCGTACCAACGCTATCAACCACCAGCAATCAGGGAGGCGGGACTCCGTGAACGAAGAAACCCTCCAGGCCGTCAAGGCCAACCCCAAGTTCCAGGAGCTGGTCCGCAAGCGCTCCAGCCTGAGCTGGCTGCTTTCGGCGGTGATGCTCGTGGCGTACTACGGCTTCATCATGGTGCTGGCCTTCAATCCGGAGTTCTTCCGGACCCACATCACCGAGTACACCACCATCGGGTTTCCCATCGGGATCGCCATCATCCTGCTGGCGTTCGTGCTCACTGGTATCTACGTGCGGCGCTCCAACCGGGAGTTCGACCGCCTGACCGAAGAGATCCGCAAGGAGGTCGAGTAAGTGGCCCGCATCCTGACCTACGGTTTCGGCCTCACCGCCCTGCTTGCCGGGACGGCGGCCTTCGCCGCCGGCGGCGGCCTGGATACGAGCGCCCGGCAAGGCATCAACATCCCGGCGGTGACCATGTTCCTGATCTTCGTGGTGGGCACCCTGGGCATCACCTACTGGGCCGCTAACCGCACCCGCACCGCCAAGGACTTCTACACCGCCGGCGGCGGCATCACCGGCCTGCAGAATGGCCTGGCCATCGCCGGGGACTACATGTCCGCCGCCTCCTTCCTGGGAATCACCGCGGCGGTCTACGCGCAAGGCTATGACGGCCTCATCTACGCCATCGGCTTTTTGGTGGGCTGGCCGGTGATCCTGTTCCTCATGTCCGAACGGCTGCGCAACCTGGGCAAGTACACCTTCGCCGACGTAGCCTCCTATCGCTTCCGGCAGACCCCCATGCGGGCCCTGGCGGCCTTCGGCTCCATCTCCGTGGTGATCCTTTACCTCATCGCCCAGATGGTGGGCGCCGGGTCGCTCATCGAGGCCCTGTTCGGGCTCCAGTACGAGATGGCGGTAATCCTGGTGGGCCTGCTGATGGTGGCCTACGTCACCTTCGGCGGCATGCTGGCCACCACCTGGGTCCAGGTCACCAAGGCCGTGCTGCTGCTGTCCGGGACCGCCTTCATGGCGGTGGCGGTGATGTACAAGGCGGGCTTCAGCTTCGACCGGCTGTTCGCCATGGCGGTGGAGAAGCACCCCGACGGCATCGAGATGATGTACTCCGGCGGCCTGGTATCCGACCCGATCAGCGCCATCTCGCTGGGCATAGCACTGATGTTCGGCACCGCCGGCCTGCCGCACATCCTGATGCGCTTCTTCACCGTCCCCGATGCCAAGGAAGCCCGTAAGTCGGTCTTCTACGCCACCGGTTTCATCGGTTTCTTCTACATCCTGGCCTTCATCATCGGCGTGGGCGCGGTGGCCTTCGTCATGGGCCGGGAGATGTACTTCGGGCCCGGCGGCGCCATGGTCGGCGGCAGCAATATGCCCGCCATCCACCTGGCCCATGCCGTGGGCGGCGACCTGTTTCTCGGCTTCATCTCCGCGGTGGCCTTCGCCACCATCCTCGCGGTGGTATCCGGCCTGACCCTGGCCGGCGCCTCGGCCATCTCCCACGACATCTACGCCAACGTGGTGAACAAGGGCGCCAGCGAGGACAGGGAAATGCGCGTTTCCCGCGTCGCCACCGTGGTCCTGGGCGGCTTCGCGATCCTGTTCGGGATCGCCTTCCAGAACCAGAACATCGCCTTCGTGGTCGCCCTCGCCTTCACCATCGCCGCCTCCGCCAACTTCCCGGTGCTGATCATGTCCATGTACTGGAAGGACATGACCACCCGGGGCGCGGTGCTCGGCGGCTGGCTGGGGCTAATCTCCGCCGTGGTGATGGTGTTCTTCGGCCCCGTGGTCTGGAGCGAGATCCTGGGCATGGGCGCCCCGCTGGTTCCCTACAAGTTCCCGGCCCTTTTCACCGTGGCCATCGCCTTCGGCGGAATCTGGCTCTTCTCCATCACGGACAAGAGCGCCGCGAGCCGCCGCGAGCGGGCGGATTTCGATGCCCAGTTCGTGCGGTCGCAGACCGGCATCGGCGCGGAGGGCGCCTCCGCCCACTGACCGCGCTTGCATCGCGCAGTGCAGGGGCCGCCTCCGGGCGGTCCCTTTTGTTTTTTCGGTGTTTTATCCGGCGCCCTTCCGGGGGCTCGAGCGCGGCGCATGGATTGTGGCCACCCCGGAAATCCCGCATGCTTTCCCTACCCCGTGTGTTCCCCAATCGGAGCGGAAATCCGTATGGAGCCCATCCAGCGCTTTCTCGCCGCCATCCCGCCCTTCGACCGTCTCCCGGAAGCCGCCCTGATCGAGACCGCGTCCGCGCTGGACGTTATCTATGCAGAGACGGGCCAGCGCCTGGCCGTCCCGGGGGATACACCGGAGCTGGTCTGGCTGCCCATGAAGGGGCAGGTGGAGGAAATCCGGGACGAGGAGGCGATCCGCGTATTCGGTCCGGAGGAGCCCTTCGGCGCGCTGGGACTGCTGCGGGGCAGCTACCGCTCCACCTTCCGCGTGGCCGAGGAACTGGTGGCCTATACCCTGCCGGCAGAGCGCTTCCATGCCCTGTGCCGGGAGCATCCCGCCTTCCAGGCCCATTTCCACGACGACCTCGCCACCAAGCTGGAAAGCCTCATGGCCCGGGAGCGTCAACAGGACCTGTCGGCGGTGATGCTGGCCCGCATCGATCAGGCCTACCTCCACCCGCCGGTTTGGGTGGATCCGGAGGCCACGGCCCAGGAGGCGGCACAGAGCATGGAGGCGGAGGGCAGCGCCGGAGCGTTGGTGGGAAGACCGGCGGACGGCGCGGAGCCGGGACTGGTGACCGTCTCCAGTCTCTACCGTGCCGTGGTGGCGCGGGGACTGCCGGCCACCACGCCCGTCGGCGAGCTGGCCCGCCACGGGCTGGTGGCCCTGCCCCGTGACGCGAGCCTATTCGACGCCATGCTGGCCATGACCCGGCACGGCATCAGCCGTGTCGCCGTGCGCGAGGAAGCGCCCGATGGCACCATCTGCGGCTTCCTGGAGCAGAGCTCGCTCATGAGCTATTACGCCAACCATTCGCACCTGGTGGTTACCGAAATCCGGCGGGCCGCCTCTGTGGCGGACCTGGCCCGGGCCAGCACGCGCCTGCTGGACATGGTGGCCTCCCTTTCGGCGCGGGGGGTGCGGACCCGGCACATCCAGCGCCTGGTCAGCGCCCTGGATCGCCAGCTCTTCGCCCGGCTCTTCGAGCTGGTGGTCCCCGAGGCCCTGGCCGGAGACTGCTGCCTGGTGCTGCTGGGCAGCGAGGGGCGAGGGGAACAGATCCTGAAAACGGACCAGGACAACCTCCTCTTGCTGCGCCCCGGCACGGACCGGGCCGCCGCGGAACGCGCCGCCGACGCGCTCGGCGCGGGAATGGAGCGCATGGGCTATCCCCCCTGTCCGGGCGGCTACATGACCACCAATCCCCGTTGGCGGCTCACCCCTGCCGAGCTGGCGGAGCGCATCGGCGAGGCCGGTCGTCACCCGGAAGGTCCGGCCCTCATGGACCTGGCGGTGCTTTTGGACGGTACACCGGCGGCCGGGGATCCGGAGCTCTGGGAGCAGGTACGGAGCGGGGCCCTGGCGCGCCTGGACAACCATCCCAGCCTGCTCTCCACCTTCGCCCGCCCCGCCCTGGACTTCCAGACGCCCCTCGGCCCTTTCTCCCACCTGCGCACCGGGGCCGGTGCCACCGGGGACGCCCTGGACGTCAAGAAGGGGGGCATCTTCCCCGTCGTTCACGGTGCCCGGAGCCTGGCCCTGGAGGCCCGCCGGGAGGTCACGGGCACGCTGGAGCGTCTGCGCGGCGCCGTCGCCGATGGCATCCTAAACGAGGAAACAGTCCGGGAGCTGACCGAGGCCCTGGACTTCCTCACCGGCCTGCGCCTGCGGGCCATGCTGGCCGAGCGCAAGGCCGGTCGACCCCCCGAGGGCCTGATCCGGCCGGCGGAGCTGAGCCGGCTGGAGCGCGATCTCCTGAAAGACGCCTTTCAGGCCGTGAAGGGCTTCAAACGGCTCCTGGCTCACCACTTCCACCTCAACCTGGTGACATGATGCGCGCCGCCCTGCGTCGGAAGCTGGGACGGGTGCGGCTCCGCGATCCGGAGCTGGCCCATCTATTCGAGCCACCCCCGGATGACCGGATCATCTGCCTGGATACCGAGGCAACGGGCCTCGACCCCCGACGGGACCAGCTCCTGGCCGTCGCCGCTTTGCCCGTGGAGGGGGACCGGATTCGAACCAGCGAAGCCCTGCACCTCACCGTCCGGCCCAACGGGCCAGTGGACGGGGAGAGCGTTAAGATCCACGGACTGCGGGACCGCGACCTGGCGCGGGGAATGGCCCCGGAAACCGCGGTGGATCGCCTGCTTCAATTCATCGGCTCACGGCCCCTGCTGGGCTATTACCTGGAATTCGACTGCGCCCTGATCGGGCGCCTGGCCCGGCCCCGACTGGGCGGCCCCCTCCCCAACCGGCGCATCGAAGTCTCGGGCCTGTATCACGACGCCAAGCAGGCGGTCATTCCCCGGGGCTTTGTGGATCTGCGCTTCGAGGCCATCCGCCGTGACCTGGGGATCCCGGACCTGGGCCGCCACGATGCCTTCGCCGACGTCCTCACCACCGCCCTAATGTACGTGAAGCTCGGTCACCGGCCCCGGGTGCGCCGGGTTTGAGGCCGTAGGGACTCCGGTGTCCACCGGAAATCCCGAGAAAAATGCACGGTTGAACCGCGCCCCCGGGGCTGTACCCTACGGGGTATTTTTATACCCCGAGGGACATTATGGACATTCGCTTTCCCGTTCTGGGTCTGGCCGCCCTCCTGCCGCTCACCGCCCAGGCCGCCGCCACCGAAGTGCACGTGTCCGGATTCATCAAGCTCGACGCCCTGGCCACCCAATACAGCGCCGGCGCCCCGGATAATCCCCTGATGGAGGAATTCCTGGTTCCGAGCCTCATCCCCACGGGCGACGACAACCGGCAGGCCCGATTCAGCACGCACGCCCGGGAAAGCCGGGTCCGGTTCACCACCGAAACGGACCTTCACGGCCACACCTTGCGCTCCCATCTGGAGATGGACTTCCAGGTAACGGATGTGCCGGGAAGCGACGAGCGCATCAGCAACTCCAATGCCCCCCGGCTCCGCCATGCTTTTTTCACTTTCGACCATTTCCTGTTCGGACAGACGTGGTCCACCTTCTACAACGTCTCCAGCCTGCCCGAGCTCAACGATTTCGTCGGCCCGGTGGGCAGCCTGTTCAACCGCCAGCCGCAGGTCCGCTATAGCGTGGACGCCGGCTACGGGACCTGGCATTTCGCCGTGGAGAACTCGGAGACCAGCCTGAACGACAATGCCGCCAGGGTCGGCGGAGCCGATGCGGACAACGAACGGATCACCGCCAACGCCGGCAATGCGCCCGACCTCGCCCTCCGCTACGAGCTCCGGACCGCTGGCGGCTCCAACCTCAGCCTGGCCTTCCTGGGACGGCAGCTCGCCTACGAAAAGGCTGACGGCGACCTGGAAACCGCCTTCGGCGGCGGCGTCAGCCTGGCCGGACGGATCAAGGCGGGCACCGCCGACGATTTCCGCTTCATGGTGAATTACGGGCATCTGGGCCGCTATCTGGGCCTGAACGCCTTCGCCGGCGGCTTCATCGAGGACGCGGACGGTTCGATCACGCCCATCCCGGTGCGGGGCGCCCTGGCCGCCTACCGCCATTTCTGGGCCGAGGGGCTGCGATCCACCGTTTCCGCCTCCCTGGCGGAGGCCGACGTGAAGCAGGGCGAGGTGGGCGGGGCGGAGGCCGAGCGCTACACCAGCGCCCACGTGAACCTCATGTACTCGCCGGTCGATCCGGCAACCTTCGGCATCGAGTACAGCCGGGCAAGGCGCACCAACCTCGACGATTCGGACGGCACCATGGACCGGATCCAGATCTCGGCCAAGTACGCCTTCTAGACCGGGCGGATGACGCCCGGACGCCATCGGGGGCGGCGGGCGTCATTCCCACTGTTGCGGCACCTTGCGCAGCTTCGTGGTGTCGTAACCTTCCTCCCGGAGGAAGTCCACGAGGTGCTGGTACTCCGCATCGGGAATTTGCGGACTGCGCGCCATTATCCAAGCGTAATCCCGCTTCTGGCGCCCGATGATGGTGCGGGAATACTCCTCGTCAAGATAGATTACCCGGTAGTCCATCTTTATGGGCCAGAAGAATTCCATGCCCCATACGGCGTTGCCCGTCCCCTCGCGCACGTAGCCGGTGGGCCGGTAGGTCTTGCGCTCCCCGTCGAACCCGCCTTCCCGGAAGGTGAAGGTGGTCTGTACCGTGTCCGAGCCTTCGAGCTCGTAGGATTCCACGGCGTTGTAGGCGTTCTCCTCGATGGAGGTGGGAATCGAGGCGATCACGTACCAGTCGCCCATGAAACGGTCCAGGTTCACCCGATCCACGGTATGGATGGGCGGCCGCTGCTGTGCGGCGCAAGCCATCAGACCGAACAGGGCGGCACATACGAAAACGACCAGCATCACCTTTCCGCCCCCGGCCCGTAGGGATTGCCTCCGGGGCCGACGCAGCATCCGGTCGCCGGGACGTCTGCCCCTGTATTTGGTTTTCTGCATTGCGTCTCTCCTCCTGGGCGAGGGAAGGCCGGGCTTACCGGACCCGGCCGGGGCCCTCGGACCCTTGTGGGTCATCCTCGTCTTCCAGCGCCTCCAGACGCTTGAGAGGCGTCACCCCCTCCGGCGGAAAGTCCACCTGCACCTGGAAATTGTTCCCCGAGGCATCGCGCAGGTTGGAAAGCCCCCTGTAGCGCAGCAGCCGCCCGTCCTCGCGGTGATAGAACACCTCCATGCCCCCGGCTAGCCAACGGAAGAAGAAATTGGCCGGCTCCAGGCGTACGCGGATCGCCGGCTGACCGAAGACCTCGGCCTCGCCCGCCGGCTCCGCCTGGAAGGCATAGGCTTCCAGGCGGCTGGGCACCAGGAAATCGAAGGTCAGCCCTTCGCCCGAGCGGAGGGCCTCCAGGCGCCGCTCAATTAAGCGGTCGAATCCCGCGTCCGCCACGAGCCCTTCGGCATCCATGGCGGCGCGCCGAACCCCCTCGCCTCCCACGGGCTCGTAGAAGACCTCGCGTCCTCCGTCCAGGCTGCGCATCCCCTCCTGATAACCGATGTCCTCCATGATCAGTCGGAAATCCGGAGCCATGGGACGCTCCCCGTAATCGATGGTCTTGACGGCCATGACCCGGCCGCCGGGCTCGCGGTAGGTCACCTGTTCCGTGGCCGGCTCCCCGCCTTCCAGGCGTGTTCTGTGCAGCTCCCTGTACAAAAGCTCCCCGCTATCCAGGCTGTAGGCGTATCCCTCGCGCTCCCGGACCTCACCGGCCGCCGGCTGTCCGGGCACGGCCAGCAGTACGCCCATGGCCAGGACCACCCAGCCGAGGCTGTTCACGATACCGATCAGGGTCATAGCTTCCTCCCGCTCCCGAACCCATAATTCGTCCAAAACGTTTGACCATGGACGTGGCGGTTTTCGCCCTTGGAATGTAAATTAAATTTTTATTGGACGTTTCCGAGTTTATATGGGATACCTTTGCGCCAAAAACGGTCAAAACGATCAACATGAAAGAAAACCTTTCCCCCAAAGAAGTGGCCGAAGCCATCGACGTCAGCGAGTCCTCCGTGAAACGCTGGGTGGACGGTGGTCGTTTGGAAGCCTTCCGGACCGCGGGCGGGCACAGACGCATCCTCCAGGAGGAGGCCCTGCGATTCGCCCGCTCGGAGGGATTCCGACTGGTGCGCCCGGACCTCCTCGGCCTCCCCGAAGCCCCCGTGGAGGACGCCGGCGCTGAGGAACCGGAGGAATCCTTCCACCGGGCCTTGATGAGCGGCCGAGAAGCCGAGGCTTCCGGCCTGCTGGTGGGACGGTATATGGACGGGCAACCCCTGCCCCATATTCTGGACACCCTGATTTCCCCTTCCCTGCGCCGCATCGGCGAGCTATGGCGGGAAACGGAAGAGGGGATCTTCATCGAGCACCGCGCAGCGGACATCTGCGAGCGGGCCCTGGACCAATTCCGGGAGCTGGCCCCGCCCCTGCCCGATGACGCCCCGGTGGCGGTAGGCGGCTCTTCCGCCCGGGACGCCCATTCCCTGCCCTCCCGCATGGCGGCCACGGTGCTGCACGAGCAAGGCTGGCGAGTGGTCAACCTAGGCGCCTTCACCCCGCCTTCCACGCTGCGCCACGCCGTCTCGGAAAACGGCGCCCGACTCGCCTGGGTAGCCGTGACGCTGCTGGAGCCGGGCAATCAGATCCGTCGTCTGGTGGCCGACTACCACGCCGCGCTGCAGGAGGAATCCACCCCCGTCAGTCTGGCCGTGGGCGGTCCCTTCTTCCGGGGTGCGGACATCAGCGGCCTCAGCGGGGCGCAGCTCGTGACCTCTATGGGCGAGCTGGCCGCCTTCGCCCAGGGACTCCATGCCCGCAATGACCCCGACGGGCCGGGACCGGCCCATGAGGAATCCACAGGATGAACAGGTCTTCCCCTTCCCATTCGACCACCTCCTCCTGGTGGCGGCTCCTTATCAGCGACCTGCCGGAGGAGGCCCCCTCGCCCCGGGCCGACCGCCTGGTGGAGATCAGCCGCTGGGGGGTTTTCCTCGGACTCCACGCCGCCTGCCTGGCGGTCTTCTGGGTGGGGATATCACCCTTTGCGGTGGCCCTGGCGGTAGCCCTCTACCTGGGCCGCATGTTCTTCATCACGGCCTTCTACCACCGGTACTTTTCCCACAAGGCGTTCCGTGCCTCCCGCTGGTTCCAGCTGGCCATGGCGGTGACCGGCTGTACCGCCGGGCAGCGCGGCCCCCTCTGGTGGGCGGGCCACCACCGCTTCCACCACGCCCATTCCGACACGTCCGAGGATCGCCATTCCCCCGCGGGCCGTGGCATGTTCATCGCCCACATGGGCTGGTTCATGCGGCCCGAGAGCTACGCCACGCCCTGGAAATACGTGCGCGATTGGGCCGCCTACCCGGAGCTGCGCTGGGTGAACCGCTTCGACATGGTGCCGTTCCTGCTCCTGGGTGCCGGCCTTTACGGACTGGGCGCCTGGCTGGAGACCGCGGCGCCGGCGCTCGGCACCGACGGGCCCCAGCTGTTCGTCTGGGGCTTCCTGATCTCCACGGTGGTGCTCTACCACGCCACCTACACCATCAACTCCCTGGCCCACAGCTGGGGACGCCGTCCTTACGCAACCGGCGATGACAGCCGAAACAACGGGATCCTCGCCCTGCTGACCCTCGGCGAGGGCTGGCACAACAATCACCATTTCTACCCCGGCTCGGCGCGGCAGGGGTTCCTGTGGTGGGAGGTCGACCCCACCTACTACGCCCTGCGCGCCCTGGAACGGCTGGCGCTGATATGGGACCTGCGGCCGGTGCCCGCCTCCGTGCTCGCCGCCCGGCCGGCCGGCGGAAGAAAGGGGGGCGCTCCATGAACGCCGCCCCCCTCCGCATCGCCGTCGTCGGCAGCGGTATCTCCGGGCTGGTGGCCGCTCATAGGCTCGGCCCCCACCACGCGGTTTCCCTGTTCGAAGCCGATTCCCGCCCCGGCGGACATACCCATACCGTGACGGTGTCGGACGAGGACGGCATACACGGCGTGGATACAGGCTTCATCGTTTTCAACCCGGTGAACTATCCGCGTTTCTGCGCTCTTCTGAGCGAGCTCGGGATCCCCGCCCGGGACAGCGATATGAGCTTCTCGGTGCACTGCGAGGCCACCGGCATCGAATGGTGCGGCTCCGGCTCCCTGAACCGGATCTTCGGGCAGCGCCGCAATCTCCTGCGTCCCGCCTTCTACCGCATGCTTGCGGATATCCGGCGCTTCGGACGGGAAGCCCGCACCGTGCTCTCCAATCCGACGGATGGACGCACGGTGGCGGAGCTGCTGGCGGACGGCGGCTACGGCCCCGATTTCGTGCGGCATTACCTGCTTCCCCTCGGGGCCGCCCTCTGGTCCTGTCCGGAAGGGCGATTCGCCGAATTCCCCATCCGCTTCGTGGCCGAGTTCTTGGATAACCATGCCATGCTCGATCCGCTCGGGGGGCGCCCGGTGTGGCGAACCATTCCCGGCGGCTCCCACCGCTACGTCTCGGCCATCCTTCACCGGTTTCCCGGAGCCCTGCGCCTCGCCACGCCCGTGCGAAGGGTCGAGCGGGACGAGCAGGGTGTCACGGTGTGCACCGATACCGGCGGCCGGGAGCGCTTCGACGAGGTGATCCTCGCCTGCCATGCAGACCAAGCGCTGCGCCTGCTGGATCGGCCCACGGCCGTGGAGGCGGAGCTGCTGGGCGCCTTCCCCTACACCGTAAACGACGCGGTTCTGCACACGGACACCTCGGTGCTGCCCCGACGGCGCCGCACCTGGGCGGCCTGGAACGTGCACCGCCGGACCGTCCGGGACGAGGAGGTGGCCATCACCTACAACATGAATATCCTGCAGCGCCTGCCTTCCCGGTCGGTCTACTGCGTGACCCTCAACGACGTGGACGGCATCGACCCGGGGCGGGTCATCCGGCGCATGTCCTACGCCCATCCCCGCTTCACCGCGAACCGCCGGCATGCCCAGGACCGCCACGGCGAGGTGATCCGGCGCCACCGCACCTCCTACTGCGGCGCCTATTGGGGCTACGGCTTCCACGAGGACGGTGTGCGCAGCGCGGAGGCCGTGGCGGACGCCTTCGGGGTGGCGTCATGAGCGTCCACAGCGCCATCTACGCCGGCACGGTGGTGCATCGCCGGTACCGGCCGGTTTACCACGCCTTCCGCTACCGCCTCTTCCTTCTCTACCTGGACCTGGCGGAGCTGGACACGGTGTTCCGGCATCGGTGGCTATGGTCGGTGGAACGACCCAACCTGGCCTCCTTCCGGCGGGCCGACCACCTGGGGCCGTCGGAGCAGCCCCTGGACGCTTCCGTGCGGGACCTGGTGGAGGTGCGGACCGGGAGGCGCCCCGCCGGTGCCATCCGCCTGCTCACCCACCTGCGCTATTTCGGCTACTGCATGAACCCGGTGAGCTTCTATTACTGCTGGGACCCCGCCGATGCGCACCTGGAGACCATCGTCGCCGAGGTAAGCAACACCCCGTGGGGAGAGCGGCACTGCTACGTCCTGGATGCCGCCGGGCAGAAGGATACCGGTCGGCGACACCACTTCCGCTTCCCCAAGGACTTCCATGTCTCGCCGTTCATGGGCATGGAGGACACCTACGACTGGCGCTTCACGGAACCGGGCACCCGGCTGGCCGTGGTCATGCGCAACGAGGGCGGCGAAGGCTGCCATTTCGAGGCCGCCATGGGCCTGAGACGCCGTCCCCTGGACGGCTCTAACCTGGCGCGAGTGCTGGCGCGACACCCCTTCATGACGGGCCGCGTGGTCGCGGGCATCTACGCCCAGGCATTCCGGCTCTGGCGCAAGGGCGCCCATTTCCACCCCCACCCCAAGTGGGCACGCTCCGAGGGCAAATGACGACCATGGGCATGGATTCCACCCTCTCCATTGAACGTCCCGCAGCCACCCCGCCGCGGCGCATCAACCGCCTCGCCCGCCAGGTGCTGTTCGGCCGGCTAAACAGCCTCGTCGAGGGGCGCATTGAGATCCGGGACGGGGACGGTACGGCGGTTTTCGGGGCCGCCGGAAATGCCGGCCCCCTTGGCTGCAGCATTACGGTTAACCGGCCCCGTTTCTACCGGCGCCTGCTGACCGGGGGAACCCTGGCCGCGGCGGCGGCCTACCTGGACGGCGACTGGGATTGCGACGACCTGACGGCGCTGTTTCGGTGCACTTTGCGGGGGCTGGGAAGGACGGACCTGGATCGCGGAAGCATCCCCACCACCACCGCAGCGCGAATGGGCCACTGGCTGCGGCGCAACACCCTCCGGGGCAGCCGCCGCAACATCCGCGACCATTACGACCTGGGCAACGACCTGTTTGCCCTATTCCTCGACGAGGGCATGACCTACTCCGCCGGAATCTTCGAGCATCCCGGAGCCACCCTGGAGGAGGCCCAACGGGCCAAGCTGGATCGGCTCTGCCGCAAGCTGGAGCTGGGCCCCCGGGACCACGTGCTGGAGATCGGCAGCGGCTGGGGCAGCTTTGCCCTCCATGCCGCCGGCACCTACGACTGCCGGGTCACCACAACCACCCTGTCGCCCGCGCAATACGAAGTAGCCGTGCGCCGGGTCCGGGAAGCCGGACTGAGCGACCGGGTTACGGTGGTGCAGGAGGATTACCGGGCGCTGTCCGGGACCTACGACAAGCTGGTGGCCATCGAGATGATCGAGGCGGTGGGCGCCGACCACCTGGGCATCTTCTTCAGCCGCTGCGCCGACCTGCTGAAGCCCGACGGCCGCATGGCCATACAGGTGATTACCACCGGCGAGCAGTACTACGAGGCGTACCGGCGCTCCGTGGACTTCATCCAGCGCTACGTCTTCCCCGGCAGCCATTGCCCCTCCCTCGGGGCGCTGATCGCCGCCAGCGGCAAATCCACGGACCTGCGGGTGGTCCACCTGGAGGACCTTACCGCCCATTACGCCCGCACCCTACAGGAGTGGCGGGCCCGTTTCCTGGCCCAGCTGACCCGGGTGCGGGAGCTGGGGTATCCCGAGCGGTTCATCAGGCTCTGGGACTTCTATCTGCAGTATTGCGAGGCTGGCTTCGCCGAACGGCACATTGGCGACCTGCAGATCCTCCTCGCCAAGTCGGAGCACCGGCGGGGGGCCCCGTTGCCGGACCTACCCATACCCGAGGAGCCGGGATCATGACCCGCCCCGAAAGCTGGAAGATGCTCGTGAACGCCGCGGCCTTGAATGTGGGCTGGTTCGCCTGCGTGCTGGGGGATGCCTGGGGGAGGCCGCTGGCCGGCCCCCTGGTGGTTGCCGCGCTCCTCGCCCTGCACTTCGCCATGGTACCCCGGCGGGACCGGGAGGCGGCGCTTCTGCTCGGCGCCGCGCTGGTCGGCTTCGCGCTCGACTCGGCCCTGGTGCTGGCCGGGGCCATCGGCTTCGATGCCGGGAGCGGGCCTCTGGCGCCCACCAAGCTGTGGATGGTGGCCCTGTGGATGAATTTCGCCACGGGGCTGAACCTGGCCCTGTATTGGCTGGCCGGGCGCCCGGCGCTGGCCGCGGCCCTCGGCGCGGTGGGCGGCCCCATGGCCTACTACGGCGGCGTCCAGCTTGGCGCGCTCGCCCTTCCCGGCGGCGCATTATGGGGACTGGGACTCGTCGCCCTGGGGTGGACGGTGGCCATGCCCCTCCTTCTGACCCTTAACGCCGCCCTGGGCAGACTCCGGCCGGGTCCCGGGGCGGTGCACCTGGAGGAGCCGCGATGAGCGCGTGGCATGTCCTGGGCTATGGCTGGGCGGTCATGGCGGCCCTGATGCTCGCCCTCTGGCTCGTGCAGTGGCGGACGCGGAACGCGGGAATCGTCGACGTGGCCTGGGCCGCCGGAGTGGGCCTGCTCGGGGTGCTCTTCGCCCTATCGAGCACCGGCGGCGACCCCGCGCGGCGTATGCTCATCGGCCTCATGGCCGGCCTCTGGGGCTTGCGTCTGGCCGGGCACTTGGCCAGGCGGGTGCGAGGCGAAGCGGAGGACGGCCGCTATCGGGCCCTGCGGGCGTCCTGGGGCAGCCGCACGCAGCCCTACATGTTCCTGTTCTTCCAGGTTCAGGCCCTGTGGGCGGTGATGTTCGCCATCCCCATCCTGGTGGCCGCCCGCAATCCCGTCCCCGGGCCCACCTGGCTGGACTGGCTGGGCCTGGCCATATGGGGCCTGGCCATCGGCGGGGAAATGCTGGCGGACCATCAGCTGCGCCGCTTCCGCGCGAAACCCGGGAACCGCGGCCGGGTGTGCCAGGAGGGCCTGTGGCACTACAGCAGGCACCCCAATTACTTCTTCGAGTGGCTCCACTGGTGGGCCTACGTGTGCCTGGGGCTGCCGGGCCCCTACGGCTGGATCACCCTGCTGGGTCCTGCCGTCATGCTGGTCTTCCTCCTCAAGGTGACTGGGATTCCACCCACCGAGGCACGGGCCCTGGAAAGCCGGGGAGAGGCCTACCGGCGCTATCAGCAAACCACGAATGCCTTTTTCCCGGGCCCGCCCAGGAAAACCTCCGGAGGTAACCCCTAATGGCCACCGCCCCGCTGTACCGCTCCGCCATCGACTGGATGGAACGGGGCCGCCTGCCCGATTCCATGATTCGGGCAGGCATCCGCCGCCTGCTCCGCCAGCGCCTGGCCCAGGAAACCGCGGGCAGCCCCGAAGAGCGCCTGGACCGAAAACGCGCCTTTCTCCGGGAAATGCGGGCGAGCCCGGTGGCACCCGTGCCCGAGAAAGCCAATGAGCAGCACTACGAGCTTCCGGCGGACTTCTTCGAGCGGGTCCTCGGACACCGCATGAAATACAGCGGCTGCCTGTGGGAGCCGGGAACCAGCGAGCTGGACGAGGCCGAGGATGCGTCCCTCGCCGCCACCTGCGCCCACGCCGATCTGGCCGACGGCCAGGATATCCTGGAGCTTGGGTGCGGGTGGGGCTCCCTTTCCCTCTGGATGGCGGAGCGCTACCCCGCCAGCCGCATCACTGCCGTTTCCAACTCGGCCTCGCAGCGGGCGCACATCCTGGAGCGGGCCCGCCGGGGAGGCCTGGACAATCTCACGGTGATCACCGCCGACATGAATGCCTTCCAGACGGAGGAGCGATTCGACCGGGTGGTTTCCGTGGAGATGTTCGAGCACATGCGCAACTGGGAAGCGCTGCTGGCCCGGATCCATACTTGGCTGCGTCCGGGGGGCCGGTTGTTCCTGCACGTCTTCTGCCACCGGGAGCAGCCCTACACGTTCACCACCGAAGGCGCCACGGATTGGATGGGACTGCACTTTTTCACCGGTGGCATCATGCCGAGTGACGACCTGCTGCTGCATTGCATGGGACCGTTCACCCTGGTGGATCGATGGCGCTGGAACGGCCGCCATTATGGGGCCACCGCCGAGGCCTGGCTGGACCGCCTGGACCGCGCGGAGGACAGCCTTCGCCCGGTGCTGGCCGACACCTATGGGGATGCGGAAGGAGAGCGCTGGCTCCAGCGGTGGCGGGTCTTCTTCATGGCCTGCGCGGAGCTGTTCAGCTACCAGGACGGCGGCGAATGGTGGGTCGGCCACTATCTGCTGGAACGCCCGAACTGACCTGCCGGGGCGGGCACCGGAATACTGGAGGAAGGCCATGCGCAGGATCACCACGGCGGTTCGGCAGCACCCTGCACGAACCTTTATCATCCTGCTGGGAGGAATAATCGCCATGACCCTCTTCGGACTGTCCCGCGGCTCCGATTCCGGCGCCTTGAAGGTGGGCCAGACGGCCCCCGATTTCAGCCTGCGGGATCAGGAAAACCGGGTACAGCGGCTGGCGGACTACCGTGGCCAATGGGTGGTCCTGTACTTCTACCCGAAGGACGACACCCCGGGCTGCACCACCGAGGCCTGCAATTTCCGCGACGACATACACCTGCTGCATCGCCTGAACGCCCAGGTTCTCGGGGTCAGTATCGACAGCACGGAAAGCCACGAGGAGTTCGCGGAGAAGTATCACCTTCCCTTTCCCCTGCTGGCCGACCGGGAAGGCAACGTCTCCGCGCAATACGGCGCCCGTTTCTCCCTGGGCCCGGTACAGTTCTCCAAACGGCATACCTTCCTTATCGACCCGGACGGGCGGATCGCCCGCATCTATCGGGAGGTAAAGCCCAAGCAGCACAGCAGCCGGGTGATCGATGCCCTCGAAGCGCTACGCGAAGAGCCGGGCTAGACGGGCTTTTGAGTGCCGCCCCTGCCGCCCGTCCGGCGGCGTCGCCCGGGGTCGGGCGAGATTCACCCCGAGCTCCGAATCCTCTCCGGTCATCGACCCTCCGAGTGCTCCAGATACTCCCGACCGAATATGATCCCCAAGGATACGGTTAGGGCAGGCCGGGGCGCGAACGCCTTTTCCCGCGGATAGGTGATCTCGGGGGCGATGTCGAGATAGAGCCACCGCCGGGCGAGCTCCCTGCGGTAATTGGCCCGCAAGTAGTACTCCGTAATCGCCCAGAGGTGGGAATTGGCGGCTTTGGTCCCCACCTCGTAGGCGAAGGCGTCCTTGTCGCCGAAATCGTGGAATAGCGTGAGCTTCTGCTCCGCCTTGAAATGGTCGTCCTTTTCCTCCCAGCCGATGATGGAGGAGGACCGGAACAGCATGTTGTGCTTGAAGGCCCGGTCTAATTCCCACTGGGCCTCCGTACCGAGCCCATCGGATACGAACCAGGAGACATCGCCGGACAGCCGCCCCAGCCAATCCCCGAGCCCGTAATAGCGATAGGCGCTCAGCCGGGCGAAGGGGTCGGGCGGTATCTTAAGCTTGACTCCGGCGGCGGGCCGGATATCCCAACGGGAATCGCCGTTCAGCCGCTTCTGGATGGAAAGGAAATAGTTGTTCTGGCGCACCGCTTCCTTGGGACGCCTGCGGATGCTGTCATCCTTCTCTTCCCGCAGGGCCTGCTCATCCGACTCCAGGAGCAGGGCCCATTTCCTCTCCAGGCGCGGGAGCTCCGCCCGGGCCTTGATATCCCCGCCGAGGTCCGCTCCCTTGCCCTCCTGCCAGGAGCTGGACCCCTCCACCCGCAGATAGCTGTCGGTGGCCTCCTGGAAGACGCGCTCGTTGGCGAAAAAGGCGTCCACCCGGCGTACCGAATATTCGAGATTCCGCGTGATGGACGCGTGGGTATCCTCCAGGGTCGCCAGCAAGGAAGGGCCATCGGAACCCTCTTTCTCCGCATTCCGCTCCGGGTGCTCCTCCGCTGCCCGATAGGAGCGCGCGGCGGAAAAGGGCAGCCGTGCACCCGCTCCGACTGCCAGCTCATTGACAGCGGTCCGGAGCGGTGGCCGTTCCGCCGCGCAGGCGCCCCCCGGTCCAACCAGCACCGACAGGGGCAGCAGGATCCCGGCCGCGATCCCGTGCACCCTTGCTCTCCGGGGAAACGGGGCGATCAATGCATGGGGGCCGGGCATGGGTAGGGGCGTACCGGGGCGCGAAAGAACTTGGCGCGGGAAGTCGACTGGGGACAGACCATGTAACCGGGGTGCTCCATGGACCGAACGGACCTGCGCTGGTTATGCCGACCTGTTTCCGTACCGCTCCGCCCCTTGCCCAACAAGAATGGAGCACCACCAAGAAGTGTCGAATTTATTTACAGATCCCCCCGAACAAATTATCGGCCCATATCGTTCATAGCACTTCAGAAAAACCCCAATCCGGATAGGCAATAACCGCAACCCAACAAAGACAAACAGAAAAAACGGTTTGCACTATTTAGAAAGAATAAAACCACCCTCCCCATTTTTTAATCAGGGAAGCCACCTACCCCTCCGCCCGTTTCAATTTTCCGTAACAAGAGGCCGCGGCACCCTTTAAAGGTCAAGTACAGGACCTTTAGTGATTCCTAGCCCGCTCTTCCGACTGCTATGCAATGGAAAAGGGATGCCGCGGCGTCCCGTCACGGAATCGCAGGAACCCCGCCGTCCCGCGGCGGGCATGGCTTGGAGAGAGGAATGAACGTGGAAGAGCGGATCGGCGTCGTGGGACTTGGCTATGTGGGGCTGCCCGTGGCACTAGGCTTCGCCAGGGAATTCCCGGAAACGGTGGGCTTCGATGTCAGCTCCAGCCGGATCTCCGCGCTCCGGGAGGGGCGGGATGAAACCGGGGAAGTGGACGCGCAGGAGCTGATGGATTCCTCCCTGTGGCTTACCGCCGACCCGAAGGACCTGACGCCCTGCACGCTGTATGTGGTCACGGTGCCCACACCGCTCGACGACAATCGGCAGCCGGATCTGACGCCCTTACGCCGCGCGTGTGAAACCCTCGGTCCCCGTCTACGGGAGGGGGACATCGTGGTATTCGAGTCCACGGTGTATCCGGGCGTCACCGAGGAGGTCTGCGGTCCGATCCTCGCCGCTTCCTCCGGCCTCTGCCAGGGGCTCGACTTCAAGCTCGGCTACTCTCCGGAGCGGATCAACCCCGGGGATCGGGAGCATACCCTGGACCGGATCGTGAAGGTGGTGGCCGGTGAGGACGCGGAAACCACAGAGCGGCTGGCGGCGGCCTACGGAGCCATCATCACCGCCGGCATCCACCGGGCACCCTCCATCAAGACCGCGGAGGCGGCCAAGGTCATCGAGAACACCCAGCGCGATCTCAACATCGCCCTGATGAACGAGCTGGCCCTGATTTTCGACCGCATCGGCATACGAACCAGCGATGTCCTGGAGGCAGCCAACACCAAGTGGAACTTCCTGCCCTTTTCCCCGGGGCTGGTGGGCGGGCACTGCATCGGCGTGGATCCCTACTATCTAACCGCCAAGGCGGAGGCGCTGGGCTACCATCCGCACGTCATCCTGGCCGGGCGGCAGGTGAACGACGACATGGGGGAGTACATCGCCCAGCGAACCGTGAAGCTGCTGATCCAGACGGGGCGGCGGGTGAAGAGCTCCCGGGTAGGCATCCTCGGCCTCACCTTCAAGGAGAACGTCCCGGATATCCGGAACAGCCGGGTGCCGGACATCATCTCGGAGCTTTCGGAGTTCGGCATTCAGCCGTCGGTTTCGGACCCGCTGGCCGATCCGCGCGCCGCCTGGGAGGAATACGGGGTGGAGCTGGTGGACCGGGGGGATCTCGGAGACATGGACGCGGTGATTCTCGCGGTGCCCCATCGTACCTACCTGTTAGAGGATCCTTCCGCTCTGCTGGGATCCCTGTCCCCGGGCGGCGTGGTGGTCGACCTGAAAGCCCGGCTCGACCCGGCGGCCCTGCCGGAGGGCTCCCTCTACTGGAGCCTCTAGGCAACAACCGGCAGCGGGCACCCGGGAAGCACTTCCCAGGGGCCCCCGCCATGCCGGGCATGACCCGGCGGGTTACTCGCGGTTGTACTCGTCCTGGAAACGGACGATGTCATCCTCGCCCAGATAGCTTCCGGTCTGTACCTCGATGAGCTCCAGGGCGATAGCGCCAGGATTAAGGATGCGGTGCCGGGTGCCGATGGGGATGTAGGTAGACTGGTCCTCGGTCAGCAGGAATTCCTCGCCGTCCCGGCTCACCCGCGCCGTGCCGCGCACCACCACCCAGTGCTCGGCGCGGTGGTGGTGCAGCTGCATGGAGAGGCTGCAGCCCGGATTCACCAGCAGGTGCTTCACCTGGAAACGCTCGGCGACGGTGATGGTTTCATAGGAGCCCCAGGGCCGCAGGACCCGCCTATGATTGAGCGCCTCCTCCCGGCCCGACTCCCGCAGCTCCTCCACCAGGCCCTTGATCTCCTGGGCCCGCCCCCGGGGAGCGACGAGCACGGCATCGGAGGTCTCCACCACCAGATGGTCCTCCAGGCCCACCGTCGCCACCAGGCGGTTCTCAGAACGGATGTAGTTGTTGCGGCTGTCGTGGCTCAGCACGTCGCCCAACAGCAGGTTGCCGTCCTCGTCCCGGGGTCCGCAGTCGTACAGGGCGCTCCAGGATCCCACGTCGCTCCAGCCGGCTTCCATGGGGACCACATAGGCGGAATCGGTGTGCTCCATGACCGCATAGTCCACGGAATTGCTGGGGGACTCGCCGAAGGCGTCGGCATCCAGGCGCAGGAAGTCCAGATCGCGAACCGCCTCCGAATGGGCCCGGCGAGACGCTTCCAGGACTTCCGGGGCATGGATGCCGAGCTCTTCGAGATAACGGCTGGCCCGGAACAGGAAAATTCCGCTGTTCCAAAGGTAATCTCCCGAATTCAGGAATTCCACCGCCGTGGCCTGATCGGGCTTTTCCACGAACTGGGCCACCTCCGCCGGCCCGCCGACGCCGTCCAGGGACCGCGCGCGGATATAGCCATAGCCGGTTTCCGGCACCGTGGGCGGGACCCCGAAGGTTACCAGACCGCCCGCCGCTGCGCGCTCCCGGCCCATTCGAATCGACTTCACGAACTGCTCCGGCTGCTCCATGAGGTGGTCCGCCGGCATCACCAGGATCAGCGGATCCTCCTCCCGGACCATGGCCTCCAGCGCGGCCACCGCCACGGCCGGAGCGGTATTGCGTCCCTTGGGCTCCAGAAGAACGCTGGATTCCGCCGCTCCCGCCTGGTGAAGCTGCTCGGCCACCAGGAAGCGGTGATCCTCGTGGCAAACGGCCACGGGATTCGAGAGGCCCTCAAGCGCGGCCACCCGACGGTAGGTTTCCTGAAGAAGCGTTCCCTCTCCGGTGAGGGCCATGAACTGCTTGGGATACAGCTCCCGGGAAAGGGGCCATAACCGGCTTCCCACTCCCCCGGAGAGCAGTACGGGTACCACCTTCTCGGCTGCCATCGGGCTTTCTCCGCTCTTGCGCCGCTGCCGTCCGCTGTCGGTCACTGGCTTCGTCTCGTCCGGAAGCGGGACGGAGCCCGCTCCCCTGTGTCCAAGTTATATCCCCAAGCGACCCATGGCTAGGTCTTGTCCCCCGCCCGTGCGCCCTTGATCACCGAAGCCGGCCGGGGCACCCGTCCGGCGGGACAAGGGCCAGGCATTTCAGCAGATGCCTCTTGATCCGGGACAAATTGGGGAGTCCGCCCAATTGACGCCCACGGCCGGCAATCGGGATATCTGGATAAAAGGCCTTTCCTTCCCATCCACCCATCCAAAATCGGAAGGTAGACAATATGGGCGGAGTCCTGGTTACCGGCGGAGCAGGCTACATCGGCAGTCACGTGGTCCGCCAGCTCGGCGAGCGCCATGAGCAGGTGGTGGTTCTGGACGACCTGAGCACCGGGCACGCGGGGGCGGTACTCCACGGGGAGCTCGTCCTGGGGGACGCCGGGGACGCCACCTTGATCCGGGAGCTGCTCCAGGACTACCGCCTGGACGCCGTCATGCATTTCGCCGCGCGGACGGTGGTGCCCGAATCCGTCAGCGACCCCCTGAAATACTACCGGGAGAATTCGGAGAAGACCCGCGCCCTCGCGGAGGCCGCCCTGGAGGCCGGCGTGGAAAACTTCATCTTTTCCTCCTCGGCCGCTGTCTACGGCATCCCGCCCAGCATACCGGTGGAAGAGGACGCACCGCTCTACCCCATCAACCCCTACGGTTCCTCCAAGCTGGTGAGCGAATGGATGCTCCGGGACGTGGCCGCCTCGGGCGCCCTGCGCCCCGTCTCGCTCCGGTACTTCAACGTGGCCGGGGCCGACCCCGGAGGCCGTATCGGCCAATCCACCCCCGAGGCCACGCTGTTGATCAAGGTGGCCTGCGAGGCCGCCATCGGGCTGCGGGAGGAGGTGGCCATCTATGGCACCGACTATTCCACCCCTGACGGGACCGGAGTCCGGGATTTCATCCACGTGGAGGACCTGGCCTCCGCGCATATCCAATGCCTCGACCACCTGCGGTCCGGCGGACAGGCCGCCACCTACAACGTGGGCTACGGGCACGGCTACAGCGTTCGGGAGGTCCTGGAGGCCGTGGAGCGGGTCCACGGCGCCGAGCTGCCGGTCCGGGAAGCGGACCGGCGTCCGGGAGACCCGCCGGCCCTGGTTGCGGACACGGGACGGATCCGCACCGAGCTGGCCTGGGAGCCCCGCTATGACGATCTGGACGAGATCGTGCGCAGTGCGCTGGCCTGGGAGCAGAAGCTCTGCGGGGCCCATGCGTAGGCCCCCGGGCGCCGACCCTGCGGACGCATCATCTCAGTTGCGGAATCTCCGGCCCCCCTCCCGTCAGGGTGCGGGATAAGGCGCGCATGCCGACGAGGGCCAAGACGGAAGCGGCCGGGGAAATCACCAAGCTCGAGGGATCCGGCCCCTGCCCCGAAAAGAAAAGTGCCCCCGTTTCCATCAGCATGGCCACCACCACCCCCCAGATCAGCGGACTGGCCAGGGTAGCCCTCCTGTGCCGGAGGTAGCCCCACAGCCAGCAGATGACCCCCACCGGCGCATACATTATCGCCTGTCCCAGCAGGGTAACCAAAAGCCCCATTTCCGGCCCGTAGTAATGGAGCGGGGTGAAATCCAGCTTGAGCAGCGCGCCGGCGACCTGCTCCGGATCCCGCAAGGGACCGGCGAACCAGCCGTTCAAGAAGGCCAGAAAGACCAGATACAGCCCCATGGCGAAAGCCGCCAGGGCCCGGCCGTGCCGCCGAAGCCAGCCCGTTCCCGGAGCGAAGCCGACCAGCACCAGCCCGTATCCGCCCAGGATGCCCAGAGCGCGCGTCAGGATGGATGCGGCCTGGGTGGACTCGAAGGGAAGGAACGCCTGTGCCAGCTCCACCAATGCGCCGAAAAGCAGGCCGGCCGCCAGCACCTTTCTTGCCCCTTCCCTACCGCGATCCTGCAGGAACACCCCCAGCACCCAGCCGAGCGGCAAGGCGGCGGCCACCTCCGATACGAGGACGGCCAGGCAGCCCGGCCCGCAGGGATGAGCGGCCAGGAAGGGAAGCCAAAATCCGTCGCTCGCCTCGGGGGCGGTGGACGGCAAGCTGAAATCGAAGGGGAACAGGGAAAAGGCCAGGTATCCCAGCAGATAGCCCGCACCCAGGATCTCCATGCCGCTGCGCAAACCGCCCCGGTACAGGGTCGCCACTTCCCGGAGCCACCCCCCGAGCAGGCCCCAGGTCAGGACACCGAGCAGGCTGCCCAGCCACTGGGCGGCGATGTCGTTCCGGGCCGGAACCCGATCAGGTACGAAAACCTGGAGGAATTCCACCAGCGGCGCCACGCCGAGGCTAATTCCCAGGGCCAGAGAAAGGCGCAACAGATTCGTGCCGGATCGCGCCCCTTTTCCGAGGGCCGCGGCCAGGAGCAGGGCGCCGGGGAACGCCAGGAGGACGTTGGTGGCCCAGTCCACGCGGGAACCGAAGGGCGACCGCATGTCCGGCGCGTTCATGAAGGCCGTCCACGCCTCCCAGAGCGGGCGCCATTCTAGCTGGAAGGGGGCCAAGCTGATGTAGACGATCACCAGGAGGTAGAAGAGCCATGCCCCCAGAAGGGGGATGCGGAAAGGACCGGCCGGAGTACGATCCGGAGCTGGCCACCACCATCCCATGCTCAATCAAGGGCCCCCTTGCGGCGCAGCAGCCGGAGGGCGTGCTTGATGGGGATAGCGTAGGTGATGCCGCTCGGCTTCTCCAGCATGGCTTCCTTGCTCTCCTTGACGAACACCATGTTCACCACGCCCACCACCCTTCCCCGCTCGGGGTCGTACAGGGGGCTGCCGCTGTTCCCCGGATAGGCCGTAGCATCCAGCTGGAAGACCTCGTAGGGATCGCCGAGCCGTTCAACCAGGGCGGGATCCAGCTGACGGGCCTTTCCCATGGGCGTCGCGATGGGAGTTACGGCGGATACGATGCCCCGGTGCGTTACGGGATGCAATCCCAGGACCATGCCGATGGGAAAGCCGGTGAAGGCATATCGCTCCCCTTCCCGGACCCTGTCGGAATCGCCCAGGGACAGTGAAGGAAGGGCTGGCCCCTCGAACCGTAGCAGGGCCAGGTCGTGCCGGGCGTCCAAGGCCACTTTCCGAGCGCGGCGGACTTCCCCGTCCTGCCCCTCGCCCACGAACAGGACCAGACGCTCTTTCCGATCGGTATCGAGCGAGCTCGGCAGTACGTGCGCATTGGTGAGCGCCAGGCGGCCGCCTCCGACCACGAAACCGGTTCCCAGGAATTCTCCCGGAGGCTGCCGCGTGGGCATCAAGGTGCCCACGCCCACTATGGACTCCTTGATCCGCGGTATTTTTTGCGCCAGTCCGGCATGGGCCGCCCCCCAGACCAGGAGCCACACGCCGAGCAGCACACGCCATGGCGCCGGGGAACGCCGCCGTGCGCGGATTGTATTCATGATCGCCGCTCCCGATTCTCGTGCGTTGCAGGAAAGCCCGTCCGAACGGCCGGCTACGGCCGCTTTCCGGAAAGGCCAGCCGCGCTATCCCGGGCCACCGCATACGCGCCCATGTCCCGGGCGTTGGCCCGCGGCTCGGTGCCGACGGGCGCATACTGTCGGGCGGGTTTGACAGTGGTGTGCACCGCGGGAATGGATCGCCCGGGATGCAGCAGCGCATCCTGGAAATCCCGGACACGGGCGTTGTACTGCTCCAAAAGTACACCGACCTCCTGTTGGCCCCGGACGAGATCTGCCCCGGCCACCACGTTGTTCTTCAGCACCAGATCCGAACCGTATTTCTCCAGCAGCAGGGCGGACCAGCCGCGCTTTCCCTCCTTGAGAAAACTGTTGTAGGCGATAAAGGCCCGTTCTCTATCCACCGGACAGGGGATGGTCTTTCCGTAATTCCGCCGGGCGGTCAGATCCATGGCCACAGCCGGATGTCCATGCACTTCGCTGAGGATGGCGTTACCCAGAACCCGGTTATCGCCGCACCCCCAGATATTGATTATGTTGGCGTCGGTGCGGTTTTCCTGGCGGATGTAATTGTAGCGCAGGCGCACGTCCACGGCCTTGGCCTTGATGAAATGGCCGTCCGTTCCCCCATGCAGGTAATTTCCCTCCATGATCAGCTCTTCGTTTTCCCCCGCGTATACGAAATGGGCGTACTCGTCGGGATCGTGCATGTCATAGATTTCGGAGTTATAGATCTGCAGGGAGCCCGCATCGCTAGCCGCCAGTATCCCCATGCCGCTGCCGTGGACCTTCATGTTCCTCAGCACCAGCTCCCCGCCGCCCTCATGCGCCCAGATGGCCTTGGCGTTCTCCGCACCGCTGACTTCGAGACCCTTTATTACCACCCGTCCCGGAGCCCTCGAGACGAGAATCCCCTTCCGGTCGCAGATCTTTCCCCGCAAATGGGGCCGACCGCTTAAAGGCCGAAGGGTGACCGGTTTCTTGATCACCGCACACTGGCGGTAGGTGCCCTCGGCCAGACCCACGGTTGCGCCCGCGGGAACGGCGTCCAGGGCCGCCTGGAGGCTGCCGTGGAGGTGATTCCCGCCCACGCAGGCGTCATAGGGGCAGCGGGCGAGCTGCTTTTCCGCCCCGGACAGACGGAAAACCCAGGTTTCCGGAATCTGGGCGGCATCCTCATCGTCCGCCGCCACAAAGACGTACAGCCCCGTTTCCGGCTCGCGCGCCAGGGTGTCCCATCTGGCGTGGGCATTCACCGGGCCCTTGCCGTTCATGTAGAACCGGCCCCACACATCCTTTTCGGGATCGTAAGTCCAGAGCTGTAGCTCGCCGTCCATGTGCCCGGCGAGCAGCACTTTCTCCAGCTCGGGCGCCCATTCCAGCGAAAAGGTATGCGGCTGCGAGCCGGCGATTTCCTTGAGCTGGGTCATCTCCTCCGCTTGCATGTCCCGGAGATCCACACGCACCCATCGGCCCGCGCCGTAGACGATATGCTCCCCGTGAACGGGATCATAGGCGGAGAACACCTGTGACCAGGTTTCCCAGCTCTCACCGGCGGCCTCCACCCGCTTTTCCCAAGTGCCCAGCTTGTCGTTCAGCAGATAGCCGGTCACCTTCCCGGTGCCGGTAAAGGAAACCAGGGCTTTCAGGTCCGGATCGTAGGTAAGGTTCCAGGGCGCGATAGCATTCTTGCTCACCGGAATGCGCTCTCCGACCTGTTCCCAGGCGCCTTCCTGGTCGCCCTTTTCCGGGGCGTAGCACCAGATCCCGAATTTGGAAATGCAGAACCTGTCCGCGCTCGCGAACCACGCCACCTGGGTATAGGAATGGGCCGTTAGCGGCCGCCCTCTGGGACTCAGGTAGTCCACGTGCCATCCTCCGCCCCGTGCCTTTTCCAGCTTTTTCTTCTCTTCCGGAGTAAGATGGCTCCAGGAGCCCGCATTTTCCCAATTCTCCTCCTCCGTCAGCTGGACCCAGCGGTCCTCCTCGGGGAGGTAGGCATCCACGTCGTTGCCGCCGTGGGTTTTGTGGCCGCCGCCCCAGTAGAAAACATAGCCGGCGCCGGCTGCCACACCGCTATACGGGCGATAGTCCGGCTCGTTCTCCTCCTTGCCTGCCCCCTCCGGGTCCCTCTTTACCCAGGTGTCCGGAGGAATTTCCGCCAGGGCCGCTGCTGGTACCGCCAGGGCCAGAAGGCTTGCCAGGATCCTTGCGGCTTTCCAAAAAGTACGAATCATTTCTGCTCCGAAATCGTATGGCTGGCTGATTGGACTTCCCCTTTCCGCCCCGGAAATGGCGAAACGGTCCCAATAACCAACCAAACACCAAACGCCCCCCCGGGCAAGAAGACCGCCGGTACCCGGGACCGTCGTATTTCCGTCCCGCTGCCTTGTCTCCTCCTCCCGGAATTGATAGGCCTGAAAGAAGGAAGCCCATTTCCTTCCGGGCCCGACCGGTCTCCGGGTACCGCCGACCACGGTTTCAGACCAGGACGACCGACCATGCGCGCGTTTCTCTGGCCGCTGCTCTGTATGCTCGGCCTCTATCAGCTTTCCTCCATTCCCGGCACCCCGAGACCCGATCCCGCCGGCCTCGCCTGGAGCCTTTCCTGGCTCTCCTCGGGTCTGCAGAACTTTCTCCATATTCCCGCCTACGGCCTTCTCGCCTGGCTTTGGCAACGGGCGCTCGTTCGGCTCCCCCTCGGAAGGGGGCCCGCGACCATCACGGCCCTCGGCCTGACGCTCGGCTACGGACTTTTCGACGAGTGGCACCAGAGCTGGGTCCCGGGTCGCTATCCATCCGGAGCGGACCTGATGCTGGACGGGGTAGGCGCCCTGATGGGCCTTACGTTGGGCCTGATCCAGTCCGCTCGGACGCTCCGCTTCTAGTCCCGGTCACCCCGCAAGGCCACCGACCAATTTATAGGCCGGAATTGATCAAAGCGGCATTTCCCACCTCGTCACCCCAAAAGTTTCTGTGATGGTCTGAATGGAAATGCATGTGCCAACCGCCGACTGTCCGCGTCCTGCCGGATCCACCGGGAATTCCCTTCCGCTGACGGGCGCTTGCGCTGTCAATGCAACGAACATCGGCCGGGGACGGGGCGGGGCGTCCCGCCAAGGCCGGCTTAGCTAGGAGAAACGATATGCAGGGCATTTGGGGCTGGGTAGGGCCTCAAGGGAACCAGAACCGGGAGGCGCTGCTATCGGGGCTGGCTCCCCGGAGCAGCCAGGACGGCCAGATTCCGGACCAGGTCCATGCGGAAAATGGCGCTCTGTCCTGTCACCCGGAAAGCGGCGCCCGGGTCTACGAGCGTGGCGGCCTGCTGATCGCCTACGCGGGGCAGCCCCGGGATTCCTATGGCGGCACCGAGGACGGGGAGCAACTGGCGGACCGGATCGCCGACCGTTACCAGGGGACCGGAGATGCGCTCCTGCGCGAGCTCTCCGGCTCCTTCGCCCTGGCCGTTCTGGACCCCGGGAACCGGGAGGGGATGCTCGCCGTGGACCGCATGGGGGTCTCGGATCTCGCCTATACCATAAGCGGCGATACCCTGATCTTCGGGCCACGGGCGGACCTGCTCGCCCAGGATCCTCGTTGCGGGGCGGAGCTGAACCCCCAAAGCCTGTTCAACTACCTGTACCACCATGTGATTCCCCGGCCGGGCACGGTATTCCAGGGGGTCCACCGCCTGCGACCCGGGGAGGTGGTGATCTTCGCGAACAATCAGCTGGAAACAAAGTCCTATTGGCGTCCGACCTTCCAGGAGAAGGATTCCGCTTCCATCCAGGCGCTGCAGGAAGAGTTCCGGACAACCCTGCGCGGCGCCGTCGACCGGGCGGCCAGGCAGGGCAAGGCGGGCGCCTTCCTGAGCGGCGGCACGGACAGCTCCACCCTGACGGGCATGTTGGGAGAGGTCACCGGTGAGGCACCGAAGGCCTACGCCATCGGCTTCGACGCCCCGGGCTATGACGAGACCGAATACGCCCGCATCGCCGCCAAACGGTTCGGCGCCGATTACCACGAATATTTCGTCACTCCCAGGGACGTGGTCGCGGCCATTCCCGAGGTTGCGGCCGCCTCCGACCAGCCCTACGGCAATGCCTCCGTGGTGCCGGCCTATTACTGCGCCCGGCTGGCCCGGGAGGACGGCGTGGAGGTCCTGCTCGGCGGGGATGGCGGTGACGAGCTCTTCGCCGGGAACGTCCGCTACGCCAAGCAATGGATCTTTTCCCTCTATGACCAGATACCGGGCTGGCTGCGGAGCAGCCTGCTGAACCCCGTAGCCACCCTGCCCGGCGGGAACAGCGTCCCCCCTGTTCGGAAGTTGCGGCGCTACATCGAGCAGGCCAGCCTGCCTCTCCCCGACCGGCTGGAGACCTACAACCTGCTGGAGCACCTCGGCCCCGAGCGGGTCTTCACCGAGGACTTTTTGTCCGAGGTGGACCGTACCCAGCCCCTGGCGGAGCTGCGGCGGGAATTCGAGGACCTGCGGGCATATTCCCTGATCAATAGTCTCCTGGGGATGGACCTGAAATTCACCCTGGCCGACGACGACCTGCGCAAGGTCACCCTGGCCGGGGATCTGGGCGGGGTTCAGCCCCGGTTCCCCTTTCTCGACGATTCCGTGGTTAGCCTCGCCGCCCGGGTGCCGCCCCAGCACAAAATGCGGCGCACCCGCCTCCGCCACTTCTTCAAGGAGGCGCTGGCGGATTACCTGCCCCGGGAGATCCTGGACAAGGAAAAGCAGGGATTCGGGCTTCCCTTCGGCGTCTGGATGCAGGAGGACCCGGATTTGCGGGAGCTGGCCCGGGACAGTCTGGACGGGCTCCGGCACCGCGGAATCATTCGCACGGAGATGATCGACGAGCTGACCAGCTCCCGTCTCCAAGAGCATGCCGACTATTTCGGCACCCTCACCTGGGTGCTGATGATGCTGGAGCAATGGTTTCGGACCCATCTTTCCGAACCGACCGCCAATACCGAATTCCTCACGGGAACGGGATAAACCATGGGCGAGGAGCATACCGAAACGCGCCGCACGGACTCCGTTGGGGCGGACTGGGACCATTCCAGCGACCCCCGATTCGTGGACTACTACGCCCGGCAGAGCCTCACGGAGGAGAACCGGGAGCGGCTGGAGCGCATCCGCGATGACGTGCTCTGGGCCTTTCCGCGGCAGGCCCGCGGGGGGCCTCTGGAGGTGGTGGACATCGGCTGTGGGCCCGGGGCGCAAAGCCAGATGTGGGCGGATTCCGGCCATTCCGTGCACGGCCTCGACGTCAACGAGGAGCTCGTGGACCTGGCCCGCAAGCGCGCCGAATCCGAAGGTCAGGACATCGAATTCGTGGTGGGCAGCGCCACGGAGCTTCCCTGGGAAAGCGGCTCCATGGACGTCTGCCTGGTGCCCGAGCTTCTGGAGCACGTTCCCTTCTGGCGTGCCTGCCTGGACGAGTTCGCCCGGATCCTGCGGCCCGGCGGCGTCCTGTTCCTGAGCACCAACAACCGGCTCTGCCCGGTCCAGGAGGAGTTCAACCTCCCCTTCTACAGCTGGTATCCGCGGCCCCTACAGCGCCATTTCGAGAACCTGGCGCAGACCACGCGCCCGGATCTCGCCAATTACGCCACCTACCCCGCGGTCAACTGGTTCACCTTCTACGGCTTGCGCCGCGACCTGCGGGAACGGGGCTTCCGCTCCTACGACCGCTTCGATACCAGCGACGCCTCACAGAAGGGGACAGCGGGCCGCATGGCGCTGACCGCCATCGATCGTGTCCCGCCGGTGCGCTTCCTCGCCCATGCCCTGACCCCTTATACCCGGATCGTGGCCGTCAAGGAGGGCCACCGCCGCGATACCGGCGGCTGACCGGAACGGATCGCCGTCCGGGGCCGCCAAGCCAACCGCAGTCCGCATCGGAAAGGCCGCAAACGAACATGGCAGACCTGCTGCAGGATTTCATCGAATCGAGCGCGGCGTCCCGTCCGGAGGCCGTGGCCCTGGTGCATCGGGACCGGGAGATTCCCTACCGGGAGCTGGACCGGACCGTCCGTTCGGTGGCAGGCGGACTCCGGGCTCAGGGCCTCGCCCCCGGCGAGCGCGTGGCCGTCTACCTGCCCAAGGTGCCGGAGGCGGTATACGCCATGTTCGGGACCGCAGCGGCGCGGGGCGCATTCGTGCCCGTCAATCCCCTGCTCAAACCGCACCAGGTGGCGCATATCCTGCGAGACAGCGGAGCGCGTTTCCTGGTCACCACCGCGGACCGCGGCGATCTGCTCGCGGAGACCCTGGCGGATTGCCCGGATCTGCGTCGCGCGGTGATAACCGACCGCGCCCCGGAAGCGCTACCCGCCGCCCTGGAGGGATGGGGGATGGCCTGGCCGTCCCTGCTCGAAGGGGACGGTGCGGACGCTCCCGGGCGCGGCATCGACGCGGACATGGCCGCAATCCTGTACACCTCCGGAAGCACCGGGCGGCCGAAAGGGGTGATCCTTTCCCACCGCAACATGGTGGCCGGAGCGGACAGCGTGGCCCGCTACCTGGAGAACCATCCCGGAGACCGGCTGCTGGCCGCCCTGCCCTTCAGCTTCGACTACGGCTTGAGCCAGCTGACCACCGCCTTCTCCAGCAGCGCCGGCGTGGTCTTGATGGATTACCTGCTTCCCCGGGATGTATTGAAGGCCGTATCCCGGCACGGGATTACCGGCCTCGCCGCGGTGCCGCCGCTGTGGAACCAGCTGGCCACCCTGGAATGGCCGCAGGAGGCTCGTGACACCCTGCGCTACGTGACCAATTCCGGCGGGGCCATGCCCGGTGCTACGCTGCGCTCCCTCCAGCAGACCCTGCCCCGGACGCGCATCTATCTCATGTACGGGCTCACCGAAGCCTTCCGATCCACCTATCTGCCGCCCGAGGAGCTGGAGCGGCGCCCCGGCTCCATGGGTAAAGCCATTCCCAACGCGGAGATCCAGGTGGTGCGGGAGGATGGCACGGAATGCGCCCCCGGCGAGCCGGGCGAGCTGGTCCACCGCGGGGCGCTCGTGGCCATGGGCTACTGGAACGATCCGGAGAAGACCGCCGTGCGCTTTAGACCGGCACCCGGGCAACCGCGGGAGCTGCCCAATCCGGAGATCGCCGTTTGGTCGGGGGATCAGGTCCGCAAGGACGAGGACGGCTTTCTCTACTTCATCACGCGTCAGGACGAGATGATCAAATCCTCCGGCTACCGGATCAGTCCCACGGAGGTGGAAGAGGCCCTCTACGGCCACGGCCGCATCGCGCAGGCCGTGGCCCTCGGCGTTCCCCACCCCGACCTCGGGCAGGCCATCGTGGTGGTCATCCAGGCCGAAGACCCGAGCCTGACCGGGGAAAGCCTCCTGGGTCACTGTAAGCGCGAGCTTCCGCCTTTCATGGTGCCCGGCTCCGTGCGGTTCAAGGACACTCTGCCGCACAACGCCAACGGCAAGATCGACCGCCGCGCTCTGGCGGAGGAATTCAACAACCTGTTCCAGGACCAGGCCCGCGAATCATGACCGCCAATTCCCGGCACGCGCCGCTATCCCAATTCCCCGTGGAGGACGACCAGCTGCTCGTGGGGGGCAGGCCGCTCCCCGACCTGGCCGAGCAGGTGGGCGGGACGCCCTTCTATGCCTATGACCGCGACGCCATGGCGCGCCGGGTCCATACGCTCCGGGAGGCCCTGCCGAAGGCCGTGAGCCTGCATTACGCGGTCAAGGCCAATCCCATGCCCGCTGTAGTGGACTACCTCCGCCCCCGTGTGGACGGCTTCGACGTGGCATCTCTCCAGGAGATGCGGGTGGCCCTGGATGCCGGGGCGCCCCCGGAGCAGGTGAGTATCGCCGGGCCCGGAAAGCGGCCGGAGGAGCTGCAGGCGGCGGTGGCCGCCGGGGTGACCGTTAACGTGGAGTCGCCCGGGGAGCTGGAGCGGCTGGCGCGGGCGGGCGCGGAGACCGGGAAGCGGCCCCTTGCGGCCGTCCGCGTGAATCCGGATTTCGAGCTCAAATCCTCGGGCATGAAGATGAGCGGCGGCCCCAAGCAGTTCGGCATCGACGCCGAACAGGTTCCCGGGGTGCTGCGCCGACTCGGCGAGCTGGACGTGCACTTCCGCGGTTTCCACATCTTCAGCGGCTCCCAGAACCTGAGCGCGGAAAGCATCCGCGAGGCCCAGGACGCCACCTTCGCCCTGGCCTACCGGCTCGCGGAGCATGCACCCGGCCCCGTGGAGCTGCTGAATATCGGCGGCGGCTTCGGCATTCCCTATTTCCCGGGGGAGCAGCCGCTGGACCTGGCCGCATGCACGGATAACCTGGCGGGGCGTATGGCGGAATGCCGGCGGCGCCTGGGAGATGCCGAGGTGGTGCTGGAGCTGGGCCGGTATCTGGTGGGCGAAGCCGGGGTCTATGCGTGCCGGGTGCTGGACCGGAAGATTTCCCGGGAACAAATCTTCCTGGTCACCGACGGCGGTCTCCACCACCACCTGGCGGCTTCCGGCAACTTTGGCCAGATCATCCGCAAGAACTATCCGGTGGTCACTCCTGATCATGTCCAAGGGGGAGCCCGGGAAACGGTGAGCGTGGTCGGGCCCTTATGCACCCCGCTGGATCTGCTTGCCGACCGCGTGGAGATGGGACGGGCGGAGGAAGGCGACCTGGTGGCGGTGCTCCAGTCCGGCGCCTACGGGTACAGCGCCAGCCCCCACCGCTTCCTGGGCCATCCGCCGCCGCTGGAGGTCCTGGTCTAGACGGGCGGTCCGCCTTCCCCCGGCCAAGGAGCCGGGCGGGGCCTCACCAGGAGCGGAGCCAAGCCTCCGTGCGCTCCGCCACCTGATCCCGCCAGGCCCGCCGCGAGAAGGTGTGATCCGCCTCCTCGATCCTGTGCGTCGTCACGCAGGGCGCGGCCATCCACTCCCGCCACCGCGTGGAGGCGGCCACGGCGTCCTCGAATTCCCGGGCCGTTAGATCCTGACCGCTCAGGATCACCAGCACGGGCTTGCTGAACCGTTGCAGGCCGTACAGCATCCGCTCCGGAAGCGGATATTGTCGCCAGTCGGCCTCATCGGCGCTTCCCCTTTCCTCCGAGCGGAGCACTTCCCGCATGGACTCCAGAAGATGCGCAAGGGAGCGCCGGGGCTCCCAGCGGAGTGTAAGCAGCTTTTTCCAGAAGGCCCCCTCGCCCAGCCGGGCCAGGTAGTAATGCTTCAAGCGCGTCCGGGCCTCCCCGCTGTCCGTGCGGACCCAGGGATTGAGGAGAACCAGCCCGCCGACGCGGTCGTCCTGGAACCCGTAGAAGGCGGTCGCGGAGGCCGCGTCGCAGAGCCCCCACAAGACCACCTCTTCCAGCTCGGGACAGAACGCGGTGAACGTATCCACTGCCGCCCGAATATCGTCCTCGATCTCGGAGAAATCCGTCAGGCCGCCCTCGCTGTCCCCCATACCCCGGTAATCGAACCGGAGTACCGGCACCCCCCGTTCGGCGAGGTGCCGGGCCAGGAGCACGAACTGGCGATGGCTGCCCACGCGGTATTGCGGGCCGCCCACCACGATCACCACCCCGCGCCGGGATCCGCTGCAGCGGGCGGGATGGAGGATGCCGCAGAGGATCCGGTCGCGGCATGGGAAGGTAAGCGGCGTTTCAGAGGATGGGGGCGGAAGGTTCTGCATTGTCATATCCGGCCAGCGTGTCTCGGGAGGATTCGATCAGGTCCGGCACGTCGACGAGCTCCTGGGTGGCCCAGAAATGCTCGCCCGCCACCGTCTCCTGGTGAACGTGCGCGTCCTGCGCGGACCAGGCCTCGACGACGGTCCGGGAGGCGGGCGGCGGGCCGGCGTCCGGTCCGGAAACCAGGTCCAGCCAGTGGACATCCGCACCCTTGGGGGGCGGCAGATCCTTCAGCGACCGATCGGCCAGGGCTCCGGCCAGCTCGGGATGCAGCTCATAGCCGGCCACTTCCAGCGTTTCTCCGGCATCCAGCCGGTCCTGGAGCTCCCGCGTGGTCTCCCGAACCTGGTCACCGCCCATGCCCATTCCTGCGGCCAGCCGCAGCCGCAGGAACTGTTTGAGGGCCTGCTGCCCGTTGGTCACGGGGCTCCACAGGAGAAAGCCCGCGGGCGGATCCTTGAAGTCCCGGGCGGCCTCCAGGGCCAACAGGGCCCCCAGACGGAGCCCCCCGGCGTAGACCGGGCCGCCGCACCACTCCCGCAGCCAGGCCCGGGCATCCGCCGCGTTCCGTAGCCAGATGGGCCACCGGGCCTCGCTGAAGTCCCCGTGGCTGTCCCCGGTACCGAACAGATCCGGGACCAGGGTGGTGAACCCCGACTCGGCCAGCGCGTGGCCAAGCCGCGCCATCATGCGCCGGGCCTTGTTCGCCTCCTCCGCCCAGGGGGGAAGGAAGAGCAGGCCCGGTCCGGGGCCGGGCCGGGGTCCGGAATGGAAGGCCGTGCAGAATATTCGGCCACCGGCACTGTCCAGGAAGAAGGGAGTGATCATGGGAGCGCGCATCTAAAGCTTGCTGTTTACGAAGTCCACCAGGCTTCCCACCGTTTCGAAGGTCTCGGCGGTGATCTCGTCGTCCTCGATGACCACACCGAATTGGTCCTCGATGGAAGTAATCACGGATACCACCGCCATGGAATCGAATTCCGGAATATTCCCGATCAGGGGAGTGTCCCGCTCGAGGGAGGTGGTCCGGTTCCCCAGCTGAAGGACTTCACCCACCACCTGACGGACATCCTCGACACTAGCCATGCTGTCTCCCTATGCGCCCGGTCTGCGTAGGAGCGGGACCGGACCTTTATCTAGAAATGGTTTTATCCTATTTGCTTGCTGCTTCGGGGACCGGGGCGCAGCCCGGAAAGCACTACCAAACCAAAGTATTATCAATCCGGCGCGCTTCCAAGGAATCCCACCGGGCGGGGTCAAGAGCACTCTGAAAAGCTGCGCATAACCTGCATTGAATGTGTCAAAAAATATTACTTTTTCAGGCTCACTAACCCTGTTATCGGATTTAAAACTATATGTTTTAGAAGATTGATCTGATATCAATCAAGTGACCGCCTATTTCCAGCAGCACCCGCTGCCCGTACCCGTGCGGGAAGTTACTATGGATTCAGGGGTGGACACCCCCGCCCGGCAGTAAACTTTCCCCGTAGAGGTGAACCCGCATGCATCTCCCAAGCGCCTATCGATCCCGAAGCCTCCGGCTGACCCTCCTCGGCTCCTTGTTCCTGGGCATGGGTCTGGCCTCCCAGGCCCATGCCCAGCAGAAAGCGGCTCCCTATGTCGGCCAAGCCTTGGACGGGCGTCCGTGCTCCAGTTTTCAGGGAACCACCCAGGGCTACGGGCCCTATGATTACCGGAAATACCGTTCCAAGGACCGCAAGCTGAAGATCGTGGAGGGCCACCACTTCACCACCGAGGTGAAGCGGTTGAAGGACGGAGAGAGCAGCGAGACGCCGGTGGGGGACCTGAACTACACACTCATGGCCTTTCCCAACCACCACCGGGCCCTGTATGCCATGATCCAGCTTCATACCGGCGGGGCCCGGGAAAAGTGGTCCTCGTTCAAGCAGTTCTCGGCCAGACCGACGCCCGAGTGCTTCCTGCAGCGGGCCGCCGCCTTCACCCCCGAGGACGCGGACGTATACCTCCTGTACGGCATCTACCTGCACCGGCTGGAAAAACCCCGCAAGGCCATCGAGAAATACCGGAAGGCCCTGGAGATCCGGCCGAAGTTCTCGGAAGCCTGGTACAACCTGGGCCTGGCCTACCTGGATGTGGGCAAACCGAAAGAAGCCCGGAAAGCCGCCCACAAGGCCTACGAACGGGGTTATCCCCTCCCGGGCCTCCGTAAGAAGCTCGCCGAGGCGGGATACGGACTGTAAGCCGCCACGCCCGCCGGCTCCTTGCCCACCCAGCCTCCCGCGCCGGGAGGCTTTCTTTTGGCCGGGCCGGCCACCGGAAATTAGGAGCCGTTCCGCTGTTCCACGGCGGGCGTGCCCTCCTCCTCGGATTCGGGCAGGGCGAGCCGGAAGATCGGCTCCCGGGAAAGGCTCAGGTGCAGATGGGGCCGATAGGAAGAGAGGGCGAGCTGCAGGCGCCCCAGGGCCAGAAAGGTCACCGAGCCGAGCTTGCGCCCGCCCAGGCGATACTGCGATGCCAGAGAAGCGGTATTGAAGGCGGAAATCCGGCTGAATGACCCCCGTACCCCCGCCCTGCGGAACCGGGCGGCGGCCTCGTCCCAGAGCTGGGCGAATACCGGGCTCAGGCGCCGGGCGGGATCCACATAGACGTCGTAATCCCAGACCGCCTCCCCACCGTCCGGCAGCCGGTAGGTGCACCGGGCCTCGTCTTCCCGATAGGCCTCCTCCGCATACCAGAGGAAGCCCGCCAGCTCCTCGCCCCGGAAGGCCCCGAGGCACCGGTCCCCGGAGCTCAGGCGCCGTTCCAGCACCTCCGCGGGCCGGGGCATCTGCTCCAGCGCCGGATCCCCCCGCCCGATGGGCCGCACCTCGAAGCGGCCCTTCCGCCCCGGGGGTGTGAGCTCCGCTTGCGGGGTGGGCTGCCAGAAGAGGTAATAGCGGATGAGCCGGGCCCGGTCTCCGGTCAGCCCGCCGAGTCCCCTGGAGAGCAAGTACAGGCCCCCCTCCAGGGGACCCAGCTGATCTCGAATGGAGCGCATCCGTTTCAGCATGCTTCCTCAGCTGGCTCAGTGACCCGGGGACCGGGTATCCTCCGCGGATCCCCGGACGGCCGGACCGGACGCCCCTGAGGCCACCGGCCCGGTTCCCCGCAGCAGATTGCGCAACAGCCCCAGGTAGAAGCCCTTGGGCGTCTCGTTCCAGGGGGTGAAACGGGGCAGCTGGTAGGGGCACGTCCTCCGGCCCGCCGCGCCCCATTGGGTGGATACGGCGGCCTCGAACCCGAGCTCCCGGACCATGCGCACGTGCTCCGCTCCGTAATCCCGCCCCGGGCATCCGTTGGGATAGGCGAACAGCCGGCAAGGTCCCCCCACCAAATCCTCCAGAGCGGCCCTGCTCCCGGCGATCTCCTCCCGGGCCGTGCCCGGTTCCAAGTTGGACAGGATCGGATGGCTGCGCGTGTGGGCGCCGATTTCCATGCCTGCACCAGCCAGCGCGCGCACCTCGTGGGGCGCCATCATCAGTCGGGGCTCTTGGGAGACATCAAGCATCTCCCACAGGGCTTTCACGTTCCGTTCCCGATCGTCGAAGGGGAGATACCGCAAGGCGTTGATGAGCCCCAGCCGGGCATCCCGGCGGGAACCGTCGTCCGCGAGTGACCAGTTCCCCAGCCCCATGGGCGTAA
Organism: Thiohalorhabdus sp. Cl-TMA; assembly: GCF_041821045.1. Lineage (NCBI taxonomy): Bacteria > Pseudomonadati > Pseudomonadota > Gammaproteobacteria > Thiohalorhabdales > Thiohalorhabdaceae > Thiohalorhabdus > Thiohalorhabdus methylotrophus. The sequence goes on along the minus strand of NZ_JBGUAW010000005.1, from coordinate 282,748 downwards.
GGTCCATCCGAGAATTCGGCCAGCGGCGCACCGTCTCGGTGATCAGGTCGTTCCACATCCAGCGGCCGTGGAGATAATCCGTGGCGATGAAAAAAGTGGCGGGAAGTCCCCATTTCTCGAGCACGGGGAGTGCCACCGAGTAATTGTCCCGGTAGCCGTCGTCGAAGGTGATCGCAACCGCCCGCGGGGGCAGGGATCCCCGGACCAGCCCGCGAACCCCCTCCAGAAGGGAGACCGGGTGGAATTCCTCCGCCAGCAGGCCCATCTGCCAGTCGAAGCTGGCTTGGTCCGGGATATCGGGATCGAGCGGGTCCCGTTCCGGAAGCACCCTGTGATAGATCAGGATGGCCAGCCGGGCCTTGCCGCTGCCCGGCGAAGCCAGGGTGGTGAGGCCGCGCAATCCCAGGAGCTCGGGACGCTTCATGTCAGCCCTCCCGTGCCATCTGCGCGGGTGCTGGAGCGATCGGGCGGGTGGGGGCCCCCGGCGCGACCTTCTTGCTTCCCTCTGCCTGGGATGCGGCGGTATCCGTGGCCTCGGCGATCTCCCGGCGCATGATCCCCGCCAGGATCACGAACGTGTAGAACAGATCGAAATAGGCCAGGCTCAGGAAGGCCCCCGATATGGCGTAGGCCACGAGTCCAACTTGGAGCCCGTCGGCGTATTTCCGCATCCAGCCCAGCCCCACCCCGGGTGCCTGCTTCTTGATCTTGCGCAGGCTGTCAAAGGTGAAAAACAGCAACAGAAGGTACAGCCCAAGCCCCAGGAATCCGTGCTCGCCCAGCATCTGGAAGTAGTTGGAATGGGCGGCCCGGGAGCTGTCGAAATGCTCGTCCTGCCAGTTCGCGTATCTGAGCCACAGATCATTCGGGGCCCGCTCCAGCTTGAACCCGGCACCTACGAGCGGCCGTTCCACGGCGACGTTCCACCCCACACCCCAGGCCTGGATACGCTGCATGGCGGAGCGGTCCTGCTGGTAGTTTTCCATGGTCTCGGCCCGCTCGATGAGCTTGGTGGGGATCAGGTCCGGGGCCTTCACGGCAACCGGGATCATGAACAGGAACAGCAGGAGCTTCTTGTTCGCCTTGATGAGCATGAGCGGGATCACCACGGCCAGCCCTAGCAGGGCGCCCCGGGAGTAGGTGAAAACCGTGGCCACCACGGTCAGCGCCATGACCCCATAGATGGCCATGCGCGCCCATTTCCTTTCCACCTCCTGGGCCAACGCCGCCAAAACCGGAATCACCATGAGCATGGCCAGCCCGAGCGATGTATTGGCCCCGATAAAGGAATGCTCGGGCCCCTTGACCCGATACTGGCCCGCCGTTTCCACCACGAACGCGGCCCCCTTCACCCCGTAGAAAGCGATGGAGCCGGCCATGACCGCCATCAGGGCAACGATCCGCTTCTTGCCGTAGATGAGCATGCCGGTCACCAGAGCGAAGCCCAGGATCTTTATAACCTTTTCCCATTGAGGCCAAGCCGCGCTGGGTACCCATGCTGTGAAGGTGGTGACCGTGAAAAGGATCATCATAAGGACGATCAGGACCGTTTCCCGGGTGAGTGGCACCAGCTTGCGGTCCGACTGGAACCACATGGCCACCAGGGTCAGGGAGCCGAAGACCATGGCCACCGGAAGCTGGTCGGCTATGCCCCAGCCCAGGCGGTGGGGGTTCATGAAACCTATCCAGGACCAGACCAGGACCCCCGTCCAGGGCCGTACCAGAACCATAGGGATCAGGCTGGCGAAAATGATGATCAGTGCGACGTCACGCATACGCGCTTCGCTTTTCGTCCTTGGCAGCCACTTCCAGCATCACGGCTTCCAGCTCCCTGCCCTTCTGGTCCCAGGTATAGTGGCTAAGCACCGTTTGCCGGCCTTCCCGGCCGAGGGCCGCGCGCTTCCGCGGATCCCTGAGGAGTCGCACCACGGAGGCCGCCAGCTCGCTGGGCCCGTCCGCCACCAGCGCGTTCTCGCCCTCGCGGACCTGGAGACCGCCAAAGCTCAACCGGGTCCCCACCACCGGACGACCCATGGCCCAGGCCTGCAAAACCTTGTTCTTGATTCCGGCCCCCTTGCGCAGGGGCGACACGAAGACCGCCCCCTGCCGGATATAGGGACGCAGATCATCCACGAAACCGGTCACCTCCACTTCCGGTCCCTCCAGGCGCCGGATCTCCTCCGCGGGATCCTTGCCCACCACCAGGAACCGGGCCTCGGGAACCTCCTGCCGGATTCGGGGCAGGACCTTCCGGGCGAAGAAAAGCACGGCATCCACGTTGGGCGGGAAGGACATGTTCCCCTCGAAAACCAGGACGGGGTCCCTGGACTCGCCTTCCCGGGGGGCGAAGTACTCGGGATCCACGCCGTTCTTCACCACCCGCACCGGCATCCAGGGACAGATGCGGCTGAACATGCGGGCATCCGGCTCGGCAACCACCAGGCAGCCGTCCCCCTGACCGTAATACCGGCGTTCGAGCTGGAAGTGCATGAACGCCCGTTTAAGCGCCTGAAGACGGCGGCGGAGCGGCACGGAGCTCTTCGCCTCGCGCAGGAGGGTGAGCACGTTGTCGTCCACCAAGTCCATTAGGACAGGAATACGACGGAAAGGGACACTGGGGATCACCCGCTCCCCGGTCATCCAGATCAAGTCATAGTCGATTTCCGTCAGGAATTGTTGCAGACGGTCCGTAATGCGCTGATCCTCGGGAAGCATTTCCTCCAGGGCGAACCGCTCCCGCCAACCCCGCTTTGCGGACCGCGCCGGTTCCGTTGGCGGGATAGTTTCGATCCGTCGAAAGATCTCCTTCACCGGCTGCGGCAACGGACGGTCGTCCAGACACAGAAGATCGAATTCGTGGCGCTCGCCTAGCGTCCGGACATAGTGAAAGATGCGCAGGTGCTGACCGTGCGAAAGGGGATACGGCATCGCGTCCGCCAGTACCAGGATCCTCATGGCCGCTTCACCGGGAAGTTATCGAGCTGCATGCCGAGCCCTTTTTCGGAAATTGAGGGGCAGGATTTCATGGGTGATAAGCTGGCCGCAGACCGGCGCACCCGGCCGCATCAGCCATCGGCGCCCGTCACGGTGTCCAGCAGGCGGGCCAATTTCGCCGACAGCGCCCGCCGATCGAACTGCCGGATGTATTCCCAATTCGGATTCACCCGGGGCGATCCGGAGCCCCTTGCCAGCCACCCCAGGATTCCCTGGACCCCATCCGTATCTCGGTAATCGAAGATCCAGGCCATGTTCGCCGACCGGAGAAGCTGGGCCTGGATACCCGTTTCCGGGAGCATGGCGAGGACGGGCTTACCGGAGCGCATGTATTCAAAGGATTTTCCGGTGATGGTGTGCTGATGGCAGGGCGCGCTGAAGAGCAGTAGGACGTCCGCTTCCGCCTGCTCTTCCAGGCACCGCTCGTGGCTCTGCGGGCCGGATATCGCCACCTGCTCCTGAAGACCGTATTCCCGAACGATGGCGGCGAGCCGGTCTTTTTCGCTCTCCCCGTGGCCGATCAAGCGCACCTCGAAGCGCGCGACCGCCTCGGGGCTGCGCTGCTTGAACAGGCCGAGGGCCTCCAGGAAGGGCGCCGGGGACACCGAGGAATCCATGGCGCCCGTGTAGACGAACCGGATACCCGCCCCCGCGCCCCGCCTCTCCCGGCCCTTGTTCGGGACGCGGCTGAATGGATCCTTGGCAGGATCGTAGCCATTGGATACCCAGACCATCTTCTTCCGGACCCAGTCGCCGTAGCGCCGGACGAGCTCTTCCTCCCAGGCGGGGGAGGCTACGACCACTCCGTCCGCCTCCTGCAGCACCAGGGCCTCGAGGCGCCGGTCCCGGAGGGCATGGAACCGGGTTCGCAGCTCCCGGCCCGGCCGGTTGACCCAGAGATCACGGAAGTCCACCACCCAGGGGACCCCCGTACGCCGCTTCACCTTCAAACCGGCCACATGGCTGGAGTAGCTCGGACAGCTCGTAAGCAGCGCGTCCGGGGCCTCCTCCGCAATCACCCCCCTCGCCCGGTGGACCGCCGCGTCCGCCCAGGGGCGCGTGGAGTCCGGGATGTACCAACCGTAATCCAGGGCCATGAAGAGCAGACCGCTGATCACGCGCCGGCCCAAGGGGATCAAGCCGCGTGCGGATTTCCCCTCGTGCGGCCCATTCCCCGGATCCGGGCGATGGGCCTCGGCGGCATGGATATCCAACGGCCGCATACCCAGCCGCCTGCGGCGTACCGCGAAGGGATCGGGGCTTGGTACCCGGTCGACGATCACGGATTCGGGGATGTGCTCGAGCTCCCCGGAATCGATCCAGCCCATGTCCTCCACGGCCTGGGTAACCACCCGGCAGTTCCAGCCGAAGTCCGGAAGATGGCGCACGAAGCTCTGCACCCGCTGGGTATTGGTGCCGGTGAGCGGCGGGAAGTCCGATGCGATCACCAGGAGCCCTTTCGATGCCGACGGTCGGGCACCTTGCTCTTCGGGGAGCCGGGCGCCTCGCAGTTCGCCAGTACCGCTGTCCTCCGGACAGCCGGCATAATCGCGCCGGTGGGCCCGCGCGATATTCAGGTCCCTACCCATGGGGGGCTTCCCCCTTGAGGACGAACGCGTGGCAGACCAGGGCACCGAGGAAAGGCGTGCGGTCCAGGACGCGGCCCACCCAGTACCGGTTGAAGAAACGCTGAAGCCGATGCCACCCGGAGGGGAAAACCGGCACCCAGTACAGCTCGACCCTTTCGGCCCCGGCCCGCCGAAGCTCCTCCGCCAGACCCCGTGGCGACTCGAAACGCACGTTTTCCTCCTCGCCCCGCATCTTGCGGAGCGCTCGGGCCCAGAAATCCAAGGCGCACCCCCGGTTCAGCCCGTCGACCCAGACCTCGCCACCGCCCCGGACCACCCGGTTCAGCTCGGACACCAGGGGCCCGGATTCGGACAGGGCCTGGGTTACGCCGAAGCAGAGCACGCCGTCGAGGCTATTCCGCCGGAGGGGAAGCCGGGAGGCATCCCCCAGGGCCCAGTGGGCGCCGCCCCCCACCCTGGCCCGGGCCTTCTTCAAGGTGGGGAGAGAGTAATCCAGGGCCAGCACCTCCTTGCCGTTCTCACGCATATACCGGGTGTAGGTTCCGGCGCCACAGCCCACATCCAGCCAGAAGCCTCCCGGGGCTCCGGGACGCCAATGGTTCCTGAAATGGGAAAATCGGGCATCGAGGCCGTTCTCGCTCCAGCCGGCGATTCCGGCGTCATCCTCGTTGTCGGCGAAGCGCTCGAAGCGTTTCCGCCACTGACGCTCGAAATCCCGCGCAACCGGCTCCGTGCCGGATTCATCCGTCCGCCCCAACCGTTTGATTCTTTCCCACGACCTGTACACCGGCGTCCGACCTTCTAGGAGGATGCGAAAATTTGTGGAAACCGCCCTCCGGCAAGGTCCTCGCGGACCATATACGCGGGCATCCTGGCCCGGGCCGATTCCTCACGCGCGAAATCGAGCATGGTCCGCCGCAATGCGGGCAGCCTCTCGATGAACCGGTCGACCCGGCCGCAAAACGCGTCGTCCATATCCTCGATCCCGGTAACCCACTCGCCGAGCCCCATCCTTTCGAACAGCTGCGCGGTCTTGTATTCGTAGGCCACCGGGAGAACGGGGACTTCCATGGTCAGCGCCAGAATGGCCATGTGGAGCCGGGTGGCGATGACGAAATCACAGTCCGACAGCATCTCCCTGATTCCCTGCGCCGCAATGAAATCCGCATGCACGGACACCTGCCTCCGCTCTCGCTCTCCCAGCATGAGGACGATCTCCGTCGCCAGCTTCGCGTCATCGGTAGCGTACTGGGGCACACCCTGACAGGTGGACAGGAACAGCACTTCCGCCCCATGGTCAGTCACCAGGTGCGAAACCGCGTCCCGGATCGCCTTTTTATAGTTCTCCATTCCGGCCTCGCTGCCCAGGTGGGAGAAATTGCCCCATTCCCTTACCGAGACAACCACCTTGAAGCGGCCCGGTGGCGAAGGGGCTCGCTCCCCGGGCAACGGCGCCTGCTCCCGGAGCACGAAGGCGGCGTCTGCCGCCTGGACAAGCGGGGTTTCCAGCTTCCCCAGGCTTCTCACATGCTCCAGGGAGACCGGATCCCGGAGAAAGATGAGCCGGGCGTGCCGGAATGCCGCATACAGCTTTTTCCGGTTCCACGGGGACCGGAAGGGACCCATGGATTGCGTGAACAAATACAGGGGCTTGCCAAGGCGTATCGCGAGCCGGTAATCGAACAGCTGCGGCGCCATGGAGTAGCTTTCCACCAGATAGGTTCCCCCGGCGCTCACCACGGCGTCGGAATCGAGATAGGCCTCTAGGCTCCGCCGGAGCGCCGGGCCCGGCATCCAATGCGGAGCCCCGCCCCCGAAGATCCGCACCTTCCAGACGGAGGCCCAGAAGCCCGCCTTTCTCAGCCGTCTCAATAGGCCGGTCACGAACCGCTGCACTTTCCAGCTGGGGATCACCGCGGCCCAGGCAGGCTCGCGCTCCAGAAGGAAATACGGGGACTCCCGGAATTCCATGTCCGGAAACAGAACGGCCGAAACCTCCGGATTCTTGTCGAATACCGTGATGCGCACCTCCGGCCCGAAGGCCTCCCTGAACATCTCGTGCATGCCGGTGAGGATGGCCGCGTCCCCGCCGTTCAGAGCGACAGCATTGGTGATGGAAATTTTCACCGTAAACGCGGAGCCCTTTTGTCGACGGGGTACCGGAGGGGCTTAGCCCCCGGAAGCCGGCCTCCCGGCCTTCCAAAGGCGCACGGAGCATCGGTCCCCGGGCGACTGTCCCGATCGCACGCAGCGGGCCTACCGGGACCGGCTGTCTTGCCACATTCCTGCCAGCTTGCCGCCCTGGACGCGGAGACTGAGATTCGATACCGCATGTCGCCGCCCCTCCGAGCCCAATCTGTCCGCGACACCCGGATTTTCGAGTAAATAGCCGATCTTTTCGGCCAGGGCCCGCCCGCTGCGTGGCGGTACGAGAAAACCCGTTTTCCCATCCAATACCAGTTCCGGGACGCCCTGAACATCCGTACCTACCACCGCCACCCCTACGGACATGGCCTCCATATAGGAAATAGGGGCGCCTTCGGACAGGCTCGGCAGCACAAAGACCCGGGACTCCCGTAGGTGACGGCGGACGTCGGCGCTGTTTCCCGGTCCCACCAGCTTTACCCGGCCCTGCAGCTCCCTGTCGCGGATCGCGTCCTCCACGGCCTCCTTCTGCGGTCCGCCCCCCAGAACGATCCACTCGAAATCGTGTCCCTGTGTCCGGAGCTGGTGCGCGGCCTCAACCAGGTAAAATAGGCCCTTCTCCTCCGCCAGGCGGGCCACCGTTAGGATTTTCCCCGACCGCACTTCCACCCGGGCCGCCGGCGAGAAATACTGCGTGTCCACTCCGCAGGGCAGGACCTCGATCTTTTCGCCCCTGAGCCCCAGACGCTCGGTCATGAACCGCTTATTGAAGTCCGAAACCGTTACCCAGAAGTCCACGCCTTCTTCCACCGCCCGCAGCTCCGGGAGTGGCCGGGAAAACAGGTCATAGCGGTGCAGGGTGGCGGACAGCGGTATTCCGCTTTCCCGGGCCATGAGCACCGCCCACCGCAGGGCGGGTCCCCCGAAATGCACATGGATCCGCGAGATGCCCAATGCCTGGAGACGCTTGGCCACGGGAGCGGTCGCGCGATGCAGCCACGGATACGGAGGGCCCAGGGCCCGCGCCCAGCGCTCCGTCCTCATCCATCCCCCGGGCCTAGTCAGAAGGGCGCCGGAAGCTTCCAGCAGCCCGGTCCACCCTCCCGCCCGCGGGCCCAGATACGCCGTACGGGGGAGAACCTCGTCGACACCCGGGTGGCTAACCCCTTGCTCGCCTTCGTCGAGTGCGAACACCCAGGGCTCGAGCCCCCGGCGCTGCATCTCCAGCAGTTCGTTCAGCACGAAGGTTTCCGACCAGGCCGGAAACGCATCCAGGACATAGGCAATACGCGTCATCCATGTTCCTCCCCCCCTTTGCCCACTTATCCGCGCGACCCTCCGAAGCCTTCCCGGTTTCCGGAATGAATCGAGGGCCGGCCCCACCCCATCGGGTCAGCCGAACCGGACCCGACCCGGCAGGAGCCCGCGTAGCTGGTGCATCACGAACTCCTCTCCGCCTTCCGGACGTCCCGCCAGTCTCCAGAGGCCCAGCACCATGGCCGAGAAAACCACCACACCGGCCGTGATCTGGCCCGGCAGACGGACGGCTACCGGGGCATCGCCGAGATAGAGGCCCATGCCGTAGACGGCCGCCGCCATGACCAGCGTGGCGGTGATCGGACGCCACAAGGCCTCAGCGATCCCCCGCCCCCGGAGCGCCAGGGAGCGCTTGACCACCCAGATGCGTGTGGGCGCCAGCAGGAGGTTCACGCACAGATAGGCCCAGGCGGCGCCGATGGCCCCCCAATGGAAAACCGCGTAGATCATGGACGGGATCAGCAGCAGCACCTTCACGCCGTTGAAAACGGTGGTAAGGTGCGGCTGATTAATGGCCAAGTGGATGCTCATGTTCACGATGGCCAGGGCCTGGGCGATGCCCGCGACGGCAAGCACCTGCATCACCGGAATGGCCTGTTCCCATTGCTCACCCAATAACAGGGGGATCAGGCCAGGGGCGGTAATGGCCAGTCCCGTTGCCGTCGGGAACACCACCAGGGAAACCAGGGACAGGGACTTCAGGTAATAGCGGCGCAGGGTGCCGGGCTCGTTCTTGACCTTGGAGTAGCCGGGGAACAGGGCCTGGTTCAAGGGCTTTACCAGCTCCACGGCGGGGATATGGGCGATGTTCTGGGACACGCTGAAGATGCCGATGGAGGAGGCCCCGGCGAGCTTGCCGATGATGATCGAACCGGATTTCCTGTCCCCGTAGGAAAGGATGTTCGTGAGGAACAGCCACCTGGAAAACACGAAGAGCTCCTGGAACCTCGCCAGGGAAAAACGCGGCCGGAACGGGGTGATCAGGAAGGAGGTAACGGAGAAAGCGACAGTTCCGATGGCCATTCCGGCCACGAGCGCCCAATAGCTCTCGTACAGATACGCCAGCGTGACCGTGGTGAAAAACGCCACCACCTTCTCGACCACTTGAAGCTGGAAGATCTTTTGCATCTCCAGCTCCTTGCGCAGGGCCTCCACGCCGATGTTGTGGGCCTGATCGATGAAGGCGGTCAGGGCCAGGACATAGATGATCAGCTCCAGGCGCGGCTCATCGAAGAAGCCCGCCACCGGCCCCGCCATCAGGGCCATTGCGGTTGCCGCCAGCACGCCGAAGGCGAGATTCAGGGTCCAGGCGGTGTCGTAGTGGCTGCGGTCGGTATCGTGCCGCTGGATGATGGCCTCCCCGAACCCGAAGGCCCCCAGGAACTCCACCAAGGCATATATGGAAGTGGCCAGGGCCACCAGCCCGAAATCCGCGGGGGAAAGCAACCGGGCCACGATGATTGTGCTCAGGAGACCGATGCTTCTGACCACCAGCCGCATGGACACCATCCATGCCGCCCCAGACGCGATTTTCCCCCCTAGATAGGTCATGTTTCCTCTCGGGCCCTCCGATACAGGTGGAGATTCTTCAATGCCTTTACGCCTCGATCCCGCATGGGCGGCTCAGCCTTCTTCCCGCACGGGCCCGTTCGCCCCGGAACCGGCGGTTTCCTCACGCAGGTCTCCGGGCTCCTTGTACCCTGTCTCCACCCCGGTAAGCTCCCGGAATCTTTCATTCTTGGCGGCGAAAAGCTCCTCCAGCCGGGCCCGCTGCCACGGGCGGATGGGTGGGATTTCCTTGGTCAAAGCGCGGCCCAGGGCTTTATAGGCGCTATCGGGCAGGATTTTCTTCGCCAGATCCGAGGCCCTCTTCAGGTTGCTGTCGCTGTTCAAGAGCCCGAAGACATAGCGGCCCAGTCCGTTGTAGGCGTATGATTTGTTCTTGTGCAGGGAAGGCAGGGAGGCCTCCTCCATTGCTTCCAGCCCCATGAAAGCGAAGCATTTGTTGGCCACTTCCAAATTATCCTTCCACAGCGCTTCCGCGGTAAGAATCAGGAATCTGTCCGGATCAAAATACGGTAAGTATTTTTCCAGCTGGGCCGCGTAGTCGCTGGTGGCCAGATAGGTGGGGTCCTCGGTGATGGCCTCCCAGAAGGGGAGCCGCTCGTACCCGAGCCGTACATCGTGCCAATAGGCCGAGTAGGTCCTGGCCACGGGCTCGCGCACCACGTAGATGAACCGGGCGTCCGGATTCACCTGCCGGATTCGCTCCGGAACACCCGAAAGCGGGCTTTCCGCAACCGTCCCCAGAGGATCGGCGGCGTAGCTCGTGGAGGCGTCCACCAGCATCCCCCCCACTCCGGCCGGGAAGCGCGCCCGGTACCAGTCCAGGTCCCGGTCCCAGTTCTGGGTGAAGTAGTGGGGCTCCTTGGGAGTGGAAACCGTTACCTCCGGATGGGTCTCCAGGATCTCCGCCAGCGTGGTGGTGCCGGCCTTTGGGGCTCCGATCAGATATACGTCCGGCGGGAACGACATCAGCTACCTTTCCTAGCCGAGGAAACGAGACTGGTGAGCTCATCAACCACGGTGGCGATCCGCGCATCCCAGCCGTTCCGGACCGCGTATTCGCGGATTGCCCGGTGATCCCAGGAAGTGGCGAGGGCTTCCCGCAGTCCCGCCTCCAGGGCCTCCGGGCTTCCGAAGGGAACGATCCTTCCCACGGTCGACTCCGAGACCACCTCCCGATTGCCGCCCACGTCGGTAGTAACCACCGGCAGACCGCAGGCCATGGCCTCCAGGAAGACGTTCGCCCAGCCCTCGTGGCTGGTGGCCAATACGAACAGGTCGGCCGCGGACAGAGGCCGGCACAGCGCCTCCGGGGCCATGGGGCCGAGGAAATGCACGGTGTCCTCCAGCCCGAGGCTCTGGACGCGTTCCCGCAGGTAAGCGCCCATATCCCCCTCCGGTCCCGGACCGCCGACGATGAGGTAGCGCAGGCCCGGGAAGTGCTCCCTGAGGGCCGGCAGGACCTCCATGACCCGATGGAACCCCTTGCGCTCCACCAGGGCCCCCACGGAGACGATCACCGGGGCCGTCTCGGGGATGCCCAGGTCACGGCGGGCCGTGCCCCGGTCAATGGGCTGGAACTTTTCGGTGTCCACGCCGTTGGGAATTACCCGGGTCCGCTCCCGGGACGCTCCCATTCGCCGGGCCAGGGCCTGCAGGGAGGCGGATACGGAAAAGATGCGGTCGGCCCGCTTCAGGACACCCCGGAGCAGGACCCGCCCAAACCGGGTTCGCGCCAGCGGCGGCTCCGTGCCGCGCAGGGTCACGGTTACGGGGAGCCCGAGCCAGCGCCCGAGACGCCCGGCGGCATAGCCGTCCGGGTAGGCGAAATGGGCATCGATGATCTCCGCCCCCCAGTCGCGACGCAGCCTGCGCAGCAGGCGCAGGGCCCCCAGGGCTTCGAACAGGCCGTCCAGGCTCTTGCCGAACCCGGGAACGGAGAAATAGCGGGGGAAATAGACGTCCACACCGCCCTGCTGCTCGTGATACGGCGCGGGTGGCCGGAAGTTGGGCCGGAAACGCCGCAAAATGCCCTGGAACGGGAACCAGGGAACCGGGCTTACCACCACCAGTGGGATGTGCCGGGCCACCCGGAACATGCGCTCGCGGATGAACAGCCCCGCCCCCGGGTCGCCGGAATGGGGGAACAGGTGGCTCAGCACCACCACCCGGGGCGCCTCCTCGCGCGGGACCGCCCGGGCGGCCGCGCTGCGCGGGCTCCGCTCCATCAGCATTCAGGCCTCCCCCACGGCGCGGGGCTCCACGGCGCCAAGCACCCGCCGGGCGTTCGCCTCCCAGAAAAAGCCCCGCTCTTCCACGGTATTCGCCGCCTTGCGGGCCAGCTCCCGGCGCAAGTCGCCGTCGAGCGCCAGCCGGGAAAGCTGTCCGGCCAGCTGCTCCACGTTCCCCGGCTGGAATAGCAGCCCTTCGCGCCCCTCCCGAACCACCTCGGTGATGTTGGGCCGGTTCGGGGCCACCACGGCACGCCCGGCCGCCAGGTACTCGAAGAGCTTGATGGGGGAGGCATAGCTGGTGACGTTCGGCTGAACCGCCACGTCCATGGCCCCCACGTACCCGGGAACGGCTTCCCGGGCTACCGCGCCGGTGAATATCACCTGTTCCGCGAGGCCCAGCGCCTCCGCCCGTTCCCGCAGCTCCGGCACCGCCGGCCCATCCCCCACCAGGAGCAGGACCGCCTCGGGCTTTTTCCGCACCAGCAGGGCGAAGGCCTCCAGCAGGTCCGCCACCCCGTGCCAGGGCCGGATCCAGCCCACGAAGCCCACCGTGAACCGCGCCCCCAGCCCCAGCTCTCGGCGCACGGGGGCCCCGTCGACGCCGGGATGGAAGCGCGCCCGGTCCACGGCGTTGGGGATGACCAGGAAACGCTCCTCCGGGAGTCCGCGCCGGGTGAACACCTCGCGCATGGCCGAAGAAACCACCACCGTCCGGGTGGCACTCCTGCACAGCCAGTTCTCCGTCCGCCGCGCCAGACCGCGGAGCACTAGGCCGCCGTGCTCCTGCATCTCCTCGCTGAGGGGCGCGTTCACCTCCAGGATGAAGGGAACGCGGAATAACGCCGCCGCGAGCCGGCCCGACACGTTGAACAGGGCGTAGCGCTCGTACACCACATCCGGGCGCTGGCGAAGCATTTGCCCCACCAGGAGGAAAAAGGCGGGCACGTTGTAGCCCAGCGCGAGCACCTCGTAGAGCCAATGGGGCATGGCCCGGCCGAACAGGGTGGCGTTGTCGCGCGATCCGCTTCGCTCCCCGCCGTTCCCCGAGGGCGTCGCGGGCCCCACCAGGTTCACCTCGTGCCCCAGATGCTCGAAGGCCCGGCACAGGGCCTCGATGTGGACCCCCTGGGCATCCTCCGCCCGGGTCCGGTGGTGATACAGAATCCGCATTCCGCGGGCTCCCGTGCGTGACGAACTGTCCCGGCCGCTCATGGCGTCGCGTAATCCCCGTGGAGCTCCTCCCTGGCGACCACCGGCTCCTTCTCCAGCTGACGCAGGAAGGCAGCGAACATCAGGAGCGACCAGAGGACGGCGCTGTGGTCCCATTTCCCCGATTGGTGCTGCTCCAGCAGGCCCTCCAGGGCTTCGCGTCGGAAGATCCCCGTATCCTGGAGAATCGGGCCGAGCAGGGCCTCGCGCACCTTGTCCCGCAAGGGCCCCCGGAACCACTCATCGAGGGGGACCGCGAAGCCCATCTTGCGCCGGTACAGCACCTCGTCCGGCAGGTGGGGTCGCATGGCCTTCTTGAAGAGGTACTTGCCCTCCCCCCTGTGGTACTTGAGCTCCGGCGGAAGGCCCGCCGCCCATTCCACGAAGTGGTGATCGAGCACCGGGACCCGCACCTCCAGGGAATTGGCCATGCTGGCCCGGTCCACCTTGGTCAGGATGTCGCCCGGCAGATAGGTCTTCATGTCCAGGTATTGGACTTGGGAGAGCGGATGCTCCGGGGCATTCTCGGCGTGACCGCGCAGCACCTCCGCGGCGTGATAGCCCTGGAGCGCCTGCCGGAACCGGGGGGTGAACAGCCGGGCGCGGATGCTGTCGGGCACCACGCCCATGTTGTCCAGGTAGGCCTCCAGGCTCGGCCGGGAAACGGATTCCAGGGTGGCCTTGGCCCGAAAGATGCGCGGCGCCCGGTTGAGCTTGGGATAAACGGCTGCAAGGCTGCCGAACAGCGGACCGCGCAGGGCTTGCGGGACGTGCCGGCGCACCCCTTCCTCGTGCAGGTGCCACCGATAGCGCCGGTAGCCGGCGAAGTTCTCGTCGCCGCCGTCCCCGGACAGGGCCACGGTGACCCGCTTCCGGGCTTGCTCGCAGACCCGGTAGGTGGGCATGGCCGAGCTGTCGGCGAAGGGCTCGTCGTAGATCCCCGCCAGGCGGTCCACGAGGTCGAAATCCTGGGGATTCACCTCCTGGACGCTATGATCGGTGCCGTAGCGCTCGGCCACATGGGCGGCGTGGGACGCCTCGTTGAAGCGGGGGTCGCCGAAGGAAATGGAGCAGGTGCGCACCGGCTCGTCGTCCGCCTGCGCAAGCATGGCCACCACGGCGCTCGAATCCACGCCTCCGGAGAGGAAGGCCCCCACCGGCACGTCGGCTATCCGCCGGATGGAAACCGCCTCGGCCAGGTACCCGCCGAGCTCCTCCCCCGCGGCCCTTTCATCCGGCGCGGTGCCGCCGTCCGAGAACGGCACGTCCCAGTAGGGCTCCGGCGCGGGAACGGGCGCCCCGCGACGGACCGTCAGCCGGTGACCCGGCGGGAGCTTGTGCACCCCCTTCAGGATGGTTTTCGGGTCCGGGATGTAGCCGTAGGCGAAGTATTCCTCCACGGCCCGGTAATCCAGCTCGCGGGACAGCCCGGGATGGAGGAGCAGGGCCTTCAGCTCCGAGGCGAAAGCCAGGGTGCCGTCCTCCAGCACGGCGTAGTGGAGGGGCTTGATGCCGATCCGATCCCGGGCCAGAAAGACCGTCCGGTGCGCCCGGTCCCAGACGGCGAAAGCGAACATGCCCCGGAAGCGGTGCACGCAATCCTTCCCCCATTCCCGCCAGGCATGGACGATCACCTCGGTGTCGCAGCGGGTCCGGAAACGGTAGCCCCGGTTACGCAGCTGCTCCGCCAGCTCCCGGAAATTGTAGATCTCGCCGTTGTAGACCACGGCCACGGAGCCATCCTCGCTGAACAGGGGCTGGTCCCCGCCGTCCAGGTCGATGATGGCGAGCCGCCGATGGCCGAGCCCGAGCCCCGGCTCCAGATGGGTGCCCGAGCCGTCGGGACCCCGGTGATACAGCCGATCGTTCATGGCCTCCAGGAGGGCGCGGCCCACCGGCCGTTCCTCCCGGGTATCGAACAAGCCCACCAGACCGCACATCAGCGCGCCTCCCCTTCCGGCATGGTCCGACCGGCCAGGGAGTCGGGACCCTGGCCGAGTACCCGGCGATAGACGTCCAGATAGGCCGCCACCATGGCATCGATGCTGTATCGGGCCTCCGCCCGCCTCCGGGCCGCCGACCCCATGCGGACCAGGCGGTCCGGCTCCCCCAGCAGCCCGGCCAGGGCCCCGGCCAGGGCTTCGGGATCACCGGGAGGCACCAGGTCGCCGGTCTCCCCCTCCACCACCAGCTCGGGATTGCCGCCCACCCGGGTGACAACCACCGGAACCCCCGAGGCCATGGCCTCGAGCACGGTATTGGAGATCCCTTCGGCCAAGGAGGGCAGCACGAAGAGGTCCAGCGCGCGGTAGATCCCGGCGAGGTCCTCGCGCTCTCCGGGAAGCCAGGCCCGGTCCAGCAGGCCGGCCTCTTCCAGCTCCGCGCGCACCCGGGGATAGAGGGATCCGCCGCCGATCATCACCAGTCGCGCGGCCCGTGCAGCCTCGCCAGCCTCCTCCACCAGGCGGATGAAGGCCCGCACCAGCCCCAGGGGGTCCTTCTCCCCTTCCATGCGTCCGGCCCAGCCGATGATGCGCGCCTCCGGAGGGAATCCCGCCTCTTCGGGGAGCCGCTCCCGTTCCTTCCCGGGATGGAAGTGCTGGACGTCCACACCGTTGCAGATCCGGGTCATGCGGTGCTCCCGTACTCCCACCCCCCGGGCCAGGTAGTCCTCCAGGTCACCGGAAAGGGGAATGAAGTGATGGACCAGGGGACGCAGCATCCGCCGCAGGCGCCGATACCGCCGGTTCGCCCCGGACAGGTCCGCCATGTCCCAGCCGTGCTCGCCGTGCACCCGATGCCGCACCCCGGCCAGGGTGGCCGGAAGATGGGCCTCGATGGCTGCGAGGTTGCGGGTGTGGACCAGATCCGGCCGCAGCTCGCGGAGCAGGCGCCAGAGGCGCAGGTAGAGCCCGGGATCCTTTCCGGGCCGTTTGTTGAGGGCGTACAGCTCCACGGGCGGGTCGATGCGGCGGGCGAACTCCGTGTATTCCGCCAGGCAGATGACCACATGGCGCAGCTCCCGGTGCGGGGTCCGGTTGATGAGGTTCACCAGGCCGTTCTCCATGCCGCCCACACCCAGGGAATGCACCACATGGGCCACCACGGGGGCATCGGTCCGGGGGCTTCTTGCCGGCGTCATGAGCCCTCCCCCTGCATGGCGCGAACCAACCGTCCCCCCCGGGTCATGGCGGGGAACGCGCCCAGGAACCGCGACAGCCGCTTCCGGGCCGGCCCCAGCCGGCCTTCATAATCGGTAGCCACGGCGATCAGGGTGGCGTCCGGACGGCCGCTCCGGATCTCCTCCCAGGCCGCCCAGAGCTTGGCCGCTATGGGACGGGAGGTGACGTGGCCGCCGATGTCGTACCACTGCCAGACCAAGCGCCGCCCTCCGGGGCCCTTGAGCAGGAGCTCCCGTACGCCGAAGCCGTCCGTGGAACCGGGCAGATCGGCGGTCTCCCGCCCTTCCCCGGTCCGCACCCAATGCTTTCCGTTATGCAAGCTGTTTCCGGAGGAAATCAGTTCCGCTCCCTGTTGCTGGTTCCGGTAATGAATGAGCAGTACGCGAACCGTCCCTTCGCCGCCGCGGTACGCCCGATGCACCATCCGATCCGCGCCCCTATAGCGCGGGTGCCAGGTGCCCTCGACGGGGGCGGGGCCCCGCCAGCCGGCCTTACCGGGCGGAAGGTCCAGCGTGGTGGCCGAGAAGCCGCTGGCACTCCGGTTAAGCCAGGCGGCCCCGGCCGGACCGGCCCCCGCGACGGCCAGCACCAGCGCCCCGACCAGGGCCAGACCAGCGTTGCTGGCGCCCCTCCCGATCCGGCCCGGCTCCTCCTGCGCCGGCTCCTCCGGAACGCCGGACCGGGCATCCCGCCAGAAGCCGCCCAGCCAGAAAAGCAGCACCATAACCACGCCGAAGAACACCCAGCCGTAGATAATGTGGTCCACCCCGGTGGCCAGCCGCATATCACTGAGGTGCGCCAGCACCACGATGCCGTAGGCCCGGACGCCGTTGGCCAGGACCGGCACCGCCGCGGCCGCCGCGATGAAGGCCAAGCGCCGCCACAGGGAACGGTAGTTCAGGTAGGCGAACAGGGTGCCGATGGCCAGAGAGGCGATGAGGTAGCGGATGCCGCTGCAGGCGTCGGCCACCAGGAAGCGTCCCTCGGGAATGGAGATGTAGTGGCCCTCCCGGTACACCGGTATTCCCGTGATCTGCAGTGCCGAGACGCTGAAGGTCGCCGTGAAATCCCGGAGCAGGGGCACCAGGCCCTCCCCAAGGGGAACGGCGAAGATCAGGAATCCCAGGGGAAACGCCGCGGCCCGCACGAAGCGGGCGCCGAGCAGCGCCCAGAGCCCCGCGGGAATCATGGCCACCAGGGCAAGATGCTGCATGAACAGCACCTCCGCCCGCTGCGCCAGGAACCAGGTACCGGTCAAGGCACCCAGGGCCACCAGGCCCCGCGCGTCGGGACCCAGGGGTAGCGAGGCGAGGAGACGGCGGCGGCGCCACAGGAAATAGGCGGATACGGGCAGCACCAGCACCCCGTGGGCATAGGTCTGGGAGCGCCACCAGATGGCGGCCATGGACAGGGCCGTTTCGTGATAGACGGCCACCAGGCCCGCCAGGTAGAGCAGCGCCAGAACCAGGGGGCGCGCCTCCGTCCAGCCCCGCACCGGATCGGGCAATCGGAGCTCTTCATGTCCCTGCACGGTCATCCGGCCTCCTCCATGGACCGGTCGCGCTCGGTCTCGGCCAGGCACTCCGGCCACGGCTCCCCTTCCAGCAGGGCCCGGAAGCGTTCGAGATGCGCTTCCCAGGTGTAATGCGCCTGCACCCAGGCGCGCAGGTCCGCCCCGGATACCGGACAATCGCCGGAGAGCACGGCCGCGGCGGCCCGGGCCAGGGACTCCGGCTCTTCGCCCTGCAGCGGGTAGCCCTCCAGCGCCTCCAGGCCGTCCAGGGCCGCGCCCGTGGCCACAACGGGACGCGCCATGGCCATGGCCTCCAGCACCTTGTTCTGTATTCCGCGGGCCACCCGCAGGGGCGCCACGGCGCCGTGGGCATGGGCCAGATAGGGCCGGATATCGGGGACGGAGCCGGTCACGTGGA
This sequence comes from Thiohalorhabdus sp. Cl-TMA, assembly GCF_041821045.1. NCBI lineage: Bacteria > Pseudomonadati > Pseudomonadota > Gammaproteobacteria > Thiohalorhabdales > Thiohalorhabdaceae > Thiohalorhabdus > Thiohalorhabdus methylotrophus. The sequence continues at coordinate 264,581 of NZ_JBGUAW010000005.1, read as the reverse complement.
TGCCCGGCTGATTGTCGAGACTCCGCACTGGCTCCGTGGGCCGGGCCCCGACGATATAGAACAGCGCCTCGGGGATTTGCTCGCGCAGAAGCGGCCAGACCTCGGAAGCGAACCAGGTGACCGCGTCCACGTTGGCCCAATAGTCCATGGCCCCGGTGAACGCCAGCACCGGTCGGTCCTTGGGATAGGGGCTGCGGAATTGCGGCGAGGGGGCGAAGTACTCCACGTCCACCCCGTTCCCCACGCAGGCGAGCCGCTGGCGGGATTCCGGCGCCGCCTCGGCGAACAGCTGCAGCTCGGGCCTGGTCACCAGGACCGTGGTATCGAAATCGGCCGCGGCCTTGCGCTCCTGCTCCCGCAGGCGCTGCCCTTCCCGGCGGAACACCCAGCGCATGGGACCGCTCTGCATGCGGCCGTACTGGGTCCACTTGGCGGAGTCCACATCCACCATGTCGAGGACCCGGCGTGCCCCGGGGGCCAGCTCCCGGGGCACGTACTGGGCCATGGAGGAGGAGAACACCACCACCCGGCCGGGCCGTACCCTGCGCAGCGTGCTCCGGACCCAGGCCTCCATGCGCCGGTCCTGATAGAACGGCAGGGAAAGCGGGTCGCCCGAGACCAGGCCGCGCAGGCTCCGTACCCGGGCCAGCCCGCGATCCAGGGGGACCAGCTTGATGCGGGTGCAGTACCGGCCCACCTCATCGGCGTAGCGCCAATCGGCCACGTCGTCCACGAAGGCGCCCAAGTGCACCTCGTAGTGGCGGGACAGATACTCCAGCAGATGAAAGGAGCGGATCTTGTCCCCCTTGTTGGGGGGATAGGGGATCCGGTGGGCGAGAAAGAGCAGTGGTTCCTTGTGGCTCATCCGAGATTCCGCGCGATCATGGGACCGAGGACCCGGCTCACCGGGAGGGGAAGTCGCTTCCAGCCATCCACGAACAGGCGATAGCGGGGATTGGCCGGGCTCACGTCAGGGACATCCCGGGCTTTCACCAGGTGGTACTCGTAGTGCAGGGGCTCCGGCTCGAACCCCCAGTGCTTCTTGAACTTATAGGAGCCGGTGTCCCGCTTGCTGCGCCCGAAGTCGAAGACGCCGTAGCCGCGCTCCGTGGCTCGCCGCATGAGGTCCCAGTACATGAAATCGTTAGCCTTGTACTCCCGTGCCCCGGGGCCACCTCCGCCGTAATAGGGCAGCACCTCGTCTCGGAAGTAGAAGCTGAGCACGCTGCTTATGGGTCTCCCCCGGTGCTCGATGGTCAGGACCTCGCAGTCATCGCCGAACACCTCCCGCAGCTTCTGCAGGTACCGCTTAGGGAAGACCGGGGTGCCGAGGTTACGGACGCTCTCCGCATACAGCGGGTAGAACCGCTCCAGGTCGTCGTCGATCACCCCTTCCAGGCCGGCTTCCATGCCTTTCCGGACCATGGCGCGCTGCTTGCGCGGGATCGCCTTGAGGTTGGCGTCCGGGTCGGGATCCAGCCGGCGGCGGAAATTGACGTAGCGTTCGCTCTGGGTGGGCCACCCGGGGTTGCGCGGACGCTCCTGGCGCAGCTCCAGGTGGTCCACCCCCAACCGGTCGGCCAGCTCGCAGGCCGACCGCTCCAGGGCGGAACGGACTTCCTCGCTGCGTCCCACCACGCCCGCCCGCACACAGAACGGCAGCGAGATCAGGGAATCGCCGAACAGGCGGCTGCGGATCCGGCCCAGCGGCAGGACCCCGTCCACCTCTCCGTCCCGCTCGGCGAACAGGAAATGGGCACGGTGACCGAGGCCCTCCTCCAGCACCCGTTTCCAGCCCGCCCGGTGAAAGAAGGTCGCCTCGGGCTCCGCATCGACGAAGGCGTCCCAGCGGTCCGCGTCGCCGGCGCTCATCTCGCGGATGACGGGATCCGTTACCCCGGTTACAGTCATGCGTGCTCCTCTTCCCCCAGGAAAATTCGGTCCATGCGGTCCCACCGGAAATCGCCGAGCAGGCGCTTCAGCCGATCCTCGGTCCGGTGGAGATTGACGTAGTGGCGGAAGCGCGTCCGCCAGCCGATGCCGCGCTGCCTGGGCTGATCCGGGTCGATCTCCCAGGGATGGAAGTAAAAGACCCCCGGCTGGCCCTCCATGTGGTTGATGCGCCGCATCCCCCAACGGAAATAGGGATAGGGAAGCAGGCGGAAGAACCCGCCCCCCCCACAGGGGTTGTTGCGTCCGGCCAGCGGAACCGTGGAGATGGGCACCTCGATCAGCCCCTGCGCATTGGCGGTGAAGGCGAAACGCGGCGCGTCGGGCATGCCATAGAGGTCGTGGCGGATGGGGTTGACGCTCGAGCTGTAGCGGTATCCCTCCTCTTGCAGCACGTCGAAGGCCCACGCGTTGTCGCGCCCGATGGAAAAGCTGGCCGCGCGGTAGCCCTTCACCGGCTGCCCGGAGACCTCCTCGAGCAGCCGCCTGGTGGTCCGCACATCGGCCCGGAACGCCTCGGGAGCATGGTCGGTTACGCGGATGTGGCTGTAGCCGTGGCTCGCCACCTCGTGGCCGTTGTCGGCCACGCGCCGCACCAGGTCCGGGTAGCGCTCCGCCACCCAGCCGAGCACGAAGAAGGTGGCCCGAGCGCCCTTATCCGCGAAAAGCTGAAGGATCCGGTCGGTATTCCGCTCCACGCGGTGCGGCAGCCGGTCCCAGTCCTCCCGGCGGATGTGGCCCTCGAAGGCCGAGACCTGGAAATAGTCCTCCACGTCCACGGTCAGGGCATTGCTGATGACGGGATCCGATTCCATTCCGGACTACCCGTACCGCTCGGCCAGGGCCTGATTGAGGCCGTCGCGCGTGGCGCTCAGGGCCTCCTCCAGAAGCTCGATGCGCCGCTCCAGGCGCGCCATGCGGGATTGGCCGTCCGTGGAGCCGGCCTCCCCGTCCTCCCCTTCCTCGCTTTCAAGCTCCACGTTGAGCTCCTGGGCCACCGATTCCACCGTCTCCACGTCGAGCTGGTGGAGCCCTTCCAGGTAGCCGAACAGCAGCAACCGGTCGCAGAAGGTATTGATGGAGCGGGGCACCCCGCGGGTGTACTGATGTATGGCCTGGAAGGCCTCCTCGCTGATGTCGGGGTCGTCCTTCCAGCCGACATTGCGCAGGCGGTGCTCGATGTAACTGCGGGTCTCCTCCTCCTCGAAGGAGGTCAGGTGGCAGCTGGCGATGACCCGCTGTCGCATCTGCTCCAGGCGCGGCGAGGACAGGGTGTCCCGGAACTCCGCCTGGCCGAGCAGGAAGCTCTGGATGAGCGGCTGCTCGCCGTCGAGGAAGTTGGAGAGCATACGCAGCGATTCCAGGCTGCGGGCGGGGAGGTTCTGCGCCTCGTCCAGGAGCAGCAGCACCCGCTTGCCCTCGCGGCGCTGCTTGCGGAGATAGGATTCGAACTTGCGCAGCAGCGCCGCCTTGCTCAGGCCCTCGTTCTCCAGCCCGAGGGCACCGGCCACCATGCGCAGCAGATCGTCCGGATCGAGCTGCGTCATCACCAGCTGGGCGGCTACCACGTTCCGCTGTCGCTTCAGCTCGGCGAGCAGCATCTGCACCAGGGTGCTCTTCCCGGTGCCCACGCCGCCGGTCACCACCACGAAGCCGTCGCCCTGCCCAAGCCCGTAGCGCAGATAGGCCAGGGCCCGGCGGTGGCCGCGGCTGCCGAAGAAGAACCGCGGATCCGGGCTGAGCTGGAAGGGCTTCGCTTCAAGGTTGTAAAAGGACTCGTACATTGCGGCTTCCTAAAAAACCTTGGTGAGCAGGAGGCTCACCGAGTTTTGCCGGTACTCTACGCCGGGCTGGTTGGAATCCCGGCGCAGGTATTGGTAATCCAGGGACGCGGTCAGCTTGCGCCGCAGCTCCCGGGCAAGACGCACCCCCAGCCGCCAGATGTCGTCATTCCTGTCACCGAGGAAGGCGAGGTCGTGGCGGTCCCAGGAGATCCGGCCGATGGCCCGGGTGCGGGGGGCGATGCGCCAGTTCATCCCTGCACCGGCCCCGTAGCCTTCCTCCTCCACGCCGGTTCGCTGGTACTCGCGGCTTTCGCCGTACCCGGAAACCCGGATCTGGGCCTTGGCGGTATGGGCGGTTACCTCCCCGTACAGGCGCTTCCGGAGGAACACGTCCTGGATCTGCAGCGAGAACGGCACCTCGACGATGACCGGATTGCCCTGTTCATCCGTGATGGTGTTCCCGGAGGAATCGGTCAGGCGGAACTGGAGCTGATCGTCCTGCACCTGCGTGGTGGTCTCGACGGTCTCCGTATAGCGGAGGAACCACTCCGAATCGGGCGCCCGATGGCGGAGGTTGACCCGCCAGGTATTACCGAAATAGCGCTCGCCGAAGGCGCCCTCCAGGGAGGTCCGCCGGGTCGGGTGGTAGCGCAGCCCCCCTTCCCAGAAGTCACTGCTGAGGTCCGTTCCCTGCTGCCGCGTTTCATAGTCGTTGTCCTCGTAGCCGCCGACCCCGAAAATTTCGGTCTTGGCCCCCAGCCGGTAGCTGAGCTCCCCCGAATAGCGCTCGAAGGTTCGGTCCGGCAGCTCCTCGAGCTGCTCCTTCTCGCGGTAATACCGCAGGCTCCATCCCAGCTCGTTAAACCGGCGCCCGCTGTTCAGGGAGCCGCTTATGGCGTTGCTCTCCGTATCGAACAGCCCGCCGCTGGCGTACTGCGTCCGGTCGTAGGTATAGCGGACCTGGCCGTTGGCGAAGCTGCCGAATTCCTGCACCGCATAGGGACTCACGCGGAAATTGGCCACGTCCGTGCGGTTCGCCGTGGGCACCAAGTTGGAGGTCGGCACCGTTCCCGCCGGCGAGATCAGCTGCTGGGTATAGGCGGCACTCGCGTCCAGGAACAGATGGTTGCGAAGGAGCTCACCGGTACCGTTGGCGTCGAGCTGATGGAATACCCCGTTGGTGTCGGGATTCCGGACGTAGAAGAGACTCTGGGCCTGATAGTCCAGGTAGGCCTGCACCCGCCTCCCCTCGCCCTCGATACCGATCCCGGGCGTGATCTGCGAGACCAAATCCCATTCCTCCTCGCCGGGAGGAGCCAGGCTGTAGTTGTCGGTGATGGTTTCGCCGAGCGTGAGCCGCGGCTCCACCACCCACTGCCCCCGGCGCTGCTCCTCTTCTCCCTCCCCGGAATCGAGCGCATCCCCCAGGGGCGTCTCCCCGAAGAGGGAGCCCCGGCCCCCGCCGGAGAAGGTTTGCCCGTGGGCGGGACCGGGGACGGCGAAAGCCACGAGAACCAACAGGGCCACTCCCTTGCTTCGCGGTTGCAGAGGCCGATGGGCAGGGCTGCGGACACAAGACCGGGGACGACGAGCGCACTCAGCCGTACTGGCCATAGTAGCCGCCGTAATAGGAGCCGCTGGAAAACCGCTCACCCTTGTTGAGGATGGAGCCCACCCACTGGCTCTCGGTGTCGAGCAAACCCATGGCCTCGTGCACCAGGTGCTGCGGCGTGCGGCCGGATTCCACAACTAGGAGCACCTGCCCCATGGCCCCGGCGAGCACCGTGGACTGGCTGGTCACCAGCAGCGGTGGCGAATCGAACAGGATGATCCGGTCCGGATACCGCTGCGAGATCTCCTCCGTTACCTGAGCCATCTGGCCGCTGGCCAGGAGCTCGGTGGCCTGAGGGTGGCGCTTTCCGGCGGGGATCAGGCTGAGGCGTGGCATGTCCGTCCGCAGCAGCGCCTCGCTCACGTCCCGGTCCGGATCTTCCAGCAGGTCCGAAAACCCGGTCATGTCCCGGCGCGCCAGCCAGCGGGTCAGGGAAGCCTCCTCCAGGTCGCCATCCACCAGGAGCACGGTGTAATCCAGCTCCATGGCCATGCTCACGGCCAAGTTGAAGGCGGTGAAGGATTTGCCTTCCCCCTGCAGGGCGCTGGTGATCATGACCATATTGCCCCGGGGCAGCGCCTGCTGCGCCTCCCGGAAGGCGTTCAGAAGCAGAGGCCGCTTGATGAGCCGGTATTCCTCCGCCAGCCGGCTCTCCGAATCGGAGGGGGTCAGCAGCCCGCGGCGACGGAGGCGCTTGTAGGGCAGCTCGATGTCCACGTCCTCCGGCGGGCGTTCATGCCGGCCGGATCGGGGCTTCTGCTCCTGGACGTCCTCAGTCTGGGCGGGGTCCATTTCCAGCGGCGGACCGCTGCCCAGCTGGTCCATTGCCTTCTCGATACTATTCATAGGGATATTCCCCACGCGCTGAGCCATGTCTCGATGGGGCCCGTTCCCCAGAAGGCAATGGCCATGGCCACCCCGTACGCGAGCAGCAGCAGGACCATCCCAACCAGGTACAGCAGGGCTTCAGTTCGTTTACGGGCCGACGTGGCCCGGTTGTTCACCTGGGATACCGTTCCCACCACCGGCAGACCGGTGGCCTCGAACAGGCTCCGACGGGAATCGAAAACGGGCCGGATCTGGGCCATGAGCACCCCGAGCACCAGACCGGCGCCCACGCTGCCGAAGAGGCCGCCGCTGACGAGCAGCGGTCGGTTGGGTGCCACCGGCTCCACCGGAACCTGCGGGGGATCCACCACCTGGAACTTCACGTCGTCGGTGCTGCGGCCCACCTCCTCGGAGATCCGCGCACTCTGCAGGCGGGCAAGCAGCTTCTCGTAGTTCTTCTTGTTGACCCGGTAGGAGCGGTTGAGCTGGGCCAGCTTGGCTTCCACCTGCGGAATGGTGTCCACCTTTTGCTTCAGGGTCTCCACCTGTTTCTCGTACTGGGAAGCCTGGCTCTTCAGCTCCGCCACCTCGGCCTTGGCCTCGGCCAGGGAGGTTCGCAGGCTCTGGTAGTAATCGTTGGTGGCCAGATTGGAGCCGGTGCTTCCCCGGCTCGCGGTCCGGCTACTGGCTGGGGCCTGCTGCGGCTGCTGGCTCTGGCGCTGCTGCTTCAGGTTCTCGATGGTGGCCACCAGATTCTGAACGTCGGGGTGCTTGTTGGTGTACTGGAGGCGCAGCTGGTCGAGCTCCTGCTGCAGCTTGGAGATGCGCTGATCCAGCTGGCTCGGGCCCGATGAGCCGGCCGCGGGCTGCACGGTGCGCTCCATGACCCCGTAGGTGGGCTTCTCTCCGGCAAGCTGCTTCTGCAGGGCATCCCGGCGCTGCTGGGCGCTCTCCAGCTTCATCCGGGTCCGCTCCAGCTTGGCCATCTTGCTTTGCAGCCGCTGGTAGTAGTCCCCCTGCTCGTTGGGCATCTCCCCGGTGTGCTTGCGCTTGAACTCCATCAGGCGCTGCTCGGCCTTCTCCAGGCGCTGCTCGTACTCCTTGAGCTTGCTTTTCAGGAAGTCCTGGGCGGCCGCGTTGTCCTCGCGGCTCTCGCCGAGGCTCTTCTCCACGAACAGGGTCAGCAGGGACTGAACCACCTGCTTCGCCTGCTTGGGGTCCGTGTCCTGATAGGAGATCTCGTAGAGATTGAGCTTGCCCGTGGCCTCCAGCCTGATCCGCTCCCGGAGCTTGTCGATCAGCGCCTCCATCTCGACCCGGTTGTCCACCGCCAGGTCCATATCGGTCATCCGGGCCACCTTCTCCAGATTGGGCCGGCTGAGGAGGGTCTTGGACATGAGGCGAAGCCGCTGCTGGGTGTTGGTTTCCACCACCATGCCCTCCAGCAGGGGCTTGAGAATGGAATGAGTATCCACATGGACCCGGGCGTTGGCCTCGTACTGGTCGGGGATGTAATACACCAGGCTCCAGGCGCCCAGCGCCACGAACCACGCCATGAGCAGGGCGGTCCAGCGGAATCGCCATACCCCACGGAGATAGGATAGAAGCTGCGAAATTGCTTCATGCATGATCGGTTACCAATCCGCCTGTAATCGAGCTAGAAATAGGCTTCGGGGATGAAAAGGATGTCCCCGGGAAGCATGTCCACGTTGGCGCTGATGTCCCCTTCACGGACCAGGTCGTCGAGGCGGACGTTGTACTGCTTGCGCTTCCCGTCGACGGTCCGCACCAATTTCGCCCGATTTCCGGCGGCAAACTCGGTGAGTCCGCCCACTTGGATCATTACGTCAAGGAGGGAAAGATTGTCTTCAAAGGGAATGGCCTGCGGCTCGGTGGCCTCTCCGACCACCCGAATCTGTCGGGTGGGGAGACCCTGGAACTGATTGACCATGACGGTCACTTCCGGCTGCTTGATGTAGGTGCTAAGCCGGTTTTCCATGACCCGGGCCAGCTGCGTGGGGGTCCGGCCGCTGGCGGTTACGTCCTCCACCAGCGGCGTGGTTATGCGCCCGTCGGGCCGAACGGGGACGGTTACGGAAAGCTCGGGATTCCGCCAGACAAATATGTTGACGGTATCTCCGGGACCGATCAGGTAGTACGGGCTCTCGTCCACCTTTTCCAAATTTTTCGGGGTGCCTTCCGGAACCCCCGGTCCGCCGCAACCGGCCACGCCCATCACGCCCAGTGGCACGAATATCCACATGAGAGTGCGGGGCACTCCAAGGCATACCTTCAAGGTTTTTCCCCTCCCCGGCCCGCAGGGCCTTTATGCAAATTTCCTTTCTTTTGGACAGTAATAACGTAAAAGACACCAACATACTCTTGGGGCGAACCCCTATCAGGCGCCATACCGGCTTTGAAACTGTAAAAATAGTTTTACAAGATCCTGAATTATTTATTCAAAAACAACTACTTGAATATTATTTTATTTTTAATAACCGCAAATTACCCCTTTTCGCACATGTCCTCATCCGCTGCAAAGAGGAACAACCGAAAAAAAGCAAATTCCGGCCCGTCGGCGCCCGGTCCGGACACCCATTCGCGCAGTACGGATGCCCGCGCCCTGCCCGGCCTTTGGGCGCAATGATGCTCCCCGGGGGCTGCCACGTGGCGGCGCGCGCCTTCGGGATGCCGGTAAAAGATTCGGAAGGGGGGAGATGTGGTGAGGCAGGCGAACCCGGGTCTGGAGATCCGGCCGCTACCCGGACCCGTCCGCAGGGACCTTTCATCGTGGCGGGAGCGCTCGGCAGGTCCGGAATGCGGGCCGAAGTAGGGGTACCATGTCCGCCAGCGGTTATCTGTCACCGCCAACAGCGGTACGGCGGCGACCGGGCGATTTTTTCTAGGTAGCCTCCCCAGCGGGTCATCCCGGCTTCAGCTACCGGAGCCCCCGTCATCCTTGCACGCGCCACGGCGCTCCCCTGAAGACCCGGCGCCGCCATCGGCGGACCTGCGGGGGAGAACGCGGATACCACAGGCAGACGTCCGGAGAGGCGGGGGGGGTATGCCCCGGGCCCATTCCGGCCGCGTACCGCATCACGAAAGCCCCGGGCACAGGCCGGGGCTATTGCGTCCGAACGAAGCCTTTCTCGCCTCCCTATGGCGGCTCCGATTTTTCCGGCGATGACCCGCGCTCAGTAGCGCGCTTCACCCGGCTTCCGGGACTCCCCCGTCAGGGGCCACATCCTTCCGCAATCGGTAATCACCTCCCAGACCTCCGGCCGCTCCTGGTGGATACCCGCCAATATCCTGTCAGCCAGCCCCCGAGTCGGTCGCCTGCGGCCGTGGTACGCCACCATGCCGCCAATGGGCTGGAAACGGATGCCGAACCGGGTGAGCAGGCGCAGCAAGGCCGGCTCCATGACCGCATACCAGTCGGTAATGCCCTGCCGAACGCTCATCTGCACGATCCCGGCGAACAGTCCGATGGTGATGTGCGGAACCCGTGTAAACCTCCTGGAAATGGCGAAGCGGGATATCTCCGCCGTGGCGTGGCGCGGCAGCTCCCAGCGCATGGAAGGACGGTGGAAGACGTCCAGGCAATGCTCCTCGATGGGGAACGGGGCATCCCGATTCTGCGGATGCGACAGAACCAGACGAACGGAACCGGCAAACTGCCCGGTTCGGCGACAGCGCACCAGGGCGTGCACGGAGCGGCCGTCGTACGGATCCCGTTCCCGCTCGTCGGGATGGGCTTCGGGCCTTTCGAAGCCTTGCTCCAGGCAATAGACCTGGTACCGCAGTGCCTGGGAAATAGCTATTCGCTCCGCCGTATCCGCCGGGACCACCTCGAACAGGGAATGAAACACCTCATAGAGCTCGTGATTCGGTACTGGACCGGACGTATGCACGTTTTACCCCCCCTTCCGGAAACCGTGAGTGCGGAATTCCGGACCTTGGAAAGCACCCGTGTTGCCATGCAACGACAGGGAAACTTATATTTTTCGAGATTTTTAATAGGAAGACTTCCGATTCACGATAAATTCCTATGAACTGTATGCAACCTACACTTTGACAAAAAGCAAAATTTACAAACCTAATTCGTTCAGTCCGGGGACCGCTCATCGCTCCTGCCTATTCGGGGCCGTAACAAATGGCCGCGACCCGCAATGATCCTTTACACTTTACACTCATGAAACGTTACCAACATTTCCTGTATTTCAATAATTTATAGAATAATTATTAATTTTATAAAACCCGGGATCCGTCATTACCATTTACACAAATCGCCGCCCTGCCAGCAGAGACCCCACTAGCGTTCTGAATTTTTGGTTTTTTGCGGCTTGGCACAGTACTGGCTACATCCGGGGCGAGGCGGGTGCCAACCAATACGGCCCCCAGTTAAGACCTGACACGATTTGGAGGAACCAGAATGAGGATCCGTAACCCTTTGCTGCATGCCGCCCTGGCCGGGCTGACCACCTTCGGTCTGACCACGGCGGGCGCGGCCCAGGCACAATCGTCCGCCCTGGATTCCATCATGCCTTCCGGGGAGGTGCTCCTGACCGACGACAGCGGGGAAAACGTCTACCGCGACGGCCAGGAGATCCAGGGCAACATTCAAGAAGGCGATGTCATGCGGGGTGCCATCGATATCACCAAGATCGAGGACGGTGGTCAGGGCACCTTCGTGAATACCACCGGCCGGCAATTCACCGCCCTCTTCCAGATGGAGGTGGCGGGTATATCGGATACCGGCCAAACCGCCGAGTACAGCGGCAATACCTATGAGGTCTGGGATTTCGAGCTCCAGAGCGCCGGCGCCGGTGCCTGGGATCCCTATATCAGCGATGCTACGGCCGATTCCCTGGGCATCGACAAGGGCCAGCTGAGCGCGCTGTTCTACGATGACTCCCTGTCCAACACCACCTTCGACCGGACTTCGGGGGATGCGGAGCAGGAGCTGATGGACGCCAGCGACGGCCAGCTGCGGGCAGCGGCGGGCTTGGTGGACTCGGATGACTTCTGGATCGCCCGGGGTCCGGGAGACCTCCAGGCCTTCCAGGACGCCGACCTGAACGAGGATGTCGGGGACTTCTTCTTCGGCGCCAGCTGGATGTACGAGAACTTCGACCGGGACTTCAGCGAGTTCAGCCAGAACCTCGGTTCCTCCGAGATCCAGAACATCGCCTTCGCCCCGGGAGGCTCCGCCAACGTCGGCCTGTACGGCGACGGTGACCTGTTCGGCCCCTCCGCGGAAAGCGGATTCGGCGTCTATAACAAGGCCAACATCAACGTGGGCCCGGAAGAGGACCAGCAGATTCCGGAGCCGGCCACGGCCGCGCTCACCGGTCTGGGCCTCATGCTCATGGCCGCCTTTGGCCGGCGGCGGCCCAGCCGCACCACCGCGGGCTGCTGAGCCCGCCGGCACTCGCCTCGTATCGAAGGCCGCCCATGGGGCGGCCTTTTTTTCGGTCCGCGCTCCGTTTCCGCTTCAGTCCGACTGCGGGCGCACCAGTTCCCACCAAGCATGCCGAACGGAGCGTCCAGGCGCCGTCCGCCTTCGCGGCCAGCCGATCCGGCCGAGGAATACGACCGAGTCCGGATCCCGGTCCGGGGCGAGCGCCTGCACGCGATCCGCCAGGGCGCGTGCCCGGGCCGGAGCCCGGGAATCCTCGGTGAAGACCGTGCCGTGGCGGCCATAATGGGCGAAGCACAGCGGCGCGAGGTTGGGATGCAGCACCAGCCCACTCCGGGTGGCTGTAAGCCAGAGGCGCTGCAGGTCAGCCCCCAGCCGCAGGAGCTGCTCGGTCTCCGCACGGCCGTTCCCCGAAGAATGGCGGCGCAGCACCAGGAAATGGGCACCGGTGAAGAGACCGGGGATCAGATCCATTTCCAGCCTCGGAATCAGAGTGCTTCCGGGCAGCCGGCTCATCCACCGCATACGGCGCCATCCCCCCAGGGCCCAGCGCATGAGCGCCGCCGTCAGGGGGTCCAGGCCGACGCTATGAGCGGGTATTCCGTCGGCACTGTTGGCCTCCGTCCAGTCCAGGACCGCCTGATGCACCCGGAAGGCTTCCGGAATCCGCAACCGGATGTCGGTGGCAAGCGCCTGGATCCGGGCGACCTCCCAGCGCTCACCAGGGGCGGCGAGCCAGCGCACCTCGAATTCCTCCCCCAGGCAGGAGGCCAGCTCCGTTTGCAGGTCCGCTCCCAGGGGGAAACGCCGGTGGGCCCGTCGATCCACGGAGCGGACCGGCAGGAAAGGCGCCAGGGGATCGGGCGCCACGCTGGCCTCTTTTGGCGCCTCGGCCTCTACCATGAGGGCGCCGCCGCTCAAGGGCCGGGAGGACCAGCGGAAGTCCCGTCCCAGCTCGGAAGCTGCCAGCCGCAAGCTTTCCAGAAGAAACCCAAGGGTCATCCGGTTCGGCAGGCTGGCGAAGTCGTAAACGGTTCCCTCCCCTTTCTCCTCCAGATATATCCGGAGGGTATCGGGCTCCTCCAGCTCGAACCGCCACGGCTGCTGGTTGTCCCCGCTGGGCGCCCAACGGGCCCGGTCCACCATGCGCTGGAGGTCCGTACGCGCCTCGGGACCGGGAACGGGGGCCGTCCTCCGCGCCTGGCGGGCAAACCGCGAAAAGACCCGATACCCGGCCCGGAGCCGTAGCTGTTGCAGGGGATTGCGGTTCCCGCCGGGGAGCCAGCCCCGGATCCACCTTCCTCGGTAAGCGTCGAAATGGAAATAGTGCGGAGCCCCCCGGACCCGTCCCCGGTCCAGGAACAGCTTGAGGGCCTCCGTTGCCGCGGCCCCGGCGCACAGATCGATGGCCATGGGGGTCGAAGGCCCCCGACCGCGCTCGAAATCCACCTGGCGCGGGTCCCTGAGATAGGTGCGATGGGGGCCGCGTGGGCTGAGGCCCGCCAGGAAGTTGACCTGCCTGCGCTCGGGCGGCTTGCCCGACAGCCGGAAGTAGTCCTCGAAGCCCATGCCGCCGGGAAGGAAGGTGAGCAGGGCGGCGCCCATGCCCAGGGGCGCGGCGGTGATCGCCGGGATGCCGAGCGCCGCGCAGCGCTGGAAAGCCCGGGCCCGGATCTCGAGGACGAAAAAATCCAGACCGTCAATGAAGAGGTCCACCCCCGCGAGGAAATCGGCGAGATTGTCCTCGGTCAGCCCCTCGGGGAAGCCCTCTATGCGCACCTCGGGATTGATGTCCCGGGCCACCTCGGTCATGACGCCCAGCTTGTCGCGCCCCAGGCGGGACATGGTGGCGCCGGCCTGGCGGTTGAAATTGGCAAGCTCGAAATGGTCCGGATCGGCGAGGTGGAAGCCCCCGACGCCCAACCGCGTCAGGGTGACCAGATGGCTGCCCCCTACCCCGCCGAGCCCGGCGATGGCCACGGTGCGGTCCCGAAGGAGCTGCTGCTCCCATTCCGTGACCCATCCGAGGTTACGGCAAAAGGCCTGCTCATAGCGGAACCCGGCACGCATCCCGGTGGCTCGTCCCTTTCGGCGCCGCCCGGCCTAGGGCTGGGCGGCGAGCTCTTTCAGCATGCCCTTCGCCTCGGCCCGGCGGGCGAACTGCTTCCCGTCCGCGAGCAGGTTCTCCAGCAGGGCGCGGGCCTCCTGCGCACGGCCCTGCGCCCGCAAAGCCCGGGCGAGGTGGACCTGGAATACCGGGCGCTTCGGGGCACGATCGGCGGCGTCGCGCAGAAGGCGGACCGCCTCGTCCACTTTCCCCAGTGCGAGCTTCACCAGGCCGGCAGTATCCAGAACCATCGGAGAGCCGGGTGCCAAATTCAGGGCCCGCTCGGCATGGCGCTCCGCCTCGTCCGGACTGCGGTCCTTGAGGATCCAGGCGAGGTTGTTCCGGGCCGCTACATTGTTCGGATGCGCATCCACCACATGCCGGAATGCCGCCACGGCCGCATCGGACTTGCCCCGCTCCAGCTGCAGGTTGCCCAGCTCCATGCGGGCTTTGGCGTCCTGCGGATGGTCCGCCAGCCATTCCCGTAGCGTCGCCAGGGCCTTTTCCGGACGCCCGGCGCGGCGCTGCAGGGCCGCCAGGCTGCGGGTCCATTTGGAGCTGGCGTGCCGATCCAGGGCCTTCCGGTAGGCGGTTATGGCGTCCTCCGGGCGGCCCTCGCTGGCCGCCAGCCGGGCGGCGCGCACGGCCACCTCCGGATGCCCCTGGTGCGCCTCCCGCAGTTTCCGAACCTGTTCACCCGCGGCGTCCAGCTGACCGGTCTCGATCAGCAATTCGGCCAGCACCAGGCGGGCTTGGAAATACTCCTCGTCCTTTTCCAGGGCGGCGCGGAGCTGGTCCTCCACCTTCCGGGGTGCACCCATCCGGGCATAGGCCTTGGCGGTGAGGAACCGCGCCCGGGCGGAGTCGGCGGCTTCCTCCGTCAGGCGCTTGAAGGTGGACAGGGCGGCGGATTCCTTGCTCAGGGCAAGCTGGGCCTGGCCGATCTCCGCCAGGAGGTTGGGCTCGGGCGGCACTTCATCCAGTCCCTGCCGGGCCGCCGACAGGGCCTTTCGGTGCTCACCCGCGTGTCTATGGAAACGGGCCAACAGGACCCGGGGCTCGGTGGCCCCGGGGTTGGCCTCGCGGGCCTTGCGCAGCGTGGAGATGGCCTCCGCGCGGTTGCCGCGCCCCGCCTCCAGCCGGGCAAGCGAGAGCAGCGTCTCCAGGTGGCCGGGATTATGCTCCAGGATCTGCCGATAGTAGCCGCGGGCCTCGTCATACCGCTCCGCCTTGGCGGCGAGCCGGGCCAGGTTGTTGCCCGCGGCGGGACTCCCCGGCTTCTGTGCCAGGGCCTCGCGGAACGCCTCCCGCGCCTTTCCGGGCTGGTCCTTGCCCAGGTAGGCCAGCCCCATGTAGAGCTCGGGCCGGATGCTCTCCGGCCGGTTTTCCTTGAACCGCTTGGCGGCCGCCAGCGCCTTGTCGAATTCCCGGGCCGCGAAATGCTGCTGGATCAGCAACATCTCCGGTAGCTTGGCCCCCGGCGCCAGGTCGATGGCCTTTTCCAGCGCCCTGGTCCCTTCGTTTCGCGCTCCCTTGTAGAGCAGTCCCAGGGCCAGGGTAGTCTGCGCCGCCGGATCTTCCGGGGCATTCTTCACCAGGCGACGCAGGTACCGGATGCCCTCCTCGGTCCGTCCGGCGCCCAGGGAGGCCCGCCCCAGGAGGGTCAGTGCCGTCTGGTCCCCGGGATTGTGCTCCACCACGCGCTTCAGGACCCGGGAGGCGGCATCGTATTCCTCCCAGCGCAGATAGATCGATCCCAGCACCTTGGCCGCCTGTTTCTGCTGCGGCGCCCGCTCCAGGAGCCGGGAAAGCTGCACTTCGGCCTGGTTGTAGTTCTCCTGGAGATAATGGGATACACCCAGGTAGAACCGCGCCGGCACATGCCCCGGGGCAGCCCGCACGGCCTCCTGGAAATCGGTGCGGGCGGCGCTCAGGTCGCCCTCCTGGAATCGGACCAGGCCCCGCCCGTAGGCGAGCCCGGGGTGATCGGGCGCAACCTCCTCGAGAACATCCAGATCGGTTCGGGCGGCCTTCGTTTCCCCATTCGCGATCCGGATCAGGGCGCGTTTCAGATGATCACCCGCGCTGTTGGTGCGATGCTCGATGGCCTGACTGTAGGCCTTCTCGGCGGCCTCCAGACGTCCCTGCCGGCGATGAATATCGCCCAGAAGGCTCCAGGCGGCGCCGGGCGCCTCTTCGGTGTCCAGGGCCCGTTCCGCCCATTCCGAGGCGGCTTCGGGATCCCCGGTGGCGGCCTCCAGCTGGGCCTTGGCCAGGCGCACCTTCCCCGAGCTCCCATCCAGGGAGAGCGCCTCCTCCACCAGGGAGGCGGCCTTTTCCGGCTCCCCCAGAGCCAGATGGGCCCGGGACCGGAAAGCGAGTACCGCGGCCCGTTCCGGCTTCGCGCTCACCTCCCCGGGCTGGACCTCCTCCAGGAGCTTGCGGGGCTGGCCCTTCAGGAGCAGCGCCTCGGCGAGCGGCATGGCCACCTTCCGCTCGGCCATGCCCAGATCCGCGGCCCGTCGCAGCTCTTTCACCGCGGATACGCCGTCTCCCAGGGCCACGTAGGTCCGGCCCAGCCGGAGCCGCGCCTCGGCGTTTTCCGGCTTTTGCTGGAGGGCGTTCTTGAGCTCGATCACCGCGGCCCGCTGGTCCCCTTCCTTCCGGTAGTGTGCCGCCCGCTCCAGGTGCTCCGCGGCGCTCATGCCGTCACCCCCGCAGCCGGCGATCAACGCGGCGGCCAGTGCTCCCGCCAGGGAGGTCCCCCGGCGCCCCTTTCGAACATACGATTCCATAGCCTCCGCTCCCCTGGATGGCGAATGCTTTCTGTTATCGCGGCATCAGGCGTTCTTGCTGGCCCGCCCGCTGCGCATCTGGTGCTTGTCCAGCAGGGCGTAGAGGGTGGGGCGCGTGACCCCGAGCACCTCCGCCGCCCGCGAGAGGTTGTTGTTGGTGTGGTTCAGGGCCCGATGGAGGGCGGTCCGCTCGGCCTTCTCGCGGATCTGGCGCAGATTGAAGGGGAGCGGCTCGGTCTCCGGGGAATCCAGCTCCAGATCCTCGGGGGTGATCCGGCCACCCTCGCACATGATGGTGGCGCGCTTGATCCGGTTCTCCAGCTCCCGGACGTTTCCCGGCCAGCTGTGGGCCTCGATGGCGTGTACCGCCTCCTGGGTCAGGCGCGGCACGGGGCGGGACTGCTCCCGGGCGGTGTGCTCCAAAAGGGAGCGGGCGATCACCGCGGCATCGCCCTCCCGAGACCGCAGGGCCGGAATGCGGATGGTCACCTCCGTGATGCGGTAATAGAGATCCTCGCGGAAATCGCCCCGGGCGAGCTGCTCCTCCAGATCCTGATTGGTGGCGCAGATGACGCGGAGATCCACCGGTATCTCCTCGCGGCCGCCCACGCGCTCCACCACTCGCTCCTGGAGGAAGCGCAGCAGCTTGGCCTGGAGGGCGAGGGGCAGATCCCCCACCTCGTCCAGGAACAGGGTCCCGCCGTGGGCGTGCTCGATCTTGCCCCGGGTCTGCCGGTTGGCGCCTGTGAAGGCGCCCTTCTCGTAACCGAACAGCTCGCTCTCCAGGAGATTCTCCGGGATGGCGGCGCAGTTTATGGCCACGAAGCGGTTGTCCGCCCGGGCGCTGAGCTGGTGGAGGCCCCGAGCCAGCAGCTCCTTGCCGGTCCCGCTCTCCCCGAGGAGGCAGACCGTCGCCTCGGAGGGGGCCACCTTCTCGATCATCTGGCAGACATGCTCCATCTGCGGGCTGGCGGCCACCACCCCGGCCAGGGGGGTATCGTGGCGGCTGCGGCTCAGCTTCCGGTTCTCCTCCTCCAGCTCGTAGACCTTGAAGGCGCGATCGACGATGACACCGAGCAGCTCCGGGTCCAGGGGCTTCTCGTAGAAGTCATAGGCCCCCATCGCAATGGCCCGCACGGCGTTCTCCCGGTCGTTGTTGCCGGTGATGACCACCACCTTGGTCCGGGGATCCAGGGCCAGGATCTCGCGCAGGGCGCGCAGACCCTCCTCCACCCCGCCCGGATCGGGGGGCAGGCCCAGGTCCAGGCTCACCACCTGGGGCTCGTACCTGCGGAGCTGGGCAAGGGCGCTCTGGCGGTCCTCGGCGATGAGCGGCTCCACCTCATCGAAGGACCAGCGCAGCTGCCGCTGGACGCCGGGATCGTCTTCCACCACTAATAGTCGGCGCTCCTTGCCACTCATCGGCCCACCTCCCTGGCCATTTCTCTGGATTCCGCGATCAATGCCTGTCCGGGGAACCGGAACCGGAAGCGGGTTCCCATGCCGGGGGCGCTGGCCACTTCCACCTCGCCCCCGAGGTCCCGTACGAACTCCCGGGCCTCGTAGGCCCCGATACCCATTCCGGTGCTCCCCTTGCTGGTATCGAAAGGCTTGAAGAGGCGGTTCCGGATAAAGTCGGAATCCATGCCGGTTCCATCGTCCTCTATGTCCAACACCAGATCTTCCTTGTCCTTATCCAAACGAACGGTGACGGTACCCTGGTCATCCGCGGCGTCCTGGGCGTTCTGGACGATGTGCCCGATGACCGCCACCAGGCGACCCCGATCCGCCACCACCCGCCCCTCGCCGCCCGGGCGCTCGTCCAGCACGGGCACGGGCCGCCGGTCGGCATGGGCCCGTACCGCCTCCCGAGCGCATTCGGCCACGTCAAGGGCCACGGGCTGATTCAGGTTGCGGCCCCCCCGGAGCTGCTCCATAAGGCGCTGCATGCGCTCCACGGAGTGCTCGATGGTCATGACGGCGTCATCGACGAACTCCGGGTTGTGCTTGTGCTTGGAGGCGTTCTGGGCCAGCAGGGAGAGCTGCCCCATGACGTTCTTCAGGTCGTGCAGCACGAAGGCGGAGAGCCGGTGGTAGGTCTCGAACTGCTGTGCCTCCCCCAGGGCTTCCGCCGCCTCCTCCTGGGCGATGTAGCTGGCCGCTTGGCGGCCGGCGGTCTTGATAAGGTCGTAGTCCTCCCAGTTCAGTGTCCGGGTGCCTGCCCGCGGCTCGCTCAGGGCCACGAACCCGATCAGGGACTCCCGATAAACGAGCGGCACCAGGAGCCAAGCCTCCGGCAGGGCGCGAAACCATTCCGGCACGGCGATCTCGCGGTACTGCTCGGGGCGCCGCTGCCACTCGCCCACCTCCAGCACCCAGCCGGATTCCTGGAGGAAACGCGGCAAGGGATCCTCGTAGGGGACGGGATCCGTGTCCGGGCGAGCCACGTGCCAGGCGGCGGTGGCCCGGAACCCCTCCTCCTCGTCGCGCTGCCAGAGCACCCCACCGCGACTCTCGACGATCTTGGCCAGGGCCCGGATCACCCGCTCCTTCAGGGGCCCGTTGTCCTCGTCGGAAAGCGTGGCGGCGAAGCGCAGCCACTCCTCGCGGTAGTCGTACTTGTAGTTGAAGAAGTGCTTGCTGAGGAATACCCGCGCCTGAGCCCGAAGCTGGCCGGAGAACAGCAGGGTCGCCAGCAGGATCCCGCCCCCGAACAGGAAAACCGCCTGGACGGTCCCGCTCCACATGCCGCCGTAGACCCGGATGGAATAGCCGACGCCGGCCATGACCAGCATATAGAGCCCGGCCCCCACCAGCGTCGCGGTATGCAGGACCATGCGGCGCGAAACGTACACATCCAGGGACCAGTCTGGGTTGCGGGCCGCGGAAACCGCCACCAGGGGCACCACCAGTGCGTTCACGCCCCCGCGCGCGGCCCAGAGGTCCAGGTCCGTGTGCTGGACCAGGAGGCCATCGGCGAACAGGAAGAAGTCGTAGGCGAAAATGGCCCCCACACCCAGGCAGAGGTACTTCACCGCCCAGCGGCTATCCGTTCCCGTATTGCGCAGGATCTGCTCGATCAGCAGCAGGCCGAACACCGCCAGCAGGATGCCGGTCAGCAGGGACAGGCTGGAAAAGGCCTCCATCCCGGCCCACTGCCAGAGCCAGGGTCCCCAGGCCCCGCCGGCGAGATGAAGCAGAGGCAGGCCGGCGGCCGCGATCGCCAGCCCCCGAAACAGGCGGACCCCCGCGACCCCCTTCAGGAGCCCCACCAGAAAGGCGAACCAGAGGCCGTAACGCAGGGAGTCGGCGAATACCACGGCGGCCGGCCCGGCCGAAGCCTCCCAGGCGGACCAGGCCATGAGGGCGGCCCACAGGGTATTGCCCGCGGAGGCGGTCAACAGCAGGGTCCCGGCTGGGCGCCCCCGCCAGCCGATGGCCAGGACCACGGTCAGGGCCAGGAAGGCCGCCGCGCCCGTCAGATAGCTCAGGGCCGCGATACTAGCCATGCCGGAAAGCCCCGGTGCTGCGGTGATCCAGTAGCCTCATCTCGCCCCCTTGCCCCAAAGGACCACCTCCGCGGTGTGAATGAGGATCATCAAATCCAGGAACAGGCTGAAATTCTTGACGTAATAGAGGTCATACTGGAGCTTCTCCAGGGCATCCTCCCGGGAAGCGCCGTAGGGGTAGCAGATCTGCGCCCAGCCGGTGAGTCCGGGCTTCACCCGGTGCCGTTCCGCGTAGTAGGGGAGCTTCTCCAGCAGGTCCTCCTCGAATTCCGGACGCTCCGGCCGGGGACCGACGAAGCTCATGTCCCCCCGCAGGATGTTGAGCACCTGGGGCAGCTCATCGATCCGATATTTCCGGATGACCGCGCCGACCCGGGTCACGCGGGGGTCGTTCTCGGCGGCCCATTGCGGAACCCCTAGCTTCTCAGCATCGGTCCGCATGCTGCGGAACTTGATCAGGCGGAAGGGCCGGCCGTCCTCCCCGGCCCGGGTCTGCCGGTAGAAGATCGGCCCCCGGTCCTCCAGCCAGATGGCCAGGGCGGTGATCGCCATGACCGGCGCGGCCAGCACCAGGAAGGTCAGCGCTCCCACCAGGTCGATGGCGCGCTTGAAGAAGCGATGGAAAAGCCCCCGGTAGAAGAAGCCGGGGGAATAGGTGAACCAGCTGGGCTGCGCCAAATCCACCTTCACCTTGCCCGTTTCCCGTTCGAGGAAGGTCAGCAGGTCCACCACCTCGATGCCGCGGATCCGGCATTCGAGGAGCTCGCGAACCGGCAGGACATTGCGGCGCTCATCGACAGCCACCACGATCTCGTCCACGTTCCGCAGGGCGTAGGGAGACAGTCCATTGGGAAGCTCGACCAGCTGGTCCGCCTCTACCCGGGGTGCCTCCTCACCCATGGGGACATAGCCGACGATATCCTTCCCCAGCCGATCGGTTTCCCGACGGAAGCGGCTCAGTACCTCCGCCGCCTGCCCGGCTCCGAGCACCAGGACCCGGCGCCGGATTCCCTGGGTTCGCATCAGGGAGAAGAAGATCACCCGTGTCGCGAGCAGGGAAGGGAAGGCAATCACCAGGGAGATACCGAGAATGCCCCGACCGAGGTACAGCTCGGGGAGGGAATAGAACGCCATGGTCAGGAAGATGAGGCTGATCATGAAGGCGATCAGCAGACGTCGGCTGATGCCTCCGTAACCGTCCCGGAGATGCCGCTGGTACAGCCCGGTGGCCACCATGCTCACCTGCAGCACCAGGGCGGCGAACAGGGCCTTGGGCAGCAGAGGACCGGCATTCTCGGCCACCGCCAGGGCATCCCATTGGAATCGGGCATAGGCCGCGGTAGCCACGGAAACCACGAGGACCATCAGCTCCACCAGCCCCAAGACCAGGAACCCTGTCTTGATGTGGTGCTGAAACAGGGGGATGGTCCGCATCTCCTTCTCCTCTATTCGGCGCCGCGGCGCCCGCGCGATGTTCGTTGACCGGACAAAATTGCACAGGAATGCGCTTTCGGCGCTCCCCATGTCCGGTGCCATTTTTTATCCCCCCTTTCACGATTATTAGTACGTCTGCTGCCAAAAAACAAAACAAAATTCACATCTGTCAGGCTGTTTTACAGGCCTCTACAAGTATTTTGTTTTACTATTTTTTCATTAAAAAATGGATGGGGTAAGTCATGTAGGGAGGTTCCCTAATTTTTATGAACAAGAATAATAAAAATAGAACAAAAAAAGCCCCGCGACACGGCCGCGGGGCGAAGGGAAGGAGACGTTCTGTAAGACGATTTAACCTATGCCGTACTCCAGGCTGGCTTGCTCCTCAAAACTGAACCAATCTTGATCTCGGAAGGTTATACCGCCAACGGCCAGCTTCGGTTCGGGCGCCTTTTCCTCCCGCAATTTCGCCACCGTGTCCAGCAGGTGGCCGAGCACGCCTTTCCGCTCCACGAGGGCCAGGGCGATGCCGCGATCCAGCTGAAGGTCCTGGGCGATCTGCCGGAGCGGCCGCATGAGGAGGGCCTGGATGACGGAAAAAATGCCGGTGAGGAAGGCGCCCCCGGTAAAGGCGTCGCTGTCCTGGATACGGGAGGCGGCCATCTCCATGATCCGGCCCCGGATGACCGCCTCCTCATAGAGCGGGTTGGGCCCCTCGCCATCCCCGCCGGTGAACAGGAGCAGAGCCACCCACTTCCGCAGGTTGTTCTGTCCAAGCAGGACCAGGGACTGCCGAATGGAATAGATGGGCTCCTTCCGCCGCATGGCGGCGGAATTGAGCAGCTCCAGAAGCTGGAAGCTCAGGTCGGGATAGGCCTTGAAGGTGGCCTCGATCTCCGGAAACTCGGCGCCGGCGCTGAGCTGCTGGAACACCTCCACCAGCGCCATCTGACGGGCGCTCAGCCCGTCCTTGCTGAATAGCAGCGGCTGGGTGAAGAACTGGCCGGTGAACAGGCCGAACCCCAGCTCCAGACACCGCTCGAAGTCCGAATGGCTGTGAACGTTGCGGGCGATCCACGGCACCGGCGTGGCCCGGAACGGCTCGGTGGCGGCCGATAGGCCGTCCCCTTCCCCGAGCCGGGCGAGATCGAAGCGCAGGAAGTCCAGCTCGGCAACCACCTCGGACGGCGGCGCCGGGCCCGCGGCGTCGATATCGAAGCCCACCCGGACTCCCTCCGCCCGACGCGCCCGTATGGCCTCCACCAGCCCCGTATCCTCCGCGGTCTGCGGTGCCATGAGGATGATCCGGCCCGGCGGGAGCATTTCCTCGTAGTCGTGAAAGAGAAAAGCCCCCGGGAAGCTCAGGAATACCGGCTGGCTTTCCACGAGCTTCGCCAGATCCGAGGAGTTGATCAGGTTGATCAGGAGCCGGGCGCTCTCCGCCGTGGGATGCCTGTGAGCGCCTTCCCGGCCATCCTTTTCCCACACCTGGAGGTCATAGCCGGCCAACCCCCGTTGTGCATTCAGAATCGACTGCCGGACCAGGTGGCGTTTTTCCACCCCCTCCTCCTGAATCCGAGCCCCCTCCGATCGGTTCCCGAGGGACAGGGGCGGATCGGTTGGTTGGAAACGGGCCCGCCTGGTCCGAGGCTGCCGGGACCCTACTCGGGTGCGAGGGACAAAAATCCCCCTTGCCAGGCCAGACGGGAAATGTCTTCGGCCGACACCGGAGGACTGAAGCCAAACCCCTGTGCCTCCGGGCAGCCCAGCCACCGCAGGAATTCCGCCTGTTCGGAGCGCTCCACGCCCTCCGCGACGGTTCGGATCCTGAGGGTATCGGCCAGATGGATGATGCCGCGCACCAGGGCGGTATCTTCCACTACGCGGGGGATATCGGCAAGGAAGGATCGATCGATCTTCAGGCTGTGAAAGGGGAGACGGCGCAGGTAATTGAGGGCGCTGAACCCGGTACCGAAATCATCCAGCGCCAGCCGGAAGCCCCGGTCGTTCAACCGGCTCAGGATCTCGGAGGCCTCGGGCAGGTCGCGCAGGAACAGGCTCTCCGTGATCTCCAGCCGGATCTGCCCGGGCCCCACGCCGCTCTCTCGCAGGGCCCCCTCGAGGATGCTCTCCAGCTGGCGGTCGGCGAACTGCCGAGGGGACAGATTGATGCTGAGATCCAACGGCCCCACGCCGGCGTCCTGCCAAGCGCGCAGCTGTTGGCAGGCCTCCTGGAGAACCCACTGCCCCACCGCGACGATCATTCCCGTTTCCTCCAGCAGGGGGATGAAGACCCCAGGACTCACCGGACCCAGCTCCGGATGGGCCCAGCGGAGCAGGGCCTCCACGCCGATCATGCGGTGAGAGGCGAGATCGACGATGGGCTGATAGACGAGATGGAACTCCTGGCGCTCCAGGGCGCGGCTGAGCCTGGCCTCCAGCTCCAGGCGCTCCCATGCCTTGGTGTCCAGGTCCGGGGCGAAGAAGGCCCAATTGTTCTGAACGGTATCCTCCGCCCGGGTTCGGGCCATGTCCGCCCGCTGGAGCAGGTCCTCAGAGGTTGTTCCGTCGTCGGGAAAGACGCTCACTCCCGCCGAAGCGGTGACGAACAGCTCATAGCCCTGGACCTGGAAGGGATCGGAAAAGGAATCCATCAACCGGGCCACCAGGGGGGGAATGTGCTCCACCTCGCCGAGATCGTTGAGGAATACCGCGAACTGGTCACCCCCCTGGCGGCCCACGGTATCCCCCGGGCGCAGGTGGGATTGTAGACGCCGTCCCACCTGGGTCAGCAGCCTGTCCCCGCCCGCCTGTCCCAGGGAGCTGTTGATAAGACGGAAACGATTGAGATCGATGAGGATGACCGCGGCGTTGCGGCCGTGGTGCTCGAGGCGCTTGAGGCTCTGATCCACGAGCTCGGGAAACAGAATCCGGTTCGGCAGGGCCGTCAGGCCGTCCGTTTTTCCCTGATCCGGTTGCGGACCCTGCTCGGCGGCCATGGAATGGCTGCGCAGGACGAGCACGACGCTGCTTTCCGCCCGGCCGCTCTGCAGCATGCAGAGGGTGGCATCCAGGGCCACCTCCTCCCCGTCCTGACGGACTCCGAACAGATTGAGCCTGCGGCTGACCCGGCCAGTCTCGGGGGCTTCCTCGCGAAGCTCCCCCAGGCCGTCATACAGCACGCTTACAAACCGCTCGGGGAACAGCGACACCAGATCCCGGCCGAGCACCTCCCGGGCCGGGCAGCCGAATACGGCCTCGGCGCCGGTATTGAAGCCGATGATTTGGAGGCTGGAATCTGCGGCTACGACGGGGTCCGGGACAGGCCCTAGAGGGGCATTGATTGGCGCGCAGCTCACGGGCACCTCCGGCTGGAACAAATGCGCAAGACAGTCCGGGACAGACGGCAAGCTAGCAAGGGCTGGACCCGAAATGCTCGGGTGAGGCTTCCGCGGCCGTTAAGCCGGGCTCGGGGGCCGTACCGGATTCGGGCTCCCGGAGAATCCAGGCCATATATCCGCTCCCAGGACATGGGCGACGAGCTGGAAAGAATCCCACCGTATCTAATTGGGCTTGTCGTTGCCGGGCACGCAAACTTTAGGCAGGAGAGGAACTTTTTTGTCCGGGGAATCCGGACAGTACGTGCATCCGCACTCCCGCAACGATTCGGCGGTTCCCGGTCCGGATCATCCGCCCACGGCGGGGCGGGCCTCCGGTTCGGGGCGGTCGGAGGGGCTTCCGGTAGCGGGCCGTTCCCGAAGCCAAGCCTGGAACATGAGGACATCCCACAGGTGGTAATTCCACCGTCGGGCTCCGGAGAGGTGCTCCTGCCACATCCGACGGACGGGGGCGGGATGGAAGAACCCCTCCTCGCGCAGCCGCCGCTCGTCGAGGAGGTCCTCGGCCCATTCCCGCAGGGGGCCCCGGAGCCAATGCTCCACGGGAACCTCGAAGCCCATCTTGGGCCGGTCCATGAGGCTTTCCGGCACGTAGCGGTAGAGCACCTGGCGGAGGAGCCACTTGCCCTTGCCGTTCCGGAACTTGAGGCTGGTGGGCACCCGCCAGGCGAGCTCCACCAGCCGATGGTCCAGCATGGGCACGCGGGCCTCCAGGCTGACGGCCATGGTTGCCCGGTCCGTCTTGGCCAGGATGTCCCCCGGTAGGTAGGTAAGGGCGTCCAGATACATCATGCGCTCGCGCAGCCCCGGCAGCCGGGGCCAGCGCCCGGTGTCCGTGAACAGGGTATCCGGCTCCCCGGCGCCCCGGACCACCGCGGCGGGCTCTTTCCAGTGGGAAACCAGGGCCCGGTAGAATGCCTCCCCGGTTTCGGGGGAGAGCACCTCGGCCAGCTTGAGCAGGCGGTCCCCGCTGAACCGTGTCCGCATGTCCCTGGGCAGCCTCCGGGAGAGGCTATCCAGATTGTCCGCCGGGATCCGCTGCAGGAGGGAGGCCAGGCGTTGGCGCAGCGCCAGCGGCAACCAGCGCAGCTTCTCCCAGAGCCGGCAGCCGAAGGCGTATTGATGGTAGCCGCAGAAGAGCTCGTCACCGCCGTCCCCGGACAGGCTCACGGTCACATGGCGGCGGGCCAGTCGGCTTACCAGATAGGTGGGGATCTGCGAGGAATCGGCGAAGGGCTCGTCCCAGATCGTGGGCAGCTCGGGGATGACCGATCGGGCCTCCTCCGGGGTGACATAGAGCTCGGTGTGATCGGTGCCCAAATGCCCGGCAACGGCCCGGGCATGCTCGGCCTCGTTGTAGGCCGCCTCCTGGAAGCCTATGGAAAAGGTCTTCACCGGCCGGTCGCTCTGGGCCTGCATGAGGGCGGCGACGGTGGTGGAATCATAGCCTCCGGACAGGAAAGCCCCCAGCGGCACGTCGGCGTCCATGCGCCTTCCCACGGCATCGGCGAGCAGCGCCTCCAGCTCGTCGGTGAGCGTTTCCGGCTCCTCCGCCGCGCGCGCGGTCCCCTCCGCCGCCACGGCCCCGAGGTCCCAGTAGCAGTGGGGCTCGGAAACCGCCCTCCCCTCGTCGCCGATCACCACGTAGTGGGCGGGGAGCAGCTTGCCGATGCCCTGGTAGATGCTCCAGGGCTCGGGAATATAGTTGTGGCGCAGGTAGAGGGTCAGCGCCTCGCGGTCCACCGCCCCGCGCCATTCCGGGTGGGCCGCCAGGGCCTTCAGCTCCGAGCCGAACAGGAAGGCGCCGCCGCTACGGCCAAAGTAGAGCGGCTTTTCCCCCATCCGGTCGCGGGCCAGGAAGAGCCGCCGCTCCGCGGCGTCCCAGAGGGCGAACGCGAACATACCGTTGAGGCGGCGCAGCGCCCCTTCCAACCCCCAATGCCGGAGTGCGGCGAGCAGGGTCTCCGTGTCCGAGTGGCCGCGCCAGGCGAAATGCCCCCCCGCTTTCTCCAGCTCGCCGCGCAGCTCGCGGTGGTTGTAGATCTCTCCGTTGTAGACCAGGGTGTACCGGCCACAGGGTGTGGTCATGGGCTGGTGGCCGGCGGGGGAGAGGTCGATCACGGCCAGACGGCGGTGCGCGAGGGCGATGCCCGCTTCCTCGTCCGTCCAGACTCCCCGGTCATCCGGGCCCCGGGAGTGCAGGCGGTCGCCCATGGCGCCGGCCACCTCCCGGGGCGCCCCGCGCATTTCCTTGGCCCAAAAACCCGCGATGCCGCACATTGGGTCGGTTCTCTCCCTTTGCAGAACGATCGAGCTTGTGGAAGGCCCCGTGATCCGGTCGGGCCTCCCGCGCTGGATAGCCGGGAATGTTCAGCGGGAAACGGGCAGTTCAGGGAAACGGCCAGCGGGAACCACCGGCACGGCTCAGAGGTGGCGCAGCAGCATGCCCAGCAGGCTTCCCCTGAGGGTCTTGCGCATTCCGCGCGGGAAGCTGCCCATGGCCATACCTCCGGTAAGCGCCGCCAGCAGGGCCCCGAGCGGATGACGTCCCACCCAGGCGGTGGGTCCGGCCTGCTCGGCGGTGCTCCGTACCCGCTCCTTTACCTCGCCCAGGGAGGGCGGACCCGCCCGCCCGGCTGCTGGAGGGCCATGCCGCCAACGGAGGTGCCCGCCGCGCAGGCGCTCCTTGGACTCGGCCAGACTCAGCGGGTCATGCGGCTCGCTATCCATACCAGCACTCCCGCCGCGATCAGGGACGCCACCCCCGTAACCAGGGTGCCCAGAATGGGATTGAGCATTCCCGCCGAATATTGATAGAGCCCCCAGAGGAAGAGCGCCACCGCTGCGGCGACGAGCAGGGCGGCCACCACCACCAGGGCGATTCCTCCCACCACGCGAACCGCCCCGCGCCGTAAGGCGCGGCCTTCCGCCTCCGCCAGGTCGGCCAGGGCAATGATGAAATCGGCCAGGTAATTCAGCGCCGGCCTCCCATGTCCATGATCTTGGCGATCAGGAAGCCCACCCCGAAGGCGGTGGCCAAGCTGGTCCAGGGGTGCTCGCTCACGTTGCGCTCGAAGTCCTCTTCCGCTTGGCGGCCACGATCCCGGGCGACGCCCAGGGCACGCATGAGCTCGTCCCGCCGCTCGCTCCATTCATCCTGCATGGAAGAGCGCCAGTCATTGGCCTTGTCCCGCCCCATGTCGCGCATAGTGCTGGCCAGCTCGGAGACGTCACTCCGCAAGGCCGCAAGATCCGCCTTGAGCGCCTGGATCTCCTCGTCGAGCTCCTTCTTTTCCTCGGCCATCGTACCCCTTACCTTTCAATCGGATTCGCTGCCTGCTCGCCAGTGGGCTCCATCCGTCCTTCAGTCCACGGTAGGACATGGCAGAGACCCTGGCAAATGGAAATACCTTTCCCAGTGACAGCGGAATTTCCATGCCTCCACTGTCCATTTTTCCGGTTTCACTCAAAATATAGGGGATAACGGTAATATTTTACGGGGTTACCCGCATTCCCGGCAGGGCTCCGGGCCGGACGGTCAGCCGCCTCCGAAGGTTCCCGGTTGGCATTTGGGGCAAAAATACGCAGTGCGGCCACAGGCCTTCACGGTATCCAGAGCCGCTCCGCAGCGGGGGCATTCGCCTCCCGGCTCGCGGTGGGGAACAAGGAAGTCCGCCGGTATGCCCTTCGTGTGCATCGCCGCGTCCACCGCGTCGTCCACCACCCGCCGCAGGCTTCCGTGCAAATTCAGGAGCGCGGAATCGGAAAGCGCTTTCACCGGCTGTTTGGGATGGATGCCGGCCTGGAACAGGATCTCGTCCGAATAGACGTTGCCGATGCCCGCCATCTTCCCCTGGTCCATGAGCCAGCACTTGGCCTGACCCCGCTGCTTTTTCGCCAGCTCCAGGAATGCGTCGGGATCCAGGCCGTAGGCATCCGGCCCTAGGCCCTGCTCCTTCAGGCGGGCGTCCAGATCGGCGATCAGGGCCAGATGGCCCAATTTTCGGGAATCCACGAAGCCCAGATAGCGGCCGTTCTCCAGCCGGAGCAGGACCTTCGTGTAGGGGGGCGCATCATCGGGGTCGGCCACGTAGGCCAGGCTGCCCGTCATGCCGAAATGCAGCTCCAGCCATTCGCCGCCGCTCATGCCGGCGAACAGCCGCTTGCCGTGCCGGTGGGAGCTTTCGAAGGAGCGTCCCTGCAGCCGCCGCTCCAGATCCCCGGGGCCGTGATACGCCAGCACCCCCGAATCCCGGACTTCCAGGCCGCCGACGGTCTGGTGGAGGGCAGTCTCGTCGAAACGACGCTTGAAAACCTCCACATCGGGCAGCTCGGGCATGGTTTCGCAACCTTACAGTCTCAGCCGCGGCGCAGCAGGGCGCGCAGATCCTCCAGGCCCCGGGTGTTGATCACGTCGCCGGCCTCGGCCCACCCCCTTCGGGCCTGGTCCACCGCGTAGCCCAGTAGCCCCAGGTTGTAGGTATTGTGCGCATCGGTGGAGAGGACCAGCTTGGCACCGCGCTCCCGGGCCAGCATGCAATCCATATCCCGGAGGTCCAGCCGCGCGGGCTGGGCGTTCACCTCCAGGGCGCAATGGCGCTCCGCCGCCGCCTCCACCAGGCGCTCCATGTCCAGCTCGAAGGGCTCCCGCTCGTTGATCGCGCGGCCGCTGGGATGGCCGAGGATGCGGAAGTGGGGGTTGTCCATGGCCCGGATGATGCGGTCCGTCTGCTTGTCGCGGGGCAGATTGAACCGGTAGTGGATGGAGCACACGGTGACATCCAGTCCCGCCAGGACATCGTCGGGCAGGTCGAGCCTGCCGTCCTCCAGGATGTCCACCTCGCTTCCCTTCAGCAGGGTGATGCCGTTCAGCTCCTCATTGAGCCGATCGATCTCCTCGCCCTGGCGCCGCAGCCGGTCGGCGTCCAGGCCGTGGGCCATGGAAACCCGTTTGGAGTGGTCGGTAATGGCCAGGTACTCGTGACCCGCCTCCGCCGCCGCCCGGGCCATGTCCCGCAGGGAATCGGCGCCGTCCGTGGCGTTGGTATGGGCGTGCAGATCCCCCCGCAGCGCCTTCCTGGTAACCAGCCGCGGGAGCGCTCCTTTCTCGGCCGCCTGGATCTCCCCGCGGTCCTCGCGCAGCTCGGGCGGTATCCAGGGCAGGTCCACCCGGCCGTAGACCTCCTCCTCGGTGGCGCCGGCCACCGGCTCCTCGTCCCGGTCATGGGCGAAGATCCCGTACTCGTTGACCTTGTATCCCCGCTCCAGCCCCCTTTGCCGTACGGCGATGTTATGCGCCTGCGACCCCGTGAAATAGTGCAGCGCCGCCCCGTAGCTGCGTCCGTGGATGGCCCGCAGGTCCACATCCATCCCCGAGCTCAGACGCACCGTGGAGCGCGTGCTGCCCCGGGATACCACCTCCGTCACATCCTCGTGGGTCACGAAGCGCTCCATTACCGGTCCGCTGTCCCCGCAGGAAGCCAGGATATCCAGGTCGCCGACGGTCTCCTTGCGCCGACGGAAGCTCCCGGCCACCTCGATGGCCTCCACCCCCTCCGCTTCCGCCAGGTACGCCACCAGGGGCCGGGCCACCTCCTCGGCATCCGCCAGACGGGTACGTTTCTTGCCGCCGCTGCGGATCTTCTCGATCTCCTCGAGGATGGCCTTCTCGGTCTTTTCCCCGAATCGCTCCACCTCGTGGATCCTGCCCGCCCGGGCGGCCTCCTCCAGGTCCTCCAGACTGTCGACGTTCAGCTTCTTGTAGAGGGCCCGCACGCCCTTGGGTCCCAGCCCCTCGATGACCATGAGGTCCGAAAGCTCGGTGGGAACCCGTTCCTCCGTTTCCGTCAGGTCGGGCAGCTCGCCCGAGCGCACCAGCGTTCGGATCTTCGCGGCAAGGTCCTTGCCGATGCCCGGATAGCGGGTCAGGTCCTGCTCCTCGGACACCAGATCGGCGATATTGGCCGAGAGCCCGCCGATGGTCCGGGCGGCGTTCCGGTACGCCCGCACCCGGTAGGGGTTCTCCCCCTCGATCTCCAGGAGGTTGGCCAAACGGGTGAAGCGTTCGGCGATCTCGTGATTGTGAACGGGCATGAGCTGCCTCCGACACGTTGCGCTCCACGGTCAGCCCCGCGACGCCGCTTCCTGAACCAGCGCCTCGAAATCCGCCTCGCCCAGCACCGTGACCGCTTCCCGCCGGGCCTCCTCGAGCTTGGAGCCGGGATCGGCGCCGGCCACCACATAGCAGGCGCTCGGGCCCCTGCACCCCGCGGACGGTGACCCCGGAGTCCAGGAGTCTCCGCAGCACCTCGCGATTGCTCCCGTCGGCGAAGAAGTGCGTCACGGAGGCGGCGATCTCCGGGACCGCCTCGATTTCCGCCTCCCTGGCATGGCGCAGGATCTCGTAGAAATAGATATCCATGGGCTTATCGGCCGCGTAACGGGGATCGTACTGCCGCATGGCTCCCGCCGCGGCATTGCGCGGATTGGCGAAGGGCTCGGCGCCCCGCTCGACGCGCTCCCGGTTGAGGGCCCGGAAATCCGCCCGGGGCATGAACACCTCGGCGCGCACGGACAGGTAGGTGGGCGGCTCCTCGGCGTGCAGCCGCAATGGCAGCGAGCCCACGGTCTTGAGGTTGTGGGTGATTCTCCCCGACGCGCCCGTTGCCCCGGGTGGCCCCGTACTGAAGCGTTCCCTCGGCATAGGCCACCTCCACGGAGGGTCCGTCGAACTTGGGCTCCAGGTCGTAGCGGACCGCCCGGCCCTCCCCTTGTCCGCGCATGGACCGGTCGAAATGCGCGATCTCGGCCTCCTGGAACAGCGCCTGCAAGCTCAGCATGGTGCCGGCATGCTCCACATTGGAGAGCTCGCTGACCGGCTCGGCGCCCACCCGCTGCGTGGGGGAATCCTCCCGGCGCAGTCCGGTGAAGGCCTCCTCGAGGTCCTCGAGCCATCGCAGGAGCCGGTAGTAGACCGAATCCGAGATCACCGGTTCGCTGCGAACGTAATATTGGTGGTCGTGGTAGCGGATCCCCGCCCGCAGTGCTTCGGCCTCCTCTTCGGCCTGCCGGCGGGAAAGCTGATCAACGGGGCGGAAATCGGTACGGGGATTCCTCTTGAAGTCCATGGCGTTCCCTCGATCCGGGAAGACCTCCCCGAAGGCGTGGAGATCGGAGCCGGCCCGCTCCCCACCCTTCTTCGAATGTAAAACGGGGTGAAAGGCCGCGCACAAGGGCTGCGAGGTGCTACGGCCATAGGGCTTCCCCCAGTGGACGGGGGAGCCGGCGGAAAACGCGGCTAGCGGATCCAGGTGAAGAGGCACCCCCACGAAGGACCGGGGCTTGTCCTCGGGTGCTCGATAGTTCTCGGAAGCCACGGGCTCCAGGGTCCCACCGGGCCCGAGCCGCTCCCGCAGGAACGGGGGATTCGGTCCATGCTCGTGGGCGATCCGGACGGAGGTGGCCGCCGAGAGTGCGGAGGACCTCTTCGACGGCACGGAGATCGACGAGATGCTCTCCCTGCGCATCCTGACCCTGTCCGAGGCGGAGGAACCGCACCCCGCGGAAACGGCCGGACTGCCCGGCCTCCATTCCCCGGACCCCGGACGGTCCTGTGCTTGGGCGGGACCGCTCCGCCCCTCCTGCTGCCGGGATGCGCGCCCCGGAACGAACCCTGTCCACGCCGGGGTCAGAAAACGAAGGGAGTGCCGGTGATGGCTAGAACAGCAGGCGGGAACCGGATGGGATGGGTGGGGAGGGGGCTCGGCGCGCTGCTGATTATCGGGGTGCTGGCCAATCTTCGGGATATAAGGCGCTATATCCGCATCCGCCGCATGTGGGTCACGGCTTGCGGGCCGGCGCCCCCTGCCGGAGCCCCGCCCGCTTCCCGGCCGGTCCGGGTCCGGCGGAAGGTACCCTACTCGTAGGGCACCTTCCGCCGGATGCGCAGGCGATAGACCCCCTCGTCCTCCGCGGACACTTCCTCCAGGTGATGGCCGGCCTTGCCCAGCCACGCGCGGACATCCTTCTCCACGGCCGGGTCCGTGCTGAGCAGCTCCAGGGACTGTCCGGGCTCCACCTGGCGGATCTCGGCGATCAGGGTCTGCAGGGGCTCGGGGCAGGACACCCCGCGCACGTCCACCTTGTGCGTTGCTGTCATTGTCTCGCTCCTTTGGCCGGGAGATTATAGCGGCAAATTTCAATCATGAAAGGCGCGTCCCGCCTTCACCTCCCGGACATATTCCTTGCGGATGACGAAATCCCCGAAGGGCTCGCCCGGCTCCCGCTCCTCGGCGTAGTGACGGATGATGGGCGGGA
The DNA here is from genome assembly GCF_041821045.1 of Thiohalorhabdus sp. Cl-TMA. Classification (NCBI taxonomy): domain Bacteria; kingdom Pseudomonadati; phylum Pseudomonadota; class Gammaproteobacteria; order Thiohalorhabdales; family Thiohalorhabdaceae; genus Thiohalorhabdus; species Thiohalorhabdus methylotrophus. The sequence goes on along the minus strand of NZ_JBGUAW010000005.1, from coordinate 231,429 downwards.
CCTCCTCCAGGATCTGGTCGGTGGTGATGTTCTCCCGGTACAGCCTGTTCAGGCGCTGCCCCGCGTATCCGGCACCCAGATAGAGGTTGTAGCGGCCGAGGGCCTTGCCCACCAGGCCGATCTCGCCCAGATAGGGCCGGGCGCAGCCGTTCGGGCATCCGGTCATGCGTACCCGGATAGTGTCCTCGCGGAGTCCCACCTCCTCCAGCGTCGCCTCCAACGCACCGATAAGCTCCGGCAGATAGCGCTCGCTCTCGGCCATGGCCAGGCCGCAGGTGGGGAACGCCACGCAGGCCATGGAGCCGAGCCGCATGCCGGAATGCCCGCCCAGGGCACGGTCCAGACCGTGCTCCCGGAGGAGGTCCTCCACGAGGGGACGCTCCGCGTCGGGGATATTGCTGAGTATGACGTTCTGGTTGGGGGTCAGGCGGATCTCCCCCGACAGGTTGCGGGCCACCTCCCGAAGCCCCGTCATCAGGGGATAGTCCGCGCTGTCCTTGATACGGCCGTTCTCGATGAACAGGGTGGCGTGCCAGTTGCCGTCCTCGCCCTGGTGCCAGCCGTAACGGTCGTCGTTGTCCTCGAAGTGGAACGGGCGGGCCTGCTCCAGCGCCCAGCCCAGGCGCGCCTCCACCGCTTCCCGGAACGCCGCCGGGCCCATGTCCTCGATGGTGTACTTGAGGCGCGCGTGCTTGCGGTCCACCCGGTCGCCGTTGTCCCGCTGCACCGCCAGGACCTGCTCCGCCACCTCCACGGCCCGCTCCGGCGCGCAGAACCCCAGGACATCTGCCAACCGGGGAAAGGTGGCGGGCTCGCCGTGGGTCATGCCCATGCCACCGCCCACCGTGACGTTGAAGCCCCGCAGCTCGCCGTCCTCGACGATGGCGATGAAGCCCAGATCGTGGGCATAGACGTCCACGTCGTTGCTGGGCGGAACCGCCATGGCGATCTTGAACTTGCGGGGCAGATAGGTGGGCCCGTACAGGGGCTCGGAATCCGTCCCCGGCGTCCCGGCCACCCGCTCCCCGTCCAGCCAGATCTCGTGGTAGGCCCGGGTATTGGGCAGCAGGTGCTCGCTGATGCGCCGCGCCCAATCGTAGGTCTGCCGGTGGATCTCCGAGCGGTCCGGATTGGGGTGGCACATGACGTTGCGATTCACGTCGCCGCAGGCGGCGATGGTGTCCAGCAGGCTCGCGTTGATTCCCTGGATCGTAGGCTTCAGGTCGCCCTTCAGGATGCCGTGGAACTGGAAGGTCTGGCGCGTGGTGAGGCGCAGGGTGCCGTTGGCGTACTGGCTCGCCAGCCGGTCCAGTGCCAGCCACTGCTCGGGGGTGCACACCCCGCCCGGCATCCGCACCCGGATCATGAAGGAGTAGGCGGGCTCAAGCTTCTGCCGGCGCCGTTCGTCCCGGAGGTCGCGGTCGTCCTGCATGTAGCTGCCGTGGAACTTCAGGAGCTGGGTGTCGCTCTCGGCGATGGCCCCGGTGATGGGATCGGCCAGCCCCTGCTCGATGGTCCCGCGAAGATAGTCGCTGTCGGCCTTGAGGCGCTCGTTGGGGTGCAGCCCCTCGGTCGACGGTTTTTCGTCACGCATGAGAAATTCCTGATGGCTCAGTAGACGTCGCGCTGATAGCGCCCGGCCTTCTGCAGATCCTTGAGGTACTGGGCCGCCTCCTCGGGACCGTGGCCCCCTTCCTCCCGGATGACCGCTTCCATGGCGCCGTGCACGGCCGGCGCCATGCCCACGGCGTCGCCGCAGACATAGACGTGGGCGCCCTCCTCCAGCCATTGGTAGAGCTCCCGTGCCCGCTCCCGGAGGCGGTCCTGGACGTACACCCGTTCCGCCTGGTCCCGGGAGAAGGCCACGTCCATGCGCGTGAGGACCCCTTCCCGCCGCCAGCGCTGCCAATCCAGCTGATAGAGGAAATCGGTCCGGAAGTGCTGCTCGCCGAAGAACAGCCAGTTCGCGCCGCCGGCCCCCGTCTCCTCGCGCTCCTCCAGGAAGGCGCGGAAGGGCGCCACCCCCGTACCCGGCCCGATCATGATGATCGGCGCGTCCGGATCCTCGGGAAGCCGGAAGTTGGGATTCCGGTGCACGTACACCGGCAGCTCGTCCCCCTCCTCCACCACGTCCGCCAGCCAGTTGGAGGCCACACCGTAGCGGTCGCGCCCGTGGCTCCAGTAACGCACCAGACCCACGGTGAGATGGGCCTCGTCCGGGCTGGCGCTGGGTCCGGAGGCGATGGAGTACAGCCGCGCCTGGAGCGGGCGCAGCGCGCCGACGAAATTCCCCGCGGAGACGCCGCCCACGGGATAATCCCGCACCAGGTCGATAAGCTCGCGGCCGTGGAGGTACTCCCGCAGGGCGGCCCGGTTGTCCTCCGCCGCCAGCGCGCCGAGCGCCTCCGAGCCGGCCAGCTCCGCCCACGCCTCCACCACCGGGGGGGCCAGCAGGCGGATCTCGTAATGGCGCCGCAGGGCCTCCTCCAGGGCCACCTCTTCCCCCTTGGGGGTGGGGACCGGCTCCCCGGCCTCCAGGCCCAGCGATTCCAGCAGCTCGGTCACCGCCTCGCGGCGGTTCACCGGAAACACGCCCAGGGAGTCGCCGGGCTCATAGGTGAGGTCCGACCCCTCCAGGGAGAGCTCCAGGTGCCGGGTTCCCTTGTTGGAACCGCGGCCGGTGAGGGCTTGGTTCTCCAGGACCGTGGCCGGGAAGGGATGCTTGCGGGAATAGCGGCTCTCCGCGGTGCCCTTCTTCTCCGTGGCCAGGGGCACCACGTTGCCGGCTCCCGTCCCGGCGGCTCCGGACTCCTGGCCCAGGGCCTCCAGGACCCGGTCGATCCAGGCATCGGCGTCCGCCTCGAAGTCCACGTCGCAGTCCGTACGCTCCGCGAGCCGGACCCCGCCCAGCTCCTCCAGCTTGCCGTCGAAGTCCTTGCCGGTCTGGCAGAAGTGGTCGTAGCTGCGGTCCCCCAGGGACAGTACGGCGAAGCGGGTCCCTTCCAGCTTGGGGGCCTTGCGGCCGTGGAGGAATTCGTGGAGATCCAGGGCGTTGTCCGGCGGCTCTCCCTCGCCGTGGGTGCTGCAGATCACCAGCAGGTAATCCTCGCTGCGGAGCTGCTTGTTCTTGTAGCTCCCCATGTCCTTGACTTCCGCCTCGAACCCGGCTTCCCGGGCCCGCTCGGCGGCCTGCTGGGCCACGCCCTGGGCGTTTCCGGTCTGGGAGCCCACCAGCACGGTAAGCGATGGCAGGGTGGCCACCCCCGCGCCCGTCTCCGGGGCGGGGGTGGCCGTGGCGGAGGCACCGGCACCCACCAGTCCGGCCAGGTACCCGCTGATCCAGGTGGCCTGTTCCGGAGCCAGATCCTCCTTGAGCCGGTTGAGCTGTTCCGCTTGCTCCCGGGTCAGGGGGCTGGAATGTTCACTGAGCGGCGTCGACTGCATAAGCAAGCACTTCCCTGGGCCGTTTGAGGGGGAGCTCAGGCACGCTGGGCGCCGGATTCCTGGAAGGCGTCCACCAGGATCTCCGCCACCTCGGGCCGGGTGAACTCGGGCGGCGGGTGCTCGCCGTCGCGCAGCATGCGGCGCACCTCGGTGCCCGACAGCACCACCCGCTCCTCCGTGGAATGGGGGCAGGTCCGAATGGAGGCCATCTGGTCGCACGCCCGGCAGAAAAAGGCGTGGTCGAACTTAAGCGGTTGGATACCCAGGTCGTCGAGGCTGAAGCGGTCGAAGATCTCCTGCGCCTCGTAAGTGCCGTAGTAGTCCCCCACCCCCGCATGATCGCGTCCCACGATGAAATGCGTGCAGCCGTAATTCTTGCGGGCGATGGCGTGCATGACCGCCTCCCGGGGACCCGCGTAGCGCATGGCGGCGGGGAACACCGTCAGCAGGGTCCGCTCCCGGGGGTAGTAGTGGCTCAGGACCGCCTCGTAGGTATCCAGCCGAACCTCGGGAGGAATGTCCCCCTGCTTGGTGGTGCCCACCAGGGGATGCACCAGCAGCCCGTCCACCACCTCCAAAGCCACCTTCTGCAGGTGCTCGTGGGCGCGGTGGATGGGATTGCGGGTCTGGAAGGCGGCGGTGCTTCGCCACCCGCGGTCCGCGATCGCCTTGCGCACCGCCGCCGGCGTCCAGCGGTAGGGGGCGAAGGGGTCCTGGCGGGGCAGATCCCAGGCCCACACCGTACCGCCGAGGCGGAAATCCTCGCCCTCGTACAGGGCGGCAACACCGGGATGATCGGCATCACCGGTGCCGAAGACCTGTACCGCCTCCTCCTCCTTATCGGGCCGGAAGCAGTCGGAGACCTCCAGAACGCCCAGCGGCGCGCCCTGCCATTGGAGGGCCAAGCGGCTTCCGGGCTTCACCCAGCCGGCCACCGCGTCCCCCACCGGCAGGGTCACCGGGACGGTCCAGGGCTCCCCGCCGGCGAGCTGCATTCCGGAAACCACGGCCTGGAAATCCGAGCCATCCATGAACCCCTCGAGCGGGGAATAAACCCCGGTGGCCAGACACTCCAGGTCGGCCAGGGCCCGGGAGGAAAGGGATACGGCGGGAAGCGCCGCGGCCTGGGCGCGGGCTTCCTCCGCCTCCGCGCCGGACAACAGCCGGTTCACCAGACGGCCGCCGTGGGGCGGCACTTCGGGCAGCGGGTTCGCTGTACGCATGGGAAACGTCTCTTGCGGTTCTTTTCGGGTAGCCGGGCCGAGGGGCGGGGCCGTTCCGGACGCTGGCCGGGCCCCCTGCCGCCCGCTCAGGATTCGCGGTTGAGGTGGAGGCCGCATTCCTTGGCCTCGGGGTCCTCCCACCACCAGCGGCCGGCCCGCTCGTCCTCGCCCGCAGCGATGGGCCGGGTGCAGGGGGCGCAGCCGACGCTGGCGTAGCCCTGCTCGTGGAGCGCGTTGTAAGGGACGCCGTGGGCGCGGATGTAGCCCCAGACCTCCGCCTGGCTCCAGTCGTAGAGGGGATTGAATTTGTAGAGCCCGTTGGCCTCGTCCCAGGTCTCCGGTTCCAGGTCCTTGCGGGTCACCGACTGGAGCCGCCGCATGCCCGTGATCCAGGCGCTGTTCCCGGCGAGGGCCCGCTGCAGGGGCTTCACCTTGCGGACGTGGCAGCACTGCTTGCGCAGGTCCAGGCTCTCGTAGAAGGCGTTGGGTCCGTACCCCTGCACGAGCGCCTCCACATCGGCGGCCTCGGGGGCGTAGATCCGGTAATCCAGGTCCGGGTAGCGGGTCTTGACCTGCTGCATCAGCTCGTAGGTCTCGGCGTTCAGGCGGCCCGTGTCCAGACTGAACACGGCGATACCCGGGGCCTCGCGGCTGATCAGGTCAGTGAGGACCATGTCCTCCGCGCCCAGACTGCTGGCCAGCACCGCCGGCGAATGGGCGGCCCCGATGCGCCGCAGCTCCTCCGCCACGCGCCGGGCCTTCGCTTCCGGAAGCGTCTCGGTGACTGCACCCATAGCCAATTGTTTCCTTCCTTGTAGATTCCTGCGTCGCGCGTCCCGGGATCTCCCGGGCTCCTCGCCCGGAAAGCGGGGTGAGCCTGCCCTACTCCCCCAGAGGGGGAGCCGGAGCATTTCCGCTGATCGGGGGTCCTTTCCGGGGCCTAGCCGGCGCACCCGGCGGGCAGCATGGGGTAGTAGTCCCCCTTGCCCGCGCGGCGCTCCTCCGGGAATGGAACCGGTGCCGAGGCCCGCCGGGCGGGCGACTGCGGCCGGTGCTGGACGGCGTTTTCCGGTTTCACGAACGTTTCCGGAATGGGCAGTTCCATCGCGACAACCCCAATAAAGGTTTATGCATGGATGAATTTTTTTTATCATCCCGGATGCACGAGGGCCTCATGCGGGCAGGTGCCCCGGGTGCCGGCCGTTAGCGGGACGGGTCCGGCGTGATCCGCAGGTACGGGCGAACAGCCTCGTAGCCCTTGGGGAAGCGGCGCTTGAGCTCTTCCTCGTCGGTCAGGGTCGGCACGATCACCACGTCGTCCCCGGATTTCCAGTCCACCGGCGTGGCCACCTTGTAGTTATCGGTGAGCTGGAGGGAATCGATGACCCGCAGGATCTCGTCGAAATTGCGCCCCGTGCTCGCCGGATAGGTCAGGGTCATGCGGACCCGCTTGTCGGGATCGATCACGAACACCGAGCGCACCGTCAGGGTGGTGTCGGCATTCGGGTGGATCATGTCGTAGAGCTCGGAGACTTTCCGGTCGTGATCGGCGATGATGGGAAAGTTCACCTCGGTGCTCTGGGTCTCGTTGATGTCCTCGATCCACCCCTTATGCGATTCCGAGGAATCCACGCTGAGACCGACGGCCTTGACGTTGCGCTTCTCGAATTCCTTGGCCAGCTTGGCCGTGCGCCCGAGCTCCGTGGTGCAGACGGGGGTGTAATCGGCCGGATGGGAGAACAGGACCACCCAGCTGTCGCCCGCCCATTCGTAGAGATTCAGGGAGCCGATGCTGGAATCCTGTGTGAAGTCCGGTGCCTGGTCGCCTAGCCTCAGTGCCATTGCCTGTCTCCTTGGGATGTTTTGAGCCGTCCGCCGTTGGCGTCGAATCTGGTAATAGAGACTAGGGACCGACGCCGTTCATGAGAAATTCTTTGTTCTCATAACAACCAAACTTTTGGTTCTATGCCGATCTCATGACCCTTCGCCAGCTGCAATTCTTCCGGGAGGTGGTACGCACCGGGTTCAACGTGACCGCCGCGGCGGAGCGCCTGTTCACCTCCCAGCCGGGCATCAGCAAGCAGCTCCGATTGCTGGAGGAGGAGCTGGGCCTGCCCCTGTTCGCGCGCTCCGGCCGGCAGCTCTCCCACCTGACTCCCGCCGGGGAGGCGGTGCTGGCCTACGCCGAGCGCGCCCTGCGCGAGATCACCAACATCAAGCAGGTGGCCACCGAGTACCGCGAGCCCGGACAGGGCACCCTGACCCTGGCCACCACGCACACCCAGGCCCGTTACGCGCTCCCGGAAACCATCCGGCGCTTCCGCGAGCTGCACCCGGAGGTGCGCTTCCGCCTCCATCAGGGCACCCCGCAGCAGATCGCCGGCATGCTCGTCCGGCGCGAGACGGATCTGGCCATCGCCACCGAATCCCTGCACCTGTTCGAGGGACTGGTGCTGCTGCCCTGCTATCTGTGGAACCGCTGCCTGGTGGTGCCCCCCGGACACCCGCTCACCGAGGAGCGTCCGGTAACCCTGGAACGGCTGGCCGCCTTCCCGCTTGTAACCTATGTCTTCGGCCTTACCGGGCAGTCGCGGGTGAGCGCGGCCTTCGAGGAACAGGGCTTGGAGCCCGAGGTGGTGCTGGCGGCCACCGACGCGGAGGTGATCAAGACCTACGTGCGGGCGGGCATGGGGGTGGGAATCGTGGCGCGTATGGCGCTGGAGTCGCCGCAGGACGACGATCTGGTGGCGCTGGATGCCGGCCACCTCTTCGATCCCAGCATCACCAGCATCGCCTTCCGCAGCGAGGAGCCGCTGCGCGGCTTCACCCGGGAGTTCATCCGCATCTTCGCCCCGCACCTGACCGCGGAGGTCCTCGACCGGGCGGAGCGGGCGGAGGATCCGGAAACGCTTCAGGGCCTGTTCAACGAGCTGGTGGCCGTCACCGAGCTGCCCTGACCCCCGGATTCACGCAAAAAAGGCCTCCCGCGCGGGAGGCCCGGAAAGGTGGGACGGCGTCCGGATCACCGACCCCGGACGGACAGCCAGAAGGGCCCGCCCTCGTCCTCGATCCGGCGCATAATGGCGTGGTTCTCGACCTCAAGGCCCACCACCTCGTTGGTGCCCTGCACGGTCACATAGGCCCGCTCGCCGTCGGCGCTGAACCGGACCCCGTGCGGGCCCTGCCCCACCTCCACCTGGCCCACGCGGGCGAACCGGCCCAGGTCGATGACATTGACCACGGAGCCGCCGATGCCGGTGACGTATACCCAGCGGCCGTCGGGATTCATGTCGATGCCGTGGTGCCCCTGCGAAAGCCGGATGTGGACGATGTCCTGGCCGCTCTCCAGGTCCACCACCGCCATGTCCCGGCTCCGGTTGCGAGTGACCAGCAGGTACGTGCCGTCGGGGCTGACCACCAGATTGTGCGGCACACCCTCGCCCGCGAGGCCGATCTGCCCCAGCCGGGTATGGTTGGTATAGCGGATTCGGCTCACCGTGTTGGAGCCGCCGTTGCTGATGTAGGCGATCTTGCGCTTGTCGTCGAAGGCCACGTTGTGCGGGGCGCTGCCCACCGAGACCTCCTTGACGTGCGCCCAGCTACCCACCTCGAAGATGTCCACGGTCCCCGCGCCCTCGTTGACGGCGTAGACGAACTGTCCGTCGGGGGTCACCCCCACGCCCTTGGGCGTGTCTCCGAGCTCCAGCTTGTCCACCACCTCGCGGCTCCCGGTGTCCACCACGTACAGGGTCTCCTCGGCGGTGGCGGTCACCAGCACGTACCTGCCGTCGGGGGTCACCGCGTTATAGGTGGGCGTCCGGCCCACGTCCACCTCATCGACCACTTCGCCCCCCTGGGGGTCCACCACCGCCAGCTTTCCGGCGGACTGATCCACCACGTACACCGGCTCGCCGCCGTCAACGGACCATCCCTGGCCCATGGTGGCACAGCCGGCCAGAAGCGCGGCGGCCGACAGCGCCGCCCCGATTCCGCCCGGGATACGGCGGAAAACCCTTATGGACATGGAAAGCACTCCTCGGATTGACACCGGGGCGGGAACGGTTCCGCCCCTTTTGAATTCGCGTTCCCCTCCAGGGAAAATTCGTCGCTGGGGCGTACCGCGGTCAACCCCGGGAGACAATTTTCTTGCACATCCTGCTTCTGGAACCCTTCTTCGGAGGCTCCCACGCCGCCTGGGCACTGGGCCTGCAAAGGCACAGCCGGCACAGCGTGGAGATCCTTTCCCTGCCCGGCCGCAACTGGAAATGGCGCATGCACGGCGGCGCCATCACCCTGGCCGAGCGATTCCGGGCGGCGCAACGGCGCCCGGATCTGATCCTGGCCACGGACCTCCTGGATCTCACCACCTTTCTCGCCCTTACCCGCGAGCAGACCGCGAGCATTCCGGTGGCCGCCTATTTCCACGAGAACCAGTTCGCCTATCCCCGCTCCCCGGAGGACACGGACACGGCCCAGGGCCGGGACAGCCACTACGGCTTCATCAATTACGCCACCGCCCTGGCCGCCGACCGGGTGCTTTTCAACTCCGCCTTCAACCGGGACAGCCTCCTGGAAGGGGCCCGGACCATGCTCACGGGGATCCGCGATCACGCGGACCCGGACGGGATCGAGGCAGTGGCGGCCAAGAGCGCGGTGCTCCCCCTGGGCCTGGACCTGGAGGCCCTGGACCCCCACCGTCCCACGGCGGCGGCCGGGCAGGAGCCGCCGCTTCTCCTCTGGAACCACCGCTGGGCGCACGACAAGAACCCGGACGCCTTCTTCCGGATCCTCTTCGACCTGGCCGGGGAGGGATTGCATTTTCGGGTGGCGGTACTCGGCAGCGCGCCCAAACGGGGCTACCCGATATTCGAGGAAGCCCGACGGCGGCTGCACGGGCGCATCGCCCATTTCGGCTACGTCGAGGACCGCGCCACCTATGCCGCCTGGCTCTGGGCGGCGGATATCCTGCCGGTAACCTCCCACCACGACTTCTTCGGCATCAGCGTCATGGAAGCGATGTACTGCGGCGCCTTCCCACTGCTGCCACGGCGCCAGGCCTATCCCGAGCTCCTCCCGGCGGCCTGGCGGGAGCACTGCCTGTACGAAAGCGAGGACGAGCTCCGCCGCCGCCTGCGCCGGCTGATCCGGGAGGGACCGCCCGGCGGTTCCGAGCGGCTCGCCACGGCGGCCTCGGAATTCGACTGGCGACGCATGGGCCCCGAATACGACCGGATACTGGCGGATATTCCGGACCGGTGCTGAGTGGCGGGGACCCGCAGAGCGGAGCTCGCCGCAAAAAAGACCGGGCGGGGAATACCCGCCCGGTCCGCGTCCCACCCTTTTCGGAAATTCGGAACCTACCGCCGGCGCGCCGGGTCCGCGGCGCTTCCCTAACGGGGCCACTCCTCTCCGAGACGGTCGAACTCCGCGTCCAGGACGGTGACGATCTTGCGGCGCTTGCCGTTATCGGGCGCCTCGGGGTCCTTGGACAGCTTTTCGAGAATGGAAAGGGCCAACCGGCACTGCCGGCGGTGGGAGCGCCAATGCGCGCGATGGATAACGTCCTCCTGGCCCCAGGACTCACCGCATTCGGCGTCCACCTCCAGGGATTCCAGGATCCGTTCCTGGGCGCTCAGATTGTCGATTGCCGAGCTCAGCACCGTGTGCCATTCAAGTTGGCTGGCGTGCATCTGCATTCCTCCTCCTGGAGAAACCACTCCTTAGTTGATGGAAAATTACGGTTTGGAAGCTTTATGCAGACAATTGCAAATGTTGTACCAAAATATAAATAAAGGATTTGCTAGTCATTTTTATGAAGAAGCGCCGCGGCGTTGATCTGCCGGTACAGCACGGTGTTGCTATCTCCCAACGTTGCGCGGGCCCGCTGGGCACGCCGTATCCTACAAACGGCGCAATTTCAGCCAGATTGCGTGTCGCCGAAAACCGACAGTTCTATACGAATAATTTCCACAAATTGCTTATTCCACCCATTAAGCGGCGCAGGCGCGCTTTTCCGCAGGAGAAACCCTCCGGAACCGTCCTGATTACTGCCCTTTTTCCCCTAAGGCGCGAAGCCCAACCTAAGGAAAAACCTGCACCTCGTTTGGGATAACGATCACCCACCCCTTTGCTGCCCGGCTCATGGCGCAGGTGTTCCAAAAACCACACAATAGAGCACAGGCGCCCCGGCTCGCGCCTGCCCTCGGTCGTACGCACGCGGGCCTCGGCCTCCGGATGCGGAACGGGGCGAGCCTCTCGTCGGCCCGGAGAGGCGGGCCACGGCCGAGCTCCCGCAAGCACCGGTTCCAGGTTGAAGACGCGCCCTCGGTTCGGAAAATACGGGTGATGCACGATGCCCGGAGGCGGGTATACGATGGCCATCGACCCATGAGGGCGCGATGGCTCCCGGGCGGCTACGGGGTGCGGATACCGGGGCAATCGGACCTCCCGGCGGGCCTTGCCCAAGGGAGGGGCGACCGCGCCCATTGCTGGTGCACGGCTCCCGGGGCGACCCAAAGCGAAAGGGCGTGTTATCCTTCGGGGATTCCGTGGGGCGGTCCCCGCGCCGGGCCCGGCGCGGGGACCGCAAGCCCCTTGGGCGCATCCCGGCCACCGGGAAATGCGCTGGCTCAGCCCGTAAATCCGCGGTCCACCCCGCCGACCAACCGCACCGAGAAGGTTGTCATGGCGCAATACGTATTCACCATGAGCGGCCTGACCAAGGTCGTGCCGCCCAAAAAGACCATCCTCGAGGACATCAACCTCAGCTTCTTCCACGGCGCCAAGATCGGCGTGCTGGGCTACAACGGCGCCGGCAAGTCCAGCCTGCTGCGCATCATGGCGGGCGTGGACACCGAGTTCGACGGCGAGGCCCGACCCGAGCCCGGCCTGAATATCGGCTACCTGCCGCAGGAGCCCCAGCTCGACGAGCACAAGGACGTGAAGGGCAACGTGGAGGAGGGGGTGGCGGAAACCAAGGCCCTGCTCAACCGCTACAACGAGGTCACCGCGGCCTTCGCCGACCCCGACGCCGACTTCAACGCCCTCATCGAGGAGCAGGGCGAGCTGCAGCAAAAGATCGACGCGGCCGGCGCCTGGGAGCTGGACCGCAAGCTGGAGATCGCCGCCGACGCCCTCAATCTTCCCCCCTGGGACGCCGACGTCTCCAGCCTCTCCGGCGGCGAGCGGCGCCGGGTGGCGCTGTGCCGGACCCTGCTGTCCAATCCGGACATGCTGATCCTCGACGAGCCCACCAACCACCTCGACGCCGAATCGGTGGAGTGGCTGGAGCGCTACCTGGGCGAGTTCCCGGGCACCGTGGTGGCCGTTACCCACGACCGCTACTTCCTCGACAACGTGGCCGGCTGGATCCTGGAGCTGGACCGGGGCCACGGCTATCCGTTCCAGGGCAACTACTCCGCGTGGCTGGAGTACAAGGAGAAGCGCCTGGAGCAGGAGGAGAAGGAGGAGAGCGCCCGCCAGAAGGCCATGAAGGAGGAGCTGGAGTGGGCGCAGTCCAATCCCAAGGGCCGGCAGTCCAAGAACAAGGCCCGGCTCAAGCGCCTCGATGAGCTCTCCAGCCCGGAGTACCAGCAGCGCGCCCAGACCAACGAGATCTACATCCCGCCGGGGCCGCGCCTGGGCGACAAGGTCATCGAGGCGGAAAACCTCACCAAGACCTTCCGCGACCGCGAGCTCTACCAGGGCCTGTCCTTCGTGGTGCCGAGCGGCGCCATCGTCGGCGTCATCGGCCCCAACGGCGCCGGCAAGACCACCCTGCTGCGCATGATCACCGGCGAGGAGCAGCCCGACGGCGGCTCCATCGAGCTGGGCGAGACGGTGGAGCTGGCCTACGTGGACCAGTCCCGGGACGCCCTGGACGGCGAGAAAACGGTCTGGGAGGAGATCTCCGGCGGCGCCGACCACATCCAGGTGGGCAACTGGGAGGTGAACTCGCGCGCCTACGTGAGCCGCTTCAACTTCAGCGGCTCCGAGCAGCAGAAGAAGGTGCGCGACCTCTCCGGCGGCGAGCGCAACCGCGTCCACCTCGCCAAGCTCCTCAAGCGCGGCGGCAACATGCTGCTGCTCGACGAGCCCACCAACGACCTGGACGTGGAGACCCTGCGCGCCCTGGAGCAGGCCCTGCTCGACTTCCCCGGGAGCGCCGTGGTGGTCTCCCACGACCGCTGGTTCCTCGACCGCGTGGCCACGCACACCATGGCCTTCGAGGAGGACGGCCAGGTGATCTTCACCGAGGGCAGCTACAGCGAGTACGAGACCATGCGGGCCCAGCAGCGCGGCGCAGACGGCGACCAGCCCAAGGGCAAGCACAAGCGTCTTGAGATCTGATTCCGATCCGGGTCTCCGCCCGCCCAAGCGCCTCCCACCCGGATCGGGTGGGAGGCTTTTTTACAGGGAAGTGAGCCGGTCCGCCAGCGCCTCCAGCTCGCCGTACAGCCCGGGCCGGGCCGCCTTGAGGCTCCGGGCAGCCTCCGATTCCAGGATACGGCGTGGCGGGGGCGCCGCCGGTGCCCTTCCGTAGGCTTTCCAGAGCATACGCAGCTTGAGCTGCCGGGTCCGCGTGATCGCGGTGGCCCCCGGCAGGTCCGCGTAGGCCGCCAGGGTCGCGTCCATGCGCTCCCCGAGCCACTCCGGATCGGCCCCGTCGAAAACCTCCGGATGCCGCACCCCGAGGCTCAGGTAGTTGACCAGGCCGTGGTACACCGGCACGCCGCCGGGACTGCCCGTTGTCGCGGCCCATTCCCGGGCCGCCGCCAGCCCCCGGAGGATGGCCTCCCGTGCGGCGCCGATCCGCCCGAGGCGCTCCTCCGCGGCGGCCACTTGCTGGTAGTCCTTGCTCAGGAAGCGCAGCCGGTCCGTCTCCGAATAGCCAATCCGCCTGGCTTCGCCGGTGAAGCGCTCCCACAGGGCGATCCGCTCGCGCCGGTATCCGGCCGCCTCAGCCGGTCCCGGAGCGGCCTCGGCCAGCAGGCCGAGCGCCAGCAACCGGCGCCGGGGAGGGGGTGCCCCACCCGCCCCCGCCGCACGGAGATGCTTCCGGGCCGCCTCCGGGCGCTCCGCCTTGAGCAGCGCATAGCCATAGGCCAGCCGGATGCGTGCCCCATGGGCGCCCTCCGGCGCCCCGCCCCCCTCCAGCAGCGCGGCGTAGTGCGCCGTGGCCGCCTCGTATGCCCCGGCCTGGAGGGCATAGAAGGCGGCCTTCTCCCGGAAGGGCGCCGCGGCCAGGCCCTCCCGCCGTTCGGCGACGTCGAGGCCCAGCTCGGCCTGCCGCCGGGCGCGGTCCGGTCGGTCCACGTAGAACAGGGCGCGGGCGAGCTTCCAGCGCAGGGCCGCCTCTCCCGCTCCGGAAGCGAACGGCAGGCCGGCGCGGCGGCCGTAGAAGTCCGCGGCCATGGCGTAGTTGCCCACGCCGACATGCAGCAGGCCGAGGTTCTGTAGCACCGCCGCCCGGATGCGGGCATTCTCGTGGGCCAGGTCCAGGGCGAGCATGTAGTGGCGGTGGGCCTGCTGGAAGCGGCCCTTGTCGTAGCTCCGCCCTTTCCGGCCGCGCGCCAGCTTGCGGTGGTGGGCGTAGCCCAGCAGCAGTTCCCCCATGGCCGGCGATATGCCCGTGGGCGGTAGCTCCTCCAGCAGCGCGATGGCGCGATCCAGCTCCTCGTCGGTGGGGCGGCCGGAATCGGGCAGCAGCAGGCGCAGGGCCCGGACATAGGGGCCGCTCTCGCCCAGCAGCTCCCGCTCGCGCAGCATGCCGTAGCTGCGCTCCACCTCGTCGCTCCGGTCCAGCCGGCCGAGCCCCAGGGTGATGTAGCGGTAATGGGCCTCCAGGTCGTTGGTCTGGCGCAGGACGCTGTAGAAGGACAGGAAGGCCCGGTCCCCCTCCCCCTGCGCCAGCAGGCCGTAGGCCTTGTCGGTGACGGCGACGGCGTACTGCTCGGCCACGTAGGGGAAGCCCATCTCCGAAACATGGGTGCTCAGCAGCCAGTGGCGGGACAGCAGCTCCATGTACTCGTAATCGTCGGCGGCGCCCAGCACCCGGATGGCGCGCACGTGCTGGACGCGCCGCAGGACCGGATCCTCCCGGGCCTCCGAGAGCAGCTCGCGGATCTCGCGATAGGCCGCTTGCCGCGCCTCCTCGCCCTCGGCCGCCGCCAGCTCCAGGGCGGCCCGCTCGGCGCGGAAGAGAGCGGCCACGCCCGCACCGGGCGGCTCGGTGAGCCGGGATCCCAGGATTTCCAGGCGCTCGCCGCCGCTGCCGTGCAGCCGCGCCAGGAGCCGCAGGTACCGGAAGGCGTAGTAGAGCCGGGCCTCCCGGGAGAGGTCGGCGGCGCCGTACATGGCCGGGTAATGGTCCAGCAGCCGCCCCGGATCGCGCTCCTCCAACAGGCGCCGGTAGAGGGCGAAGGCCAGATAGCGCCCCAGCGGCAGCAGATCGCCCTCGGCTAGGCGCAGGCCGTCCAGGCGCTCCAGGGCCCGCCGCCGCTCCCCCTCGGCAACATCCAGATACGCCGCCAGCAGGGCGCCCTGATCGGCGGTGACCGGAGTGCGCTGCAGCTCCCGGCGCACCGCCCGCACCCGGCGCAGGAAGGCGGTGGTGCGCACCCCGCGGGGCTGGCGTTTCTCCAGGCTCCGGACCTCCAGCAGGGGGCCGAGCATCCGGTAGAAGGCGGCCAGGCGGTCCCGTCCCCGCTCCGCGTAGGCGCGCCGCAGCTCCGCCACGTAGTATCCCGCCGCGCGCAGCTCGCCGATCTCCAGGTGATGGCTGAGCAGGCGCTCCACCATGCGCGGATCGGCCCCGCCGTGCCGGTAGCGCAGGGTGTTCAGGAGCAGCAGCCGGTCCGGATGGGTGCGCGCAGCCCGGTAGGCGGACCGGAGCTTTTCCTCGTCCCAGTCCGCGGGCACCGCGCCGCCGGCGGGCAGCCGGTAGATGTCGAGCGACCCCTCGAAGGCGCAGGTGAGATAGAGGTGTCCGGGACCCAGCGCCGGGAAGCGGCAGTTGCGGGCCACGGAGGTAAGCTGCTCGGGCAGGAAGGGCGCCTCGGCGGTCAGCAGGCGCTGGAAGCGGACGCGGAGCACCACCCCGTGGTCGGCGCCGTCGATCACCTGATCGAGGCTGGTGTCGTTGAGGTAGTGCGTGAAATAGAGATACCGGCCCTCCCGGGAAAAGGCCAGCGAGCCCGTGATGCCGGGCAGGTCGAAGCGCGGCGGCCGGTGGGTCCTGCCGGTCCGGCGGTCGTGGATCTCCAGCCGGGGCCGGTCGCCGGGCCGCTCCGCCGCCCGGTTGTAGACCACGTACCGCCCGGAGGGGTCGGCGGCGGGGGCGGACAGCGCGCCCTCGGCCAGGGTCCGGCGCTCGCCGCCGCCGAGGTCCTGCACCACCAGCGCCCAGCCGTCGCCCGAGGCGGGCCGCTGGAGCCACCCCACGCGCCCGGCGCCCGCCCAGAACGGCGCACGCTCCGTGCGTCCCGGCTCGGTGAGGCATTCCAGCCCCGCCTTTTCCCCCCTGTACAGGCAGATATCCCCCCGGGCATCGAACCGGTAGCTGACGAGGGCCAGCGGCGTGCCCTCGGGACCCACGGCGGGCGCCCGGGCGTCCCCCCGCCCCGGCAGCACGGCGCGGGCGCGCTGGGTACGGAGGTCCTGACGGAAGACCCCGGGGACCTGACTGCGCACCCGGGAGAAATAGAGCCCCCCGCCCCCGGCCTCCACCGCCGCCCCCGCGTTGTCGGCAGGCCCCACGGTGATCTTGCGCGGCTCCCTGAGCCGATTGGACTCCCAGTCCACGGCGGGAGCCGCGGCGGGCACCAGCAGGAGCAGGGCCAGGCCGGCGCGCAACAGGGCACGCGGCCTGCGAGGCCCTGTGGGAGCGACGTCCGCGTCGCGGCCCCCGGAGCCACGCTCCACGGGTCGCGGCCGGGAGGCCGCTCCTACACGGTTTCCGTTCGGCCAATCAGCCCGGGCCACTACGACCCGCCCCCCTCTTCCCCTTCGCCGTTCACGAAGGCGCCGTTGAGGACGCTGAAGGCCCGCTCCCGGCGGCTGCCGTGCAGGGGGTCCTCGGCCAGGGGCACCGGCCCCATGCGCAGCACCCGCTCGTCGAACCGCTTCTCCAGCTCCGGCCAGCTCCCGGAGGCGTCCTGCTCCAGCACCGTGTGGCGGTCGGCGATGTGCACCTCCGGGGCCAGATTGACGCAGCCGCCCAGGACGGGAAGGAGGATCAGCGGCGCTAGCGGCAACGGGTTCCGGCGGGACGTGGGCATGCTCATTCCTCCAGGGGGAAACGGTCGGCCATCCGCAGGGTGTCGGCGGCATAGCGCTGCAGGAGCGGGGTCAGGGGCACGCCGCGCACCCGGATGGGCTCCTTGAGGGCGGAAAGGGCCACCTCCAGGTCCAGGAGGCTATTGCGCATGCGCAGGCTCACCCGCTGCGGGTGGGCCACGCGCAGAGCGCTGCGGATACGGTCGAGCTGGGGATCCTCCTGCGCCGGGTCCAGCAGGGCCAGCACCTGCAGGAGCTGGGCCCGGGTGATGCGGGTTATGTCCACCCGGCCCTCCAGCAGGAGCCGAGCCACATCCAGGCTCACCGCCGCCCGGGCGCTGACGGGGGCGTACGCCCGCTGCGCGGCGCCCGCTTCGTCGGCGAGCAGTGGCCGCAGGTCCACCTGGCTGACCCGGCCCAGGAAGCCCACCCGCATGGCCCCGGGCGTGGCGTCCAGGTAGAGCTCGCCGCCCAGGTGACCGCCCAGCAGCCCCAGCTCGAACCGCCGCAGGCGCAGCAGGTTCTGCTCCATGTCCAGGCTGGCGCGCAGGGGACCCGCGGCGACGCCCCCGGCCTCCAGCTTGCGCGCGTCGAGCCTGAAGCTCTGGTCCAGATAGGGCCGGACCCGGCTGAAGGCCACCCGTTGGAAGGGATCGGCCTCCGCCAGATAGGCGAAGCGCAGGCCGCCGGAATCGGTGCGCTCCAGCTCCTCGTGGAAGGGGATCTCGCCGGAGAGCCCGGCCAGCCGGAACCGGTCCGAGCGCAGCCCCAGATCGCGAAAGACCAGGCGTCCCTCCAGGGCGAAGCGGCGCCGGTCCATCCAGGTGACCTGCCAGGGGGCCTGGAGGGTGCCGCTGCCGGAGAGCGCCGGGGCCTGCCACATTTCCTCCCGGGGACGCAGGGTGAGCCGGCCGCTCAGGGCTCCCTCGCCGCCGTCCGTGGCGAAGCGCCCCGCCGCCTCCAGCGCCGCCAGGCCGCCACCCAGGGCCAGCGCCAGTTTCTCCAGCTCGGCATCCCCGCCATCCCGGGCCCCTTCCACGGTCAGGCGCAACGGCACCGCAAGGGGCGCCAGGTCCCGCTGCGTCCCGGATTCTCCACCCGGGAGCGCCAGGCGCGCCGCCTCCAGCCCCGCCTCCAGCCGTCCCGAATCGGGCGCCCGTCCGGGGCGCATGCGCGCATGGTGGTCCAGGGCCAGGCCCTCGGCCGCCAGGCGGCCCGGAACGACCGCGGAAGGCAGCCGCAGCCCGCCGCGCAGGTGGGCATGCTCCGGCGACCACTCCAGGTGCTCCCGCAGCACCAGGGGCTGGTGCAGGCGCAGCAGCGAACCGGCCTGCCCCTGGGCAAGCGCCAGGGACAGATCCGCCTCGACCGCCACGCCGTCCAGGGCGCCCGGGCGCAGCGCCAGGATGCTGTCATGGGGGTGCGCCACCCGGGTCCGCAGGCTCACGCCGGTATCCAGGCGGCCCGCCCGTTCTAGGGGCTTCAGGGCGGACCAGTGCGCCGCCCAATCCGGGTCGGCGGCCAGACCCAGCCCGGTCCGCAGCCGGAAGTCGCCGGGCGCGTTGTCCAGGGAAAGCCCGTAGGAGAACAGGCGCTCGCCCTCTAGCCAGGCCAGGCCGTAGGCCCGGGCCTCGGTGAGGGGCCAGTCCGCACCCTGGTGGGTGTACAGCTTGAGGTGCACGGGCTCCTCCAGGGGCGGCACGCGCAGGGCGGGCGCGGTGAGGGCCAGCTCGGCGGTGTAGTCTCCCGCCCGGGCCAGGCGGTAATCCAGCCGCAACGGCTCCCCCCAGGCCGGAAGGGCCTCGGCGGGCTCGCCGAGCTGGGCCACGCTCAGCAGCCCCGTGCCCTCGGCGGGCCAGGCATCCACGGCCCCGAAATCGGCGTCCAGCACGGACTCGGCGCCGTGCTCCAGGCGCTGCTCGCCCTCCCACTCCAGGCGCAGGCCCCCGAGCCGCCGCAGCGGCACGGCGGCGGCATGGTATCCGGCGAGCCCGGCGCCGAGCCGGGCCGCCAGGCGGTGGTCCAGGCGAAGCGTCCCGGCCTCGTCGCGGGCGGAGGCCGAGAGGGAGGCCAGCCGCTCGCCGTCCAGGTGGAGCGCCAGTCCGGCGCTCGGCCGCTCGAGGGCCGCATCGCTCTCCGCCCGGGCGCGGAGCCCGGCCCGGAAAGACCGCTTCACCAGGGGCGTGCGGATCCCGGGGAGGTCCAGGTCCGCTTGCAGGCTGCCCGCCCCTTCGGCGAAGGAGCCGTTGACGGTGAGCCCCGGCCCCGCCATGCGCAGGACCCGCTTTCCCTCGGCGCCCTGCTTCCGGACCTCCAGGGAATCGAGCCCCAGGTCGCCCCGCAGCTCCGCCCGCAGGGCGGCGAGCAGATCCCCGGGCCGGTCCACGGAGCCGGTGAGGCGGAAGGCGTGGCTCGGCGCGTCCAGACGCAGCGCGGCGGGCGCCGCCTCGCCGCCGGGGAGCGAGGCGGTGAGGCGGTCCGCGCCGCCCTGCAGGCCCACCTCGAAGGTGAACGGCGGCGGCATGCGGCCCTCGGGGTTATCGCCGTCCCGGAGCTTCCAGCCCGAGCGCAGCCGGAAGCCCTCCAGGGCGGCGCGGGGGCCGCCGCCGGCGTCCAGGGACGCCCCGGGCAGGGACAGCTCCTGGCGGCCGGTGAGCCGGAAATCGGCCAACAGGTGGTCCGGGTCCGGGGCGTGGTTCTCGCCGTCCACCTGCAGGCGGTACCGCTCCAGACGCAGCCTGCGCCCGCCGGCGGCGGCGTCCAGACCGTCGAGCCCGGCGCGGAGCGTCAGGTTGGTGCGCAGCGGGAAGATCGCGGCCGGCCCCGCGCCGTCCGTGGGGGCCGTCCCGCTGGTGGCGGCGGACAGTCGGGCCCGGAGGTCCAGCACCGCCAGCTCCGCCCGGACCGGGCCGTCCGGCGAGCGGCCCGTCACCCGCGCGCCGGCGAGCTGGAAGCGCTGGCGCAGGGGATCCACGCGCAGCGCCCAGCCGGAGTCCGCGCGCTCAAGGGTCCAGTCCAGGGCCAGGCTCAGCGCGGGCCGGGCCTCCGCCGCCAGGGACGCCCCCTCGCCGGCACCATCCAGGAAGAGGGTACCCGGAGCGGCGTCCTCCCCGGCGCCCAGATCCAGCCGGGTGCTCGCCCGGAGGCCATCCGCCGCCCAGCGAGCGCTGCCGCGCAGCGCCACGGGCGTCCGGTAGCGGAGGATGCGGCCGGATCGGACCACGCGCAGGTCCACGCGGCTGTCGGTGACGGCCAGCTCCTCGGCGCGCAGCGCCAGCGGCGGGGCGGCCAGGGCCTTGGCCAGGCCCCGCCAGGCGGGCTCGGCCGGGGTATCGGCATCCCCGCCGGGCACGGGAGCCGCCCCCTCCGGCTCCGAGGGCTCGGCCCCGGACGAAGCGGGAAGGCGCAGGTCGGCGTCCAGGTCCAGCCCCGCCACCCGCAGGCGCTCCACGAACAGGCGGCCGCCCAGGAGGTCGCCGGGGCGGAACGCCAGGGAGACGGCGTCCACCGCGGCCACCGCCTCGCCCCGCTGCGGATCGGTCCAGCGGACTTCCAGGCCCCGGAGCTCGGCGCCGGACAGCAGGTCGATGCGGACCCGCTCGGCGCGCAGCGCCACGCCGGCGGTGGATTCTAGGACGTCGCTGGCCACGGGCAGGAGCCGGTCCATGACGGCGGGCGAGCGCAGCGCGAAGTAGACCGCCACCAGAACGGCGGCCCCGAACGCCCCGAGCCCCGCCAGGGCGTACAGCCCGTAGCGGAGCCAAGGGCGCCCGGCGCGCCGGAGATTCCCGCCGTCCCCGCTCACCGCCGGGCCGTCCTAGTTGTCCTTGGCGCCGTTGGCGATCCAGGTTTTCAGGGCACTGATTAGGTCGGCGTCCTTTTCGGCGTCGAAAGACTCACTAACATCATTATGGTAACTGTAGGAAGTGTCACACTTCCCATGGTCTGCACTTATCTGATCAGAATACGACAGTACCAAAGCCGCCATAATCAAGGAATTTCCCGGCTTCTCAGGGTCAATAAAAGGGACCCCACTACAATCTGATCCTATATTCCAATCACCGTAATCCGAGTGGTCTTGTTCCTTCAGACCGGCCAGGAAGGACGCCTGCGTGGACATATCGGGGCCGTCGTAATCTGGATCCCGGTCCGGGTCATGACACTCGCTGCAATACTTCAGCCGCTCCGCCCAGAGGCTGTCCAGCTTCGGCTTCACGGTGTCGTCGTCGCCGCCCTTGCCGCAGCCGCTCAGCAGCGCCGCCAGCAGGCCCGCCGCCGTCAAAATCCGCCATCCGCCCTTCCCCGCCATGCCGTTCCCCTTTGTGGCCTTTCCGTTCCTGGTGATCCTTCCCGCCCCCGGCCGGGAAAGGATCGCGGCTCGCCGCGCTCCGGTCAACTTCCCTTGCCCGCCGTTTCCGGAGCACCCCCGCCTCAGGGCAGCTCCGCCACCACCCGCTCCGGCGGGCCGAACAGGCGCGGCTCCTGGACCCGGCCGTAGCGCCGGCGGGCCTGGTAGGTGACCCGCTCGCCGAGGAAGTCGTGCAGCTCGCCGGCGGTGACGCGGCGGTCGCCGTCGGCGTCGGCCGCGCCACTCACCCCCTTCAGCCAGTACCGGGTGAACAGCCCCAGCCGCGCTTCCGTGTCCCAGGAGGCGATCTGCTCCGGCGCGGCGGCGGCCAGGACGGTGCCGCCCGCCAGCCCGGGCCGCACCCCCTTCACCGTCAGGGTGGCGGGCGAGGCGTTGCGCACCACCGCGCCCCCGGGCGAGCGGCCCGAGAAGCAGGCGTCCAGGGCCACGGTCACGCGCTTGGCGGGCAATTGGGAGAGGTTGCGGTAGAGGGTCGTCAGGGCATAGCCGGTGATGGCCACCTGGTCCGGGGAGGCGTCCACGGGCAGCAGGTGGCTGCGCCCCTCGCGCGCCCCGGGCACGCCGTGGCCGGAATAGTAGACGAACACCTCCGACCGGCCCGGCTTCACCAGATCCGCCAGCCGCCCCCCCGGATGGCTGGCGGAGCCCAGCCAGGCCTCCAGACGCGCCTTGGAGGCGTCCTCGAGCACCACCACGTTGCCCGCCCGGAAGCCGAGGGTGCGGCGGGCGAAGCGGGCCATGGCGCGGGCGTCGTTGTGGGCGTAGCGAACATCCGGGATGTCGCTGTCCGCGCCGCCGTAGTGGCGATTGCCGATGATCACGGCCACGCCGTGGGGACGGGGGCGCGCCGCCTCGGGCAGCCCTTCCAGGAGCTCGCGGGTCCGGGCGTTGGGCGCGGCGTCCGCGCCGCGGCGCCCCTGCAGCTCCGCCAGGCGCTCCTTGAGCCGGGCCAGGCGCCGCTCCTTGAGCCGCTCGGCGGCGATGCGCTCGCGGGCCTGGACGATGCGCTCCTGCAGGGCGCGGATCTCCGGGTCCCGGGTCACCGTCAGGTCCAGGTCCTCGCCGGCCCCCCGGACCCTGAGGCCGGTGAGGTCCACGCGCTCCGGCGCCGGCCCGGCCACCCGGACGCGCACGTCCACGGGCGCGGGCGCCCCGGTGGGCAGCAGGGCGTAGCGGGTGCCGTCCACGGCCACCGCCGCGTCGGCCCACTCCAGGCCGCCGTCGTCGCCGACCTCGAAGGTGACCTCGGGATCGACCCGTTGCAGGCGGGGCTTGAGGCGCCGGGCCGCCTCCGGGGACACCGCCCGCTTCAGGGCCACGGTGCGCTGGAGCCCGCCGCCCCGGTTGGCGACGATCTCGCCGTAGAAGGTCCGGCTGTCGGCGTCGTAGCGGATATCGCGCAGCTCGGGATCGCCGAGCACCTCCAGGAAGGTGCGGCGCAGGATCTGCTCCCGCTTCCAGGCGGGCAGGCGCCGGCGGTCGCGGCGGAAGCCCCGGATGGCCGTCTCCAGCTCCGACACCCGCCGGTTGTGGTCCTCCACGCTCTGGCGATACGCCTTCCGGGCCCGGTCGAGCCGCTCCCGGAAGCGCCGGCTGGATTCGAACTCGTCCTTGGCGAGCCGCGGCGGCAGCGGACGCGCCAGCGCCAGGCGCCACTGGCGCTCCCGCAGGTCCGGCGGCAGCCGGCGATAGGTGGCGAGGGCATGCCGGAACCGGCGTTCGGCGAGCTGGCGCACCGTGGCCAGGCTCGTGCCGTCGGTATGGGGCGCCGGATGGCCGTGCCCGGCCCGCCACCGGAACCGCCCCCGGGCCTCCGGCGGGTCCGCCGGGAAACGGGCCACCCATTCCGGCCAGCCCCGCCAGGCGTACAGGCGGCGGCTGTCCGAGCCCACATACACGCGGTCGCCGGGGCCGATCACCGGCGAGGAGCGGACCGGCTCTCCGGTGCCCCGGGCCCAGCGCCGCGTGCCGTCGGGCGTGAGGGCGTAGAGGAAGCCGTCGTCCGAGCCAGCGTACACCGTACCGTCCGGGCCCACGGCGGGCGTGGTGGCCACCGGACCGTCGGTGGCGTAGGTCCATTTCTCCTCGCCGGCCGGGGTCAGGGCGTGGATGCGGCCGTCCCCGGAGCCCGCGTACACCGTGCCGTCCGGGGCCACCGCCGGGGCGGCCGTCACGGCGCCGCCCATCTCTTGCGTCCATCTTCGCTCGCCCGCCGCCGTCAGGGCGTGGAGACGCCCCTCCTTCGAGCCCACGTAGACAGCGCCCTCCGGCCCTACGGCGGGGGACGCCGACAGGGGCCCGGGGACCGCCCGCGACCACTTGCGGTCACCGTCCGGGTTCAGCGCGTGGACCCCGCCGTCGCGGGTGGCCAGGTATACGGTGCCGCCGGGAGCCACCGCCGGCGGTGCGGCCACGCCGCCCGCCGCCTCCCGGACCCACTTGCGCTCTCCCCGGGGCGTGACGGCGTGGAGGTGGTCGACGGGATAGGTGTAGCCGTCGTCCTTCTTCGTGGCGTCGTCCGCCGAGGCCACGTAGAGGGTGCCGTCGGGACCGGGCACCGGCGCGCCGCGCACCGTCCCCCGGGTGGCGTAGACCCAGCGGCGCTCGCCGTCGGGGCTCAGGGCGTGGACACGCCCGCCGGCGGCGGCGTAGATCCGGCCGTCGGGCGCCACCGCCACGGCGGCCTCCCCGTCCGCCGCGCCCAGCTCGTAGGCCCATTCCTTGGCTCCGGACGGGGAGACGGCGTAGACATGGCCGTCCCGGGAAGCCAGGTACACCTTGCCGCCCGGCCCGAGCGCCGGCGCGCCGCGCACCGCCCCGCCGGTGCGGAAGATGAACAGGGGCGCCCCGGACTGGTCGGGCGCCCCGGCGGCGCCGTCCGGAGCGGGCCAGACACGCTTTCCCGGCGAGGCGCATCCGCCCAGGACGAGCAGTCCCAGGAGGACGGCCGAAAGCAGGATGGAACGGTTCATGGCGGTTCGGGTCTCCCAGGGGATGCGGCATCCGGGGCGGACATTGCGCCCCGGGAGAGATTCTGCCAGATTGTCCGCCTCCCACCCATTCCCGGGACGCCGTCCCCGTTGCCGGTCCGTTCGAGGGAGCCATGGCGTACCCCAGCATGGGCTTTTCCCGCTACGTCCGCCGCTTTGCCGGCCTGTGCGGCGGCCTCCTGCTCGCCGCCTGCGCGACGGACAGCGCCGCACCCGGCCCGGACACCCCCGACTGGTTCGGACAGCCAGCGCCCCACCCCGACCTGCTCTACGGCTACGGCCGGGGCACCAGCCTCCCGGATGCCCGGGCCGAGGCCTTGCAGGACCTCGGCCAGCAGCGCTCCGTGTGGGTGCGCAGCGCCGTGGAGAGCCGCACGCGCCGGGGCGCCGGCGAGCCGTCGGAACGGAGCTACCGGCAGCAAATCCGGCTGCACGCCCGGCAGCGGCTGGACCATGCCCGCAGGGACCGAGTCGCGGAGCGCGGGGCGCGGTTCTACGTGCGCTGGCGCCTGGATCTACGCCCGGCCTGGGCGGTGCTGGCGGAAAATCTGCGGGCGGAGTGGGCCGGCGAGCCGGCCCGGATCCGCTGGCGGGGACCCGCCGGGCTCACGGGGGCGCCGCTGGTACGGCGGCTCGACCGCGCACTCACCGGCGGCGGGGACGATGTCCGGGAGGTGGCCCTCTCCCTGGACCGGCGCGACGGCGACTGGATCTACCGGGCCGACGGCGTGCAGCTCCCGCTCGCCGACACCCTGGCGGCGGTGGACCTCTCCGGCTATGCGCGCGGCGGCCTCCGGCTCCGGGCGGTGAGTGCCGCGGGCCGGCCCCTCGGGAAGCGGCTGCGGGCAGGGCGCACCTTCCATCTGCGCGTCACCGGCGGCAGCCCGGGAGACCGCTGCACCCTTTTCGACCTCTATCCCGACGGCCGGGTGAGCGTGCTGGCGGGGAACGTGGCCATTCAAGGGAGCACTTGGACGTTTCCACCCCCGGAAGGCGAACGGGCACTGCGGGCCACCACCGGTACGGAGAACGAGGCCGCCCTGGACCGTTACCTGGCGGTGTGCGGACCCGGCGAGCAGGACCTGACGCGCTTCCGCCGGGTGGCCGCCGGGCGGGGCCTGGTGCGGGGAGAGTGGGCCTACGCGGCCCGGGCGCTCCTGGCCTGGCTGGAGGAGCGGAAGGGGCACGCCGTCGCCGTGCGCCGGGTGCTCACCGTACCCGGCTGATGCCCGGGACGGCGCTCCAGGCCGCTCAGCCGGCTTCCTCCTCCGGGTCGGCCTCCACCGGCTTGAGGGTGAAGTGGAAGGTGGTGCCCGGCTCGGGGTCGTTGGGGGTGGCCCAGAGGACGCCGCCGTGCGCCTCCACCACCGAGCGGCAGATCCCCACGCCGAGCCCGATGCCGCCCGGCTTGGTGGTGAACAGGGGCTGATTCAGGTTCTCCCGCAGGGTCTCCGGCAGTCCCACCCCGCTATCGCGGACCTGCACCTCCACCATGCCGTCCTCCCGGAAGCGGGTCCGGATATCCACCGCGGGCTCGTCCACCTCCGCCTCCTGCATGGCCTCGGCGGCGTTGTTGACCAGGTTCTGGAGGCACTCCTGGAGCAGGGTGGAATCGGCGGACACCTCGGGCAGGTCGGGGTCCAGATCCTCGCGCAGGTGGTGCTGGTGGGTCTCCCGGCCCAGGATGAGGCGGGGGCCGATCCGCTCGATGAGGGCGTTGAGGTCCAGGGGCTGGAGCTGCGGCTTGCCGCCGTTCAGGAACTTGCGCAGGTCCTGGACGATTTCCACCGCCTTCTGCACCTGCTCCTTGACCCGCACCACCCCCTCCTCCGAGCCATCGGGAACGCCCTGCTGCCCCTGCCAGCGGTTCAGGGTGCCGTCGGCGTACATCAGGGCGGCGGTCAGGGGCTGGTTGAGCTGATGGGCGATCACCGAGCCGAGCTCGTCCAGGGCCACGGAGCGCCGGGTGCGCTCCAGCTCGGCGCGCTGACGCTTGAAGGCGGTGAGGTCGTGGGCGATGGTGGAGAAGCGCTCCACCGAGCCGTCGTCGCCGTAGTGGGCGACGATCACCTGATGGACGGGGATCTCCCGGCCGGCGGTGTCCAGGAAGGCCATCTCGCCCTGCCAGACCCCTTCCTGCCGGGCGGTGGGGAAGGCCTCGTTCAGGAGCCGGTGCCAGGACCACTGGGGATGCGCCTCGGACATGCGGATGGATTCCAGGGGCCTGTGGGCCGGATCCTGGCCCAGCAGCCGATAGGCCCCGGGATTCCGATAGAGGACGTTGCCCGCCACATCCGCCATGGCCACGAAGTCGGGTGTGGCGTTCAGGAACTCCAGCAGGTACTGGCGCTCCTGCTCCGACTGCCGGTGCTGCTCCTGGTACGCCAGCGTGGCCCAGGCGGTGGCCAGCTCGTTGGCAAGCTGGAGCAGCCAGCGCATCTCCCCCTCGTCGAAGGCGTCCCGGTCCCAGGCATACAGGCCCATGAGACCGACCACGCGATCGTCGTAGACCAGGGGCAGACCGGCAGCGGCGTTCATGCCCATGCTATGGGCAATATCCCGACCCGCCCAAAGGCTCTCCTCCCTGAGGGAGTTGCTCACCAGATACTCCCCCGTGCGCGCCATATAGCCCAGGGCGTTCTCGCCGCCGTCGGCGCCCGGGCCCCAGGTCAGGCTAACGCGCCCCTGCATGGCCTCCACGTAGCGGGTCTCCCCCGCCAGCCCCATGATCCGGATGGACCGCTCGGCGTCGTCCACGGGCTGGGCGATCCAGGCCAGGGCGTAGCCGGCCTCCTCGTTCAGGTGCTGGCAGACCCTCTGCAGCAGGGTGGGCAGATCGGCCCCTTCCCGGACCGTGTGCTGGACCGCCTGGAGCCCCCGCAGCACGCGGTTCTCCCGCTCCTTGATGGCCTCCGCCCGTTTGCGCTCGGTAATGTCCGTCACCGCCAGCCGGGCGAAGGGGGTGCCCTCGGCGGGCGCGCTGCCGAGGATGCCCTCCAGGACCACCGTGCATGGGCTGCCGCCCTTGGGGGAAAAGCGGATCTCCCGGGAGGTGCGCTCCCCCTCCTCGAACAGCTTGCGGAGAAAGGTGAAGAAGGCCGGCTGGTCCTCGGCGTGAACGAACGGGGCCAGGGGCTTTCCGGTGAGGTTACCGCGCTCCCAGCCGAGCATCTGGGCGCCGGTGAGGTTGATGGCCCGGATCAGCCCCTCCCGGCTCACCGCCAGATAGGTCTGGGGGGCGAAATCGTAAAGGTCCGCGTACAGATCCCGGGAGGCCTGCATCTCCGCCTGCAGCTCGCGCAGCTCGCGATTCTGCATCTCCAGCTCGATGCGCTGCGCCTCCAGCTCGTAGCGGTCCCGCTGCTTGGGCGGCGCGGATTGGGGGTCCTGGAGCGCCTTCCGGAGCTCCTGGAGGCGATTTTCCAGGTCCGCCCCGGACCAGGCGCCGACATCCGCGTAGGACCGCGAACCGCCCGTTTCCCTGTTCATGAGGGCATCGGCCGAGGCGGACAAGAAGGGGGCATCACGGTGTTCATTCCTCATGGGCGGCCCCCGGGTGCCGGGCCCAAGCTCCCCCGGAGCTCCGCGGTTTCCCCTCTTGACCCGCCGTTACCCCGCGCATCCGGATGGATCATGCCAAGCACCTCCCCCCGCGGGACTCGCTTCCATTACGCTCTACACATCAGACGACCGGCGGGCCGAACGGGTGGCCGCCGGTTCCGGAAAACGGTCCAGACCCGTGAACCGGTTCTCCCCCACTGTATCCAAAAATATGCATAAAACCCAGCATTCCACTCCGGCTTTTCCGCACACCCTCGGGGCTGTATCCGTATCCCCGCTCAGGCGTCGCGATCCGCGGCCTTCAGGGTGAAGTGGAAGGTGGTTCCGGGCTCCGGCTCGTTGGGGGTGGCCCACAGGTTGCCGTCGTGGGCCTCGATCACCGAGCGGCAGATGGCCACGCCGAGCCCCAGGCCGCCGGGCTTGGTGGTGTACAGGGGCCGGTCCAGGTTCTCCTGCATGGGCTCGGGAAGCCCTCCCCCCGAGTCCCGCACCCGGACCTCCACGAGCCCATCCGCCCGGGACTCGGTGGTGATATGGACCACCGGCGCCGCCTGGTCCTCCATGGCCTCGGTGGCGTTGTTCACCAGGTTCTGGAGGCATTCCTGGACCAGGGTGGGGTCGGCGGAAACGTACGGCAGGTCGTCGGCCAGATGCTGCTCCAGGCAGGGCACCAGGGTCTCCCGGCCCATCTCCAGGCGCGGACCCACCGTCTGCACCAGGGCATTGAGGTCCACGCGCTGGAAATGGGGCGATCCGCCGCGCAGGAAGTTGCGCAGGTCGCGGACGATGCCGCCCGCCTTCTCCACCTGGACGCGGATCTGCTCCAGGCCCTCGCGCAGGCCGGCGGGCACCTCCTCCAGTCTGTCGAACCGCTGCAGGGTGCCCTCGGCGAAGGTCAGCGCCGCCGTGAGCGGCTGGTTGAGCTGGTGGGCCAGCACCGAGCCCAGCTCGCCGAGGGCCATGAGCCGGCGGCTGCGCTCCAGCTCGGCGCGCTGGCGCTTGAAGGTGCTCAGGTCGTGGGCGATGGTGGAGTAGTATTCCAACTCCCCCTCCGGCCCGTAATGGGCCAGGATCACCTGATTCACCGGCACTTCCCGGCCGTCCCGGCTCAGAAAGGCCGTCTCGCCGCGCCAGACGCCCCGCTCCCGGACCAGGGGGAGCACTTCGGTGGTCAGGCACTCGTACGCCCAGCGCGGGAAGTGGTCCCGGACCACATGCTCCTCCGGACGGTAGTTCTCCGGGTCGTAGCCCAGCACCTCGTAGGCGCCGGCGTTCCAGTAGACGACCCGCTCGTCGGCCGTGGCGATGGCCACGAAGTCCGGGGTGGCCTCGAGGATCTCCACCAGCCGGTTGCGCTCCTCCTCGGCCTTGCACCGCTCCTCCCGATGGCGCAGGGAGATCCAGGCGGTGGCCACCTCGTCCGCCACCCGGGTCAGCCACTGCATCTCCTCGTCGTCGAAGGACTCCGCATCCTCAGCGTAGAGGCCGAGCACGCCGAGGGCCCTGTCGCCCTCCACCAGGGGTATGCCGGCGACCGCGTTCAGGTTATGAGTCAGGGCGCGCTCCCGCCACGGCGCAAAGGAGGGGTCCGTGCCCACGGAGTTGCTGATGACCGGCTCGCGGGTCTGCACCGCCCGGCCGAAGGGGCCCCGGCCGCCCTGGTCATCGGGTGTCCAGCGGATCTCGCCGATGACCCGGTCCAGATAGCCGGTGGCCCCACTGGCCCCCAGGATCCGCACCGAGCCGGTTCCGTCCGTCACCGGCTCCCCCACCCAGGCGAGGGCATACCCCGCATCCTCGTTCAGGAAGCGGCAGACCTGGTCCATGAGGCAGCGGCAGCTCTGCGCCGCACGCGCGGCGTCCTGGACACGGCTCAGGGCGCGCAGGGCGCGGTTGACGCGGCGCTGCAGGGCCTCCGTTTCCTTGACCTCCGTGACGTCGGTGAGGATCAGCCGGGCCACGGTTTCGCCGTCCCGGGGGGAGACGGCCTGGGCGCCCTCCACTTTCACCGTTCTGGGAGCACCGCCCGGCGGTCCGAGGCACACCTCGATGGGGCGGGCGTGGCCCTCCCGCAGCAGCTCCCGCAGGTAGCTGAAGAACCCGGGCACGTGATCGGGGCGCAGGAATCCGGAGAAGGGCTTCTCGCTCAGGCTCTCGCGCTCCCAGCGCAGCAGCTCGGCGCCGGTGAGGTTGATGGAACGGATCAGGCCCTCCCGGTTCAGGGTCAGGTAGGCCACGGGGGCGGAGTCGTAGAGGTCCACGTACAGGTCCCGGGAATCCTCGAGCTGGCTCCGCAGCTCGCGCATCTCCCGGTTCTGCATCTCCAGCTCGATCTGGTGGACCTGGAGCTCGTAGAGCATGCGCCGGTAGTCCTCGGGAGAGGATTCGGCCGCCAGATCCGCCTCCAGGTGGCGGAGCCGGGCGATCAGGTCCTCGCGGGACCAGGTGCTGAAGTCGGTACTCCCCAGGGCCGACTCCGGCCGCTGCTCCTGCTGCTCCGAGCCGGGCGGGAGGTCCTGCTCGCTCTTCCGGTCACCCCGCACTGTCGGTCTCCGTGATTTGCTGGACGACCAGGAGCAGCCGCGACGGCTGCCCCTCCGATCCTTCCAGAAGGTACGCCCCCAGCGTCATGGATGCGATACCGTACGGCTCGAACCCCTCCGCCACCTCCAGTCCCATGACCTCCCCGCCCTGAACGGCGAGGTCTTCCAGCGTGCGGCGCAGATCCGGCCTGTCCCACTCCCCGCCCCCCAGGCGGTGCAGGTATCCGCCCACGACTTCCTCCGAGGTTACCCCGAATGCGGCGCGGAAACGGGCATTGACGGAAACTACCACGAAATTCTTTTCCAGGATGAGGATCGGCAGGGGCAGCGCGTCCATGAGGAACTGCGCGTAATTCCGGGCGGCCAGGGTCTCCTGCGCGCTCCGCTTGAGGGAGCCGATATCCTCCAGGGTCAGCACCACCCCCGTGAGCCGGCGATCCCGATCGATATAGGGATGGATGCGCAGGAGGAACCAGCGGCCAAGCGCGTCCTCCACCTCCTGCTCGATGCCGTCGCCCAGCTCCATGACCCGTCGGGTGAGCGCGGTTACGTCCACCTCGGGAAACAGGCCGCTCAGCGCTTCCAGGGATTGGCCTTCCAGGCCGGAATGGAGGGGCTGCGGGGGAGCGATACCCGGGGAGATGCGGGTGATGAACAGATCTTCATCCACGATGGCCACGGGCGTACCCAGGGTCTTGAGCAGATTGAACAGATCCGCCTGGGCCTGATCGGCCTCCGCCAGGCGCCGTTCCTTGACCCGGTCTGCTTCAACTAGGGCCTCATTCGTGGCCTTTAGTTCCTCGTTGGAAGTCTCCAGCTCCTCGCTCGTGGACTGGAGCTCTTCGTTGGTGGACTGCAGCTCCTCGTTGGTGGATTGGAGCTCCTCGTTGGAAGCCTCCAGGGCCTCGATGGTGGCCTGCAGGTACTCCTTGGTGGCCGCCAGCTCGTGCTCCAGCTCGCGGATCCGGCTCTCCTCCCCGGGAGAAGGTGGCTCCGCCATCCCCGGGTCCGCGGATTTCGGCGCGGATTCCCGGAACAGCACCAGGACCACCCCTTCCCCGGAGGCCGGACTGGTCAGCGGCACCGCTTCCAGATCCACTTCCCGGGCCCCCTGATCGCCCCGCAGCCGCACCCGCTCGCGGACCCCGGGCCGCTTCTCCCGGAAGGCCTCCTGAACCAGGGAATGCAGATCCATGAGCAGGCCTTCCCGGGCCATCTTGGTGACTCTGCCGGAGGGCTCCCCCGGGGGCGGCTCCAGATAGTCGCCGGTCCGTCCCCGGAACAGGAGCACGTCCATATCCCGGTTCACCACCACGCCGGGCGGGGCGTACTCGTCGAGCACCAGCTCGTCCACCACCTCCTTCAGGCTCCGGGTACGGCCCTTAGCGGGATATTGGGGCCGTTCGGGGGCGGGGACCGCGAAGGGACGCCGCGAGAAGCTGAGGCTGCCCGGCGTGGAGGCGCCCTTCTTGTGGAAGATATGCTGCTGCTTGTCCACCACGCTGAACAGGTTGGACTGATCCCCCACGCTTTCCGAGCTGCCCAGGATCAGCAGCCCGGCGGGATTGAGGGCGTAGTGGAAGGTACTCAGGAGACGCTCCTTGAGCTCGTCCCCCATATAGATGAGCAGGTTCCGGCAGCTGATCAGGTCCAGCCGGGAAAAGGGCGGATCGTTCACCAGGTTCTGAACGGCAAAGACGCACATTTCCCGCAGCGAATCGGCGACCCGATAGGTCTCCCCGTTCTCCTCCAGGGTGAAGAACCGCTCCAGGCGCTCCGGGGAGACGTCCTGGGCGATGGCCGCCGGATAGCGGCCCTCGCGCCCCTGGGCCACGGAGGAAGGATCGAGATCCGTGGCGAAGATCTGCACACGCCGGGACTGGTCCCGCTCCTCCAGGAATTCGGTCACCACCATGGCGAGGGAGAAGGCCTCCTCGCCGGAGGAGCAGGCGGGCACCCAGATGCGCAGGTCATCGCCGGGCCCCTTTTCCGCCAGGAGGCGCGGGAGGACCATATCCTTCAGGGCCCGGAAAACCCCGGCATCGCGGAAGAAGGAGGTAACCCGGATGAGGATCTCCTTGTACAGGACCTCCAGCTCCTTGGTCTCCTCCTCCAGGATGCGGACGTACTCCGAAAGCTGCTCCACCCGGTTGAGGGCCATGCGCCGCTCCACCCGGCGCCGGATGGTGGCCAGCTTGTAGTAGGAAAAGTCCGTTCCGCTGTAATGCCGGAGCAGCATGAGGATCTTGGCCAGCTCCTCCCCTTCCGGCACCGAGGCCAGCGGAGGGGCCATTTCTTTTCCGCCGAACCGGTGCAGCCGTCTGCCGATCTCCTCCGGGGCCAGGATGAAATCCGCCGCTCCGGCGTCGACGGCGTTGCGGGGCATGTCCGGGTACTGCGCCGTCGCCGCTTCCTGGGCGAAGGTTACCCCGCCCTCCCCCCGGATGGCCGTCAGGCCCTCGGAGCCGTCCGCTCCGGTGCCGGAAAGCAGCACGCCGATGGCCCGGCTTCCCCAGGCCTCCGCCAGGGAACGGAAGAAGATGTCGATGGGATGGTGAAGGGCGCGCTCCGCGAGCGGATCGAGCACCAGGAACCGGGCGCCGTCCAGGGCCACGTCCTTGCCCGCCGGGGCCACGTAGATGCGGCCGCCGCGCAGGAACCGGCCTTCCTCCACGGCCTCCACCGCCATGCGGGTGTGCCGTTCCAGCAGGGAAAGCAGCTGATCCGCCCCCGGAGCGGCCGAGCGATGCTGGAGGAATACCAGGGCGAATCGGGAGTCGGCTTCGAAATGATCCAGAAGACCGAAAAAGGGCTCCAGTCCACCTGCCGAGGCTCCCACCCCGATGACCATGGGGCTGGGTTGCTGGTCGTGACCCTCAGGCGGCTCCGCCATTGGCGATCTGCTCCCAAAAATGCCGGCCCCGGCGCTCCGGGGCCGTGGTTTGCTCCGCTTCCCCTAGTGCCCCTTTCGACCGGAAATTCGCCCTTTTCCCTCCTGAATCGGGAAAAGGGGACCCGTTCCCTGCACGCCAGGCCGCGGAATCGCAAGTCCGAAAACCGATAAGATTCTGCCCCCACCGCCCTCCGGAGGACAACTGCCCCGCCGGGCCGCCCTGCAGCCCGGCCGCGGCCGCAGCCGCCTCATCGCGCGCCAGCATTTCCGCAGTCGAACAGGGATGGAAGACCGCCTCTCCCCGAAGCGCTTCATTCCCCCCGGAAACTGATCTGGCCCCCGCTTCCGAACCTGCGAAAAACCGATTAGGGAGATTTTCTAATTGAGCGCGTCCCCGCCGATCGGGAAGCTGGAAAGGAAGCTTTTCACCCTAGAGGATGAATAATGGGTATTGAAAGCGGGACCAATACCGGTCGTGACTGCCGCCAGGGCGGGGTGTACAAAAGCAGCTGTCCCTGCCACAAGAAAATTCCGCTTTCGAAGGGGGAGTCCTTTCCACCCTGCGACCTGCACGGCAACGTGGAATGGATGCTGGTGCGGGCCTTGTAATCGGGATGGGGAACGGGTAACAATACATGCTTCCACGGTTACCCACAGGTCCCCCCTCGATCCGGCTCCGTGGAGCTCGCGGCATGTACCGGCCGCATTCGATGTCCCCATCCCGGCCTCCCCCGGGCCCTTCAGCATCCCAGGATCACCTCCACCCGTTCGGGCGCCACGGAGAAATGCTCCGAAGCCCGCGATCGGGCTTCCTCGGGGTCCTTGGAGGAAAGCAGCACACCCTCCAGGGGCGGCAGAGGCTCCAGCTCGCCGTTGTCCGCCCGGCTGTAGGCCTTGCCTACCCACCCGGGCGTCGGATCGGTCTGGTCCAGAAAGACGTGGATCTCGATTCGCTCGTCGGTGGACATGGGGTACCTCCGGTCCTCGGGGGAGTTCCCGCGGGACAGGGCAAGGTGCGCCATCCCGGCGGGCTATCAATGAAAGGACAGCGAGGAAGGTAAATACGGAATCACGGCTTCGATTCCCGGAAGCCGGACGGGATTGGCGGCCGGACACGTCCGGAGGCCGCGAGGGCGTGCCCGCTTGCCGCGCCCTTTCCATTGAGACCCCGTAGCGGCCCCCGCATTCCTGAAAGCGATATAGCGAAGAAAATCAACGGTGAAGGACAGCGGCCCGAGCGGAAAGACTTTTTCCTTCGGGCCCCCCTTCCCATTACGTCGAAAAACGCATAGGGTAAGCCCTTACTTACATCGGGAACTGCCTGTACACCGGATCACTTCATAGTAGAGGGCGGGAGCTTGCGTGCTCAGGGTCGGCCCAAAGGGGGAGCCGAAGTGGAGATGACGGTCACCGAGTACCGGATTTTATTGATGCTGGGCGAGGGAAGGTCCATCGCGGATATCCAGGAATCACTGGCCCATGTCGATTGCTGTACCAAACAGGAGATCTTCGATGAGCTGGCCTCCCTGCTGGAGCGCAAGCTGGCCGAGCCCAGCGGCAGCGGCATCCGCCTCAGCGAGCTGGGAGAGCACGCCTTGCGGAAGCGTGCCAACGGACTGACGGGAGATTCCCAAAGCCAGTAGGCACCGACGTCCGGGCACGGGGCAGCCCCCCTGCGTCCGCACCCATGCACCCCGTTAGACCCTATAAGCAAGCGCCAGGGGCGCGCCATATGCCCCTTCCCGGCGCCTTTCCCTCCGGCCGGTCCGGAGCCGTCCCCCGGCCCCATGCAGCTTCCATGGATCCCGCGGACCCGGCAGATCCCTACAGGAAAGCCAGGGCCTCGAGCTCCACATAGAAGCTCCCGTCCAGCCGCTCGCACTTGCGCGGGGCCACGATCATGCGCCCCCGCACACCGTCCCGGGGCTTTTCCACCGCCGCATCCCGGTATTTCTGAAAGAACTGCTGGAGCTCCCGCGCCTGTTCGTCGCTTGGCTGGATCTCCCCGCAAATGAGGGGCGGGCTGGTGCTCTGCGCCGCCTCCGCGGGGGTATTGTCGCAATGCTGGCCCACTCCTTGACGACCGTCGCCCAGCTGCTCGATCTGCCCCATTATCCCCTCGGGAATCCGGGCTAGCTCTCCTTGGGCCATTCTCCCCCCCTGGAAGTAGAAAATAATACGTACGGTTTCAGCGTACCGGAGTGATGATTCTCCCGAGACTAGGGCGACCCCTCACGGGAACGCCGCGGCATAGACCGACGATTTTCGCGCCCACCTCCGGTAGCGGTGACCTTGCCACGGGCGACCGCCAAAAATTTCCGGAACCGCGCGGGAGCGCTCCGCCCCGCTGAAAAGGAGCGGAATGGTTATTGACAGGGGAATCCCCGGGACGCACTTTTATAGCGGTATTTCGGGAATCGGGATATGGTCGATACGGCCCTTGCGCCCGCCGGGAAGTTTCCCGATGCAATGAGCCGAATCTGTACCCGTATTCGGTTCCCCGAACGGGATTTCCGGTCCTGTCCGGTCCGCCCCGGAGGACCTTTTCCATCAGAGGCAACGGCTTCATGGGCTCCAGCGGCGCCGATGCCCTCCTGTACCTCGATGCGGCAGCCCGGGAGCTTCGCGCCCGGGTTGCCCGGGAAGACGACGAACGGCGTGCCTGCCGGCGGGGGTTGGAGCTGATCGTAGAGCGGCTCGCAGTGCCCTGCGGGGTTCTCCTTTTCGTGGACGACCCGGACCGGGCCGATGAATGCATCCAGGCCGGAGCCGCCTCGGCCGCCGCCGGCCTTCCCGGGCTCCTGCGCGACCCGGGGATACTCCACGCACCGCTTCCGGAGGCCGAGGTCCTTTCTCCGGAGCGACTGAATGCCGGCCCCGGCTCCGCCCGGGCGGCTCGGCAATCCCCCTCCCCGGGCTCCCTGCTCGCCCTCCCCCTGCTACTCCCCCGGGACGGCGAGGGGCGCATCTACCTTCCGGAAAGAACCGACGGCTCCCCGTTCACCGCGGAGGACCTTGCGTTCGCGAATCAGCTGGGCATCGCCTTTGCCCTTTCCCTGGCCCGCCGCCCGCTTCCGGAAAGGCGGGCCGTGCCGGAGGAGAGCTTCCGGCCCCGGGTTGCCGAAAGCGGTAAAACGGCGATTCCCCACGCCCATCCGGGCCGGCGGAGCCCGGCAGGCGACGGCGAATGCTTGGGCCTGCTCCTCGACCAGGTTTGCAGCGCGGTAATCGCCACCGACACCGATATGCGGATCACCTTCTGGAATCGCCATGCGGAGCACCTTTACCAGTGGCGGGCGAAGGAGGTGCTGGGCCGGTCCATCTTCGAGGTCACCGTGCCGGAGGTCTCGGAGACGGAGGCCCGGGCCATCATGCGGGTGGTGGACGAGCAGGGCTCCTGGGATGGCGAGTACGCGGTGCGCCGCAAGGACGGCACCCGGTTCCCTGCCCGGGTGGTGAACACCAAGCTGCGGGACTCCGCGGGCGAGCCGCTGGGATATGTGGGCGTCTCCCTGGATATCACCGCCTTCAAGCGGGCGGAATCGGCCCTCCAGGAGAGCGAGGCCCGCTACCGCGCCCTCTATGAGCGCTCCCGCGACGCCATCATGATCTGGGATGCCTCTAACAGCCGGTTCACCGCCGCCAATCCGGCCACCCTCGCCATGTTCGGCGCCCGGGAGGAAGCCGATATCACGGCCCTGGACCCCGAGGCGCTCTCCCCCGTACGGCAGCCCGACGGCCGTTCCTCGGCGGCCAAGGCCCGCGAGCTGATCGACATGGCCCTGGAAAGCGGGGGGCACTTCTTCGAGTGGACCCATCGCCGCCTTGACGGAACGCTCTTTCCGGCCACCGTCCAGCTCACCCGGATGGAGCTAGACGGCCGCGTCTGGCTGAAGGCCACCGTCCGCGACATCACCGAGCAGAGGCGCGCCGAGGAGACCGCCTGGCGCCGTTTGCTGGAGCTCGCCCATGTGGCGAGAATCAGCACCATGGGCGAGATGGCCACCCAGATGGCGCACGAGCTTCACCAGCCCCTCACCGCGGTCCGCAACTACAGCAGCATCGCCCGCAGCCTCCTGGCGGAAGATGCCCCGCCCCCCGTCCGGGAAGCCCTGGAACGGTTGGACCACCAGGCGCGGCATGCCGCCCAGCTCGTTCGCCGCGTACGCGATTTCGTCCGCCAGCCCGGCTGCCAATGGGACAACTTCGATTTCAACGCCGTCCTGGAGGAGGTACTGATCCTTGCCGGATTGGAGCTGGAGGCCCACGGAGCGGAGCTGGAAGCCCGCTGGGGGGAGGACCTGCCCCCGGTCTGGGGCTGTGCCATTCTCATCCAGCAGGTGGCCCTGAACCTCCTGCGCAACGCCGCGGAGGCCCTGGGGGAGCTGGCGGATCCTGACCGGCCGCGGCGCATCATCCTGGAAACCCGCCGACGCCCGGGAGGCGTGGAGATGGCTGTCCACGACACCGGGCCCGGGCTCGGCGCGGACCCGGAAGTGGTATTCACCCCGTTCTGGACCTCCAAGACGGGAGGCATGGGCATGGGACTGCGCATCAGCCGCTCCATCCTGGAGCAGCACGGCAGCACCCTCCGGGCGGAATCCGGGCGCGAAGGCGGCGCCACCTTCCGATTCACCCTGCCGGTACGGGAAGCGGGGCACTGATCCAGGGCACCCCGGGACATCCTCCTGGCAAAGGCGGGGGTGGTCGGGTATCCTCCCGGACAGCGAATCGCGGCATGTCGCCGCGTTGTCCCAGCCGGGCATAGCACCGGGGTCAAGAGGGGGAATCCGTGTCCGGGGGGAAGGCTTCAGACGCTTCTGCTGACACGCATCCAGCCCACGGCGGCGGAACCCATCCCGTTCTCTCGTCGGCCCGGCTGATCCTCCTGCTGGGGTGGGCGGCGCTTCTGCTCTTATGCAGCCCTCTCCGGGCCGGCGAGCCTCCGCGGGCGGAAAGCCGCGGCGTCTATCTCATCCAGGTGGCGTCCGGCCACTCCGCCGCGCCCATCCGCAAGGCGCTATCCGACCTCGGTCTGCGGGCGTGGAAGGACCTCTACGGCCCTTCCGTCCGCGTCGAGCTGCACCCCGATCCGGGTCTGGAGGCCCTACGCGAAGCCCTGGCGCCGCTGCCGGCCGCGGAGTCGGTACAGCCGGAATTCCGCTACCATGCCGATCCTCCGGAGCCTTCCCGCCAGGAGCTGCCCTAGGCATGCTCCGTCGGTTTCTCCTGTGCGCCTGCGCCCTCGTACTATCTCCTCTGTCCCCTCAGCCCGCGCCGGCCGCCGCGGCCGTTTCCTCCGGTCCCGGCCGGTACGCGCCCGACGAGGTGCTGGTGCGGTTCCGGGAGGCGACCTCCCCCGCGGCGCAGGACCGGACCGTGGCCGCCCATGGCGGGATGCTCGTGACGGACGGGGAGGCCCATGGCGCCTACCAGCGCATCAAGCTGGGGAAGGGACAGTCGGTCCGCGATGCGGTGGCCCTGTACGAGGCCCAGCAGGAGGTGGTGGCCGCCCAGCCCAATTACCGCTTCTACCCCAGCCGACTGCCGGATGATCCCCGCCTGGACGACCAGTGGGCGCTAGTCAATTCCGCCAATCCGGACTTCGACATCAACGCGGAGGCAGCCTGGGAGCAGCGCACCGACTGCTCCACGGTGACGGTGGCGGTCATAGATACGGGCATCAACTACGCCCATGCCGACCTGGCGGGGAATATGTGGGACGGCGGCGGGCAGGCCCCGAACCATGGATACGATTTCTACGACGAGGACGAGGACCCCATGGCCACCGACGGCCTGATCCACGGCACCCACGTGGCCGGGATCATCGCCGCCGGCGGCGATAACGGCACGGGCACCACAGGGGTTTGCTGGCGGGCCCGCGTCATGGCGCTGCGGGCGCTGGGTCCGGGCGGCGGCACCACCTCCACCGTCACGCAGTCCATTTACTGGGCCGTGGACCACGGCGCGGACATCATCAACATGAGCCTGGGCGGCTCCTACTTCGACCAGGCCCAGAAAGACGCCATCGGCTACGCCGGGGAGCACGGCGTCCTGGTGGTGGCAGCCGCCGGCAACGCCGGCAGCGACCTTTCGATCCGCCCCCACTACCCGTGCAGCTTCGACAACCCGAATCTGCTGTGCATCGCCGCCGTGGACGCCAATTTCCAGCGCACCTCCTTTTCCAATCACGGTTCCGAGGATGTGGACATCGCCGCGCCGGGCACCAGTATCCTGAGCAGCGTGTCCGGGCCCTTCACCGACCTGGACCCGGGCACCTGGTCCATGGAAGGCGACTGGGGCACGGAGTGGTGCGCCCTGGGCCATTGGTACAAGAAGGCGCTCACCCTTCCGGGCGGCACCTGCACGGGCACCGGAAGCTATGCGAACGACCTCGACGACCAGGCCACCAGGACGGTGGATCTGTCCGACCCGAACCTCCTGGGGGCGGGATACAGCCTCTCCGTCAACCTGGACACGGAGCGCAACACCGATTACCTGGAGAGCTGGCACGCCCCCGGTCGGGGGGATCCAGTGGATTCCTCGGGGAACCCGGATTTCCGTTTGTCCGGGAATCG
This sequence comes from Thiohalorhabdus sp. Cl-TMA, assembly GCF_041821045.1. Lineage (NCBI taxonomy): Bacteria > Pseudomonadati > Pseudomonadota > Gammaproteobacteria > Thiohalorhabdales > Thiohalorhabdaceae > Thiohalorhabdus > Thiohalorhabdus methylotrophus. The sequence continues at coordinate 191,552 of NZ_JBGUAW010000005.1, read as the reverse complement.
CTCCGGCTGGGAGCTCGACGCCGGCCTGGGGGACTGTCTCGGCGACGCATGCACCCTTGCCTTACACTTCCGCTCCGACAGCTCGGTTACGGACAGCGGCGTGGCGGCCTTCCCCGTCCGCGTGCGCAAGAGCCTGCGGGGAACGACCACGGTGGCACGCATGAATGGTACCTCCATGGCCACGCCTTTTGTCGCGGGGCTGGCGGCCCTGCTGCGGGCCGCCGAGCCGGGGGCCGAACCGTCTGCCCTCCGGAACGCCATTCTCGACGGCGGCCGGCAGATCGCCGGCCTGGAGGACTACACGGCAACGGGGGCGGTCATCGATGCCAAGGGCAGCCTGGACCGGATCCGCTCCGTCTCCGGCTCGGAAACCGGGGGCGGCTCTAACGGCGGTGGAGGCGGCGGCTGCGCCCTCGCCCCCTATCCGGCCGGCGGCAAGGATCCCGTGCTGCCTCTGCTGGTGGCCTGGGCCGGAGGGATCCTGCTCCTTCGGGCCCGCCGTCTCCGCGGACCCCCCCACCCGGAGCCACCCTCCGACCCCTGAGCGCCGTTTCCCCGCCCGCTTTCCGATCCCGGGAAAACCCGCCTTCACCCCGCGTTTCCGGTCTCCCTCCTTGCCGCGCCCGCATCCCCGGAGCCCACGGGATCCCGGCAATACCGGAGGCGGTATTCCGGCAAATGGCGTGAAACCTTGGCGCTTTTGACGGTCTAATCCTTTCACCCCCGGCCAACGATCCAGACACCCTCGCTTCCGCACTCCCGATTACGACCGGAAGCCATCCCGAGTCCGCGAAGGTTCCTCCCGTGAAAGAACGGGCAAGCCGCTATTTGCTCGCCGCGCTCTTCGTGCTGCTCCCGGTGCTCGCCAGCATTCTGGGCATCTATTTCCTCTATACCACCGCCCTGGCCGAAACCCGGGACCGTCTGGAGGACATACTGACCAGCCAGACCCGGATGATCGCCACCAATGCCGCCTACAACCGGCAATATCCCCCCGAGGAGCTGAATCACCGTTTTAATCCGGTGGAGGCCACCCGCTACCAGATCCGGCAGGCCCTCCGCAGCTATCCCGGAATCGGCAAGAGCGGGGAATTCCTCCTGGGACGTCACTTCGGCGATTTCCTCCTCCTGACCTTCCGCCAGCGCGCCGCCGATCCGGAGGCACCCCTAGCGGTACCGGAGAAGGGGCGCAAATCCGAGGCCATGGAACGGGCCCTGGCGGGGCAATCCGGAGTAATCCGGACGTTGGACTACCAGGGGAAGCCGGTGCTCGCCGCCTTTCAGCCCCTGCCCTGGCTGGAGCGGGGCATCGTCGTTAAGGAGGACCTGGCCACCCTACAACGGCCCTACTGGCAGGCGGGCTGGCTGACGGGCTTGTGCGGCGTGGTTCTGGGTCTGATCGGTGCCGGCACCTATCTCGGGGCGGTATCGCCGCTTTGGCGAGCGCTTCGCGCCCGGGAGCATTCCCTGCGGGCGCTTCTCGGCAACCTGCCCGGCATGGTCTTCCGGAGCCGCAACGCCCAATCCTGGCCTCTGGAATATGTGAGCGAGGGCAGCCGCGAGGTCACCGGCTTCGAGCCGGATGCGCTGATGCGCACGGAGAACGCCTTCGCCGGCCTCGTGCATGCGGATGACCGCGAGCGGATACGCACCGCCATTGCGGATGCCGTCGCAGAGGAGCGGTCCTACGAAGCCACCTACCGGATACTCGATGCCGAGGGACGCATGCGATGGGTATGGGAGCGCGGCCGGGCGGTCACCTACCCCGGGGAAACCGGGCCGCACCTGGAGGGCTTCGTTACCGACGTAACCGCCATGTGGGAGGCCACCGAGACCCGCGATCGCCTGCTCGCCCTGCTGGACGCCGCCCCCGATCCGGTGGCCCTGGCGGACCCGGAGGCCCGGCCTCTGTACCTGAACGCGGCCAGCCGGGAGATGCTCGGCATTCCGGAGGAATCGCCCCTGGCGGGCCGCTCGCTGGTCGAGCTCTATCCGCCCCGGCTCCGGGATTGGATCCGCGGCGAGGTGCTGCCCGCCGCCCGGGAGCAGGGCGTCTGGCAGGGCGAGGCCCCCTTCCTCTGCCCCGACGGAACCGAGCGGCCCGCCACCCAGGTGATCCTCGCCCACTACGATTCCTCCGGCGCGGTGGCCTGGTACTCCCTCATCGCCCACGACCTGAGCCAGCGGAAAGAGGCGGAAGAGCTGGCCCGCAAGCGCCTGGGGGAGCTTGCCCATGCGGCTCGCCTGAGCACAGCCGGGGAGATGGCCACCCAGCTCACCCATGAGCTCAACCAGCCCCTGGCCGCCATTACCGCCGGCAGCCAGGCAGCCCGCAACTACCTGGACCGATCCGAGCCCAATTACGACAAGGTGCGCGAGATTCTGAGCCAGATGCAGGATCAGGCCCTGCGCACCGGGGAAGTGATCAATCGGCTGCGGGCCTATCTGCGCAAGGACTGGACCCAATGGCGGACCCTGGACCTGAACGCGGTGCTGGAAGAGGTTAGCGAGCTGACGCACCTGGAGATCGCGGCCAAGGGGGCGCGTCTGGAAACGGCCCTGGCGCCGTCGCTGCCTCCGGTTTACGGCGAGCCCACCCTCATCAAGCAGGTGGTGCTGAACCTGATCCGCAATGCCGCCGAGGCCCTGGCCGAATCCGATTCCCGGAAGGGAACCGGCCGCATCCTGCTCGAAGCCCGGCTGCGGGACCCGGACACGGCCCAGGTCGCCGTTTCCGACAACGGGCCCGGCCTGTCGAACACGGATCTGGAGCGCATCTTCGAGGCCTATTTCACCTCGAAGCCGGAGGGAATGGGCATGGGACTGCGGATCAGTCTTTCCATCATCGAAACGCACGAGGGTAAGCTCTGGGCGGAGAGCGGCCGCGAAGGCGGAGCCACGTTCCGTTTCACGCTTCCGATCGCGGAGGAGGGGTAGGCGGGCGCCGGGCGCTTACAGGAAGGAGAGGGCCTCGAACTCCACGTAGTAGTCGCCGTCCACGGGGTGGAATTTCCGCGGCATGAGGATCATCCGGCCGCGCGTCGGATCGGCGGGCTTCTCCAGGATGCGCCCGGCATAATCCTGGAAGAAGGCCTGCAACTGCTCGGCGCGCTCTTTGTCGAGCTCGAAGCGGTTGCACAGAATGGGGGGACCGGTACTTTGCTGCGCCGCCTCTTCCGAATGGGGATCCACGTCCTCGCCGATCCCCTCCCGGGTAAACCGGAGCCTACGCACGAGGTCCATGAATTCTTCGGGGATCTGCGGGAGATTCCTGGGCTCCATGGCCGCCCCTTTTCCTCGGGAAACGGTGTGAATTATATGCCCTGACGTGCCTTTCTTTCATTCCCTATTCAGGGATAATCCCCCACTCCCTGTTGCATATTCCACAAAAGGAACCCCCTCTGTTCCAGGGAGCGCCCCTTCTTTTTACAGTAATGCCGCACATTGGCACCGCTAAGCAATAACCGGCGAGAAAATGACCGATTCGGCTTGGCGGCAACAACATGGGGCCGCCCCCCAATGCAGTCGGCGACCCAACAATACACGCCCGTAACCTGCAGCACCGAGCGCCATTACCCGGAGCCCGTACCCCGGATACCGAACAGGCGTATGCCGAACTGCGGACCAGAGGTGCGGGGCGGGATATGCCGTTTCAGCGATACCCATGCATCCCGACGCATTGTAGAGTGCCATCACCCTGATGCCCCGCCGGATTCCCTTCTCCCTGCCGGCGGGGCTTTTCTCTTCCGGGCTTACGGCGCGGCATTCGTCCCGGATCGGCGTTGCTACACCTTTCGGCTTAGCTGATAAGAGTTATTGCGAGGCCCGCGCCGGCGGCCCACCATTGCTCCTCATCGGCCACGGCCCCGCCGGCTTCCCCCCTGTGCTGGCGGGGCCTTTCCGTTTACGGCCCGTCCCCCCCGACCCGCTCCATTCCGCAAGGCACGCCCGATCCCGCTACTCGGGCTCCACCTCGTCCGCCAGGTGCCGCAGCATCTCGGCGCGGTTCCCGAATGCTTCCGAACCTTCCTCCAGCGACGCGCGGTTCAGGCGGATCGCCTCGGCGCGCAGGAATTCGGCCACCGCCTGGCGATCCTCGTCGGGATATTCCGTAATGTCCATCGGACCGGGCCTCCCGCGTATGGATCCTATACCGGATTGGACTCGCCGTTGCCGCCGCTTTCGCCTTGCAGAGGCGGGATCGGGAAAATCCCTTCGACTGGTGCGTGGTCACCGCGATCGGCTTTGGCATGTCCTGATGGGGGGCGCCCTGCGGGACGGGAGTGGAGCGCGCGGACGAAGGGGGAGGGGGAGCGCGCCGCCGCACGAGCCGGGGAAGGACACGGCGGCCTTCAGGACTGCGCGCTCTCCATCCGCTCCAGCGTCTTCTGCAATATTCGCGCGGTGGGCGGTTTGAGCAGGTACTCGTCGAAAACCGTGACGGATTCCTCGGGGAATTGGGCGCGCGAGTGCCCCGTCAGGGCCACCAGGGGAGCTCCCCCGAGACGACTCCGCAGCTTGCGGGCCACCTCGAACCCCGACAGATCCGGAAGCCCGATATCGATGAGCACCATTCCCGGGGATATCTCCCGCACCGCGTCGAAGGCTTGCTCTCCGGAGGCCACGTGCCGGGTCTGGTAGCCCATGCTTTCCAGGAGAAAGGAGAGGGAGCGCGCCACGTCCATATCGTCCTCCACCACCAGCACCTCCCGGGCACCTCCGGGAGCCGTGCCGCGGGACTCCGGCTGGCGGTCCTCCTCCGGGGAGTCCGCCGCCGGGAAGCGAACGAGGAATTCGCTGCCCCGGCCCACGCCCTCGCTATGGGCCTCCACCTCCCCATCGTGGAGATCCACCAGCCGCCGCACCACGGCCAGGCCCAGCCCAAGCCCCTTGGGCCCCGTGCTGCGCAAGCCTCCTCTATCGAAGTCATCGAACAGCCGGGCCAGGTGCTCGGGGGAAACGCCCCGGCCGTCGTCCCGGACACGGAAACGGATTCGGCCGTTCTCCCGATCGCCCACCAGCCGGATGTTTCCTCCCGGATCGGTGTATTTGACGGCGTTGTCCAGGAGGTTGGCGAGAATCTGCGTCAGGCGCACCGCGTCCCCCGTCGCCGCGAGGGGCTGGTCGGGCAGCTCCACCGTCAGTTCGTGCCGTTTGTCCCGCGCGGCCGCGGACACGGACTCCACGGCCTGTTGGGCGCAGCCCCGCAGGTCCACCCGCTCCTTCTTCAGGGTGATCCGCCCGGTCTTGATGCGATTGAGATCCAGCAGATCGTCGACGATCCGGGTCAGGTGGGTACTCTGGCGCTTGATGGTTGCGGCCGCCTGATCCAGCCGCTCGGGGTCCATCCGGTCCCTATGCGCGGACAGCACTTCCCCCATGGTGGCTATGGGGGTCAGGGGATTGCGGAGCTCGTGGCCAAGCATGGACAGGAATTCGTCCTTGCGCCGATCCGCCTCCACCATGGCCTCCTCCGCTTCCCGGCGCTTGGTGATGTCCTCGACGATGGCGATGAGCTGGCGGTCATGCCCATCGTCACCCGGGCGGACGGTTACCGTGACCTGCACCCATATGAGTCCACCGTCCTTGTGCCGGACGCGCTTCTCCATGGAGTAGAAAGGCACTTCTCCATCCCGGAGCCTGGCCATGGCCGCCTCGGTTGCGGGCCAATCCTCCGGGTGGATCAGCTGCTGGACCGTATGCGTGCCGTCCATGAGCTCGTCCTGACGGTAACGCAGCAGCCCTGCGTACGCGGGGTTGACCTCCAGGAGGCGGCCGTCCAGATCCAGAATGGCGATCCCCATGCCGGCATGGGTGAAGGTCTCGTGAAATGTGCCCTCGCTCCGACGCAGCGCGCCCTCCATGGCCGTCCGCTGGATGCTGGCCCCCAGCACATTGGCCACCGCCTTCAGGAAGCTCACATCATAGCCGGTGAATTCCCGGGGCTCCCGGGAATGGACACCGAGCACTCCGTAGGGTCCCTGATGCCCTTGAATGACCACGCTCATGCCGCTGACCACGCCGTGCTCATGGAGCAGGGGCGGACCGCTGAAGCGGGTCTCCGACCGCAGATCGGCAACGATGACCGGCTCATCGCACAGCAGGGTGTAGCCCGCCTGGGACTCCAGGCCGGTGGAGACCACCGCTTCCCCCTCCAGCCCTTCCTCCCAGCCCACGCCCGCGATGAGCCGGGCCGTGCCCGAACGGGGCTCGTTCCTCAGGATCTTGGTGTAGGCCACCTCCAGGACTTCCGCGAGGACGATCACCGTCTCCCGGAACAGGGCTTCCAGGGACTCGCCACGCAGGCCCATTTCCCCCAGCTCCGCCACCACCACCTGCTGGGTCAGGCGCGCGCGGAGCTCCTCGGGAGCGGGCTCCTCGTCCGGGGTCCCGGAATGTCGGGAGAGAATCCGGGAAGCGGTGGCGCGATCATTTCCCATGACGGCTCCTATCCCCATGCGGGGGGATTCGCAGTACTCCCCATTGGACAGGCTATCGCACGGCCGGGGAGCCCCGAAAAACGGCGTAGCCCATTCGCTTGATTCCCGAGCGTATTACCTGACGATCTCGATGCGCATAAGAGGCAGCCCCAATTGCTGCCGCGGCCTCCCCCATCGGAAGCCCACTCCCCCACATCCTTCCAGCATAACCGCCAACGCCCGCCTCCTATTCCGCAAACGAATTTTTCCGGGCCGGCCGGGAATTCTCTCCGCTTATTATTTTCCCTAGGGATGTAGGGAAAAGGCCTTACGGGGAATCCCGGCGAATCTACTGTCGGCCCCGGACCATTCTAGGGGCTTGTTCCCGCATCCTTTTCCGGTTTTCCACCGCGGGGGCCTCCGCGCACCTCGCGCAATCCGCTCCAGAGGGGGGACGAATTGCAGCATTGGCGTCTCGGTTTGCTGCTCGGCGGTTCCATCGCGGTCAGCCCACTGGCCCTGGACGCGAGTCTTCCGGCCTTTCCGGCCATGGCCCATTCGCTGGGCGTCTCCGTCCAGGACGTGGGTCTGATCGTGAGCATCTTCCTTCTCGGTCTGGCCCTCGGCCACCTGATCGGCGGCCCCCTTTCGGACCGCTACGGGCGCCCCGCGGTCATGTACAGCGGCCTGGGGCTCTTCGTGAGCGGGAGTCTGGCCATCTCCGCGACGGACTCCTACGCATGGCTGCTGGGATGGCGGATTCTGCAGTCGGTAGGCGCGGGATTCTGCCTCGTGAGCGCGCCGGCCATCGCCCGGGACCATGCCAGCGGAGAGGAGGGGGCGCGTCTGTTCAGCCTCATCGCCCTGGTCACCTTCCTGGTACCGGCCATTGCTCCGCTGCTGGGAACCGGCCTCCTCAAGCTGGCCGGATGGCCGGGGATATTCACCTTGATGGCCGCCTATGCCGTCGCGGTCAAGCTGGTGCTGCGCCGGACGCTGTTCCGGAGCTACCCGGTGCAGCCGGACCGGAGCAAGCCGCTGCATACCCTGGTCACCGACTATCGGTGGGTCCTGGGTCACGGAACCGCCATGCGGCTCCTGATCATCCTCGCGCTCGTATTCAGCGTGAACATGCTGTTCCTGACCCATGCCTCCTTCGTATTCCAGGAGAAGTTCCGGCTCTCCCCGGCCACCTTCTCCCTGCTCATGGGCGCCACCGTGGGGGCCATGGCGGGCTTCAACCTGCTGAACAACCGGCTGCTCCGCCACTTCGGGCCGGCGGCCATCCTCCGCGCCGCGGTAGGTCTCCAGGCCCTGGCCACCCTCTACCTGCTGGCGGTCACCCAGGCAGGAGCCACTCTGGAGCTGTTCCTGCCGGGTCTGCTGCTGGCCATGGGCACCTTCGGGGCCGGGATGCCGAACATCTTCACCCTGGTGCTCGACTTCTTCCGGGATATCGCCGCCACGGCCACGGCGCTGCTCGGCGCCCTGAAGTTCAGCGTGGCGGGAATCATCAGCGGATTCTCCTCGCTGCTGGTGGCGGGCGACCTGGATGCCATGGTCCTTGTCATGGCCGCGTGCTCGGGGATGGCGCTGCTACTGGCCTGGAACGCGCCGCATGCCGTTGCGCGGCGTCATGCCGAGACGGAGACGCGCGGGAACGGGGCGGAGACCATGCCCGGCTCTGGAGGTCTGTCGGGAAGCGCGCCGTGCTTCCGCATTGCCGCCCGCCCGGCCGCGGAGCTCCGGCACGCGGATGGCTGGTCGATCCTCCGTGCCGAACGGGGACCGGTCCCGCAAGCGGCCCGGTTCAATACCGATGGAGGAGTGCCGCCGAGCGCCTCCGGAAAAAATTCGGAGGCGCCGGCACCCGACCGAGAAACCGGTATGTCGTCCGCGGAGGAAGTCCCCGCAGGGCCTCCGCTGCCCGCACCCAGCGGGGCCTGAACAGGCGCACCGAGCGGCGGGGATACGGGACCGGAATGGCCGTCGCGCCAACGGTCCCGCGCTATCCGCGGGCACCCACCCCACCTTCCCGCTTACCCGGCACGCCGCTTAAAAAACGCCACATACCGCATTTGGGGGATGCCATTTCTCCCGAGCCCCTCTAAGCTTGTCCCGCTCGCGCACGCCCGGCGGACAGTGGGATCTGCCGCCGGTCCCGCCTCCGGGACCGAACCCGGACACGCAGGAAAAGGCACGCCCGGAACCCCGGGCCGGAGGGAGCTTCATGGGAAACAGCCGGAACCGTTTATTTCGCCGAATCGCGCCGCTCGCCCTGCTGACCGGGTGGATGGCCCTTTCCCTCCCCGCCGCTCAGGCGGCGGAATCCGGACACCTCTTCACCTCCCTGGGCTTGAAGAACCTGACCTGGTTCTCCGACTCGGAAGAGGTGGAATACGACGCCGCCACCCACCGGGTGGTGGACCTGACCCTGGCGGCCGGGGACAACTTCTTCGTCGGCGCCACCCTGGACCTGGACGACAAGATGGACGACTACCGCCAATTCGCAGTGCGCGCCGGTTTCGGGGACCTGGGTATGACCGTTCAGAGGGGGAAGATAACGGGCACCATCGAAGAGACGGGCGGCAAGGATGACGACGACTTGGACTACGAGACCCGGGCGGGCGACTTCGAGGAGGACTTCCAGCTCTATGCCGTGTACTGGGCGGATAACTGGGTGGCCCGCCACTCCGGGATCGGCTACGTCAAATGGACCACACCGGTGAGAATGGAGGTGAACTACGAAGATGAGAATCCCTTCGTCAGCCTCGACCAGTCGGTGGAATACATCGACCCGGCGGCGGAATACGAGATATTCGGCTTCTACTCCCGCTACGATCCGCTCGAAGCGGTCATGGAAGGCCATCTGGATTCCGGTTTCCTGGGGCTCGAGGATATTGGAACCAACGGCGTGGCGGGTGTGGGAAGAATCACCCCCACGGATGACATCTATACCCGGCAGATCACTGAGGATACCGGCCTGGAGCCCGACTCCGAGCCGCTCTACGGGTTCGGCGTATTCGGCTCCTTCCGCTGGGGCTACTATGCCGGGAATCGGCTCGACGAAGCACCCATGGGAATCGCCTACGGCTTCGCCGTGGGGCTGGAGGTCTCCACGGCCACCATCATCACCGTGGAGAACGCCGAATTCGTCCTGAGCGGTGGCGAGCCCAACTATTACCAGCGCCAGCCCGACGGCCTGCAACAGGGCTCCTACGGACCCTTCGTCCGGGGGGCCGTGCTCTGGTAGCCCCTGTCCGGGGACAACCCGGACATCCATTACTCTTGGTTATAGAAAAATCGCATATAGTTATTTAAATTTTTCATGAAGCCCTGATAGGCTTCCGCGCTGGCTTCGCAACCTGTCAGGGCATTCATGGAGATCCTTCTGCTTTTCCTGGGCCTGGGAACCGCCGTGTTCGCGGGCGTCAACTCGGGCGGCTCCTCCATCGGGGAATCCTTCGGGCCGGCCACCGGAAGCGGCATCATTTCGCCTCGCGCGGCGGGCGTCCTCATGGTTCCCTCGGTTCTGCTGGGCGGCTACTTGGTGGGTCCCCACGTGGTGGAAACCCTGGGCACCAAGTTCGTCCCGGAGGAGGTCATGACCCTGCCGGTGGCCACGGCGGTGCTCCTGTTCACCGGCCTCGGTATCCTGTTCGGCAACCTCCGGGCGGTTTCGGTCAGCACCAGCGAGACGGCGGTGGGCGCGGTTGCCGGGGTGGGCGCGGCGCTCGGCGTGCTCAACTGGGAGACCCTCGGCGTGGTGGTGAGCTGGTGGCTGGTTTCGCCGCTGCTGGCGCTGCTGATATCCGGTTTCGTGGGGCGGTACTGGTACCGTCCGCTCAAGCGGTGGCTCAACGAGTCCGGACGCCTGCGCCGGTCGGCGCTCCCGCCCCTGCTGATCCTGGGGGCCTGCTACATGGGCTTCTCGGCGGGGGCCTCCAACGTGGCCAACGCCGTGGCGCCTCTCGTTGGCGCCGGAAGCCTGGCCATGAGTCCGGCGATCCTGCTCGCGGCCACCGCCATGGCGGCGGGGGGCTTCCTGTTCGGGCCCCGCACCATGCGCACCGTGGGCGTGGAGATCACCGATCTCTCGGTGGTGGGCGCCCTGCTCACCATGGTCATCGCCGCCACCATCATCACCCTGCTCAGCTACGGCGGCATCCCCGCCAGCCTGGCGATCACCGCCGTCACCTGCGTCATCGGCCTCGGCTGGGGCCGGGCCTCGCGCAACGACGGCGACCAGGCGGAGGAAGCCCGCTTCAGCCGGGCCACCACGGCCCGCATCATCCTCACCTGGACCGGCTCCCCGATCATTGCCTTCCTGCCCTCCTACCTCCTGTTCAGCGGGGCCGCCGCCGCGGGCTGGCTCTGAGGGGCCCGGGCGGTGTCCGGCGGACTCTGTCCGCCGGCCTCGACATCCGAGCCCCGCGAGGACGCATCCCCGGAGGTGCCGGTTGCCATCCCTGTCCCCCAACGAGTACAGTCGGTTGCCATAAGGCATATGCCGCCTGGGGCTTTTGGGTCCGGGCGGATACCGGGGACGGACAGGCCGGTCCGTGTCCGGCGGGCGAACCCTCCATTGCAGCAAGAGGGCAGGGATGGCGGAGGAAGGAGCACCTTGGACCCTCCGGGTGGAACAGGGTCCGCATGGGGGCGCGGATCGCATCGCCAGGGATCTGACGGATCTGGGCTATTCCGTGACACTCGAGCACCCGGAGGGGCAAGGGGCCGCCCCCCTTCTGCAGGCCCGTCCCCCCGGCTCTCGGCAGCGCCCCTTCTGGCAGCACCCGGAAGTCGCCCCTTCCCTCCTCCATCAGGTCAGCGACGCGATCCTGATTTGCGATCCGGAGACCCGGGTCCTTTTCATGAACCAGGCCGCCCGCGCGCTCTTTCCCGATCCGGCCTCCCCGGCGGTTCCGGAATCGGGATTTGCCCCGGGCCACCTCGCCCCCTCCCTGGAGCACGCCCTTGGCGGCAAGGAAGTGGTGGATCAGGGCGTGACCGTGGGGGATCCCCACGGCGACAAGCGGGAGCTGCTGGTCTCCGCCCGTCCGGTCCGGGATCCTTCGGGAGCCCTGCGAGGAGCGGTCGTGGTCGCCCGGGAGCTCACCGGTGAGCACAGATGGCGGCGCTCCCTGGAACAGGCCCGGGACCTCTACGCGGCGCTCAGCGAGACCAACCAGTTCCTGGTGACCACCCCGCCCCCGGAGGAGCTGTTCGCCAGGGTGGCGCAGATCGTGGTGGACTACGCCGGCTTTCAGCTCGCCTGGGTGGGGCTGGTTGACGAGGAGGGCTGGGTCCGTCCGACGGCGACCCACGGCCAGGCCCATCCCTACGTGAACGATATCCGTGTCGCCGCGAGCGCGGACGTCCCCGAAGGACGGGGGCCCACCGGCATCTGCGTGCGGACCGGTGAGCACGTGATCAGCCGGCGGGTACTCGAGGATCCCCACATGGGTCCATGGCGCGGGGTGGCGGAACGGCACGGCCTGCGCTCCAGCGGTGCCTTCCCCATCCGGCGGAACGGCATGGTGGTCGGCGCCCTGAACGTCTACTCCGGACTGCCCGATTTCCTCTCCGAGGAGCTGGTTCATCTCCTCGACGAAATGGTCCTGGATATCTCCTTCGCCCTCGACAACTACGACCGTAACGAAAGGCTTCGCCAGCTGGCCGAGATCATCGAGGGCTCCCCCGACTTTATCGGGATGGTGGATCCGCGGGGCAATGTCCTGTACCGCAATCCGGCCGCCCTGCGGCTGCTCGGCCGGGCCGCCTTGAAGCCCAACCTCCAGGATGCCCACCCCGACTGGGCGACCCGGAAGATCCAGCAGGAGGGCCTTCCCAGGGCGCGCACCGAGGGCGTTTGGAATGGCGAGACCGCCTTTCTGGACAGCACGGGCCGGGAGGTACCCTTCTCCCAGACCATCATCGCCCATCGCGACCGCCACGGAGCACTGGTCCGCTATTCCACCATCGCCCGCGACATCACCGACTGGCACCGGGCCCAGGCCCGCATACAGCAGCTCGCCTACCAGGACCCGGTGACGAATCTGGCCAATCGGGCGCATCTGCTGGAACGGTTGGAAGGGGCCATAACCCGCCTCGACCACGCCGGCCGGTACGGCGCCCTCCTGGCGCTTGACCTGGATTCCTTTCAGACAATCAACGACTCCCTCGGCCCCGGGGTGGGCGACGCGCTCCTGCACAGCGTCGGCGACAGGCTGGCTTCCGTGCTCCCCGAGGGGGACCTGCTGGCGCGCGTGGGGGCGGATGAATTCATCCTTCTCATGGCGGACCTGTCCGGCTCCCGGGGGAGCGCGGAGCAGGCGGCGGAGCGGGTGGCGCAGCAGATAGAGGGTGCCTTCGACCGCCCGTTCCCGGCCCGGAATGCGGAGTTCCACCTCACGGCCAGCATGGGCCTGGCGCTGCTCCCCGAGCCCGACTGCGCGCCGGGAACCTACCTCCAGCGCGTGGGCAGCGCCCTGAGCGCGGCGAAAGCCGAGCGGCGGGGAAGCCGACGCTTCTTCCGGCCCGAAATGGTAAGCACGGTGCAGCACCGCCTGGACCTGGAGCAGGAGCTGCGGGGCGCGCTCAACCGCGACGAGCTCCATCTGGTGTTCCAGCCCATCTGGGACCTGGACAGCAATCGGATCAGCGGCCTGGAGACCCTGGTGCGCTGGGAGCACCCTCAGCGGGGACCCATTTCCCCGGGGGAGTTCATTCCCATCGCCGAGCAGACCGGCCTGATCCAGCCACTCGGCCGCTGGATCCTGGAAACGGCGGTGCGGACCGTGAAGCCCTGGCTGGAAGGCGGGGTGGAGCTGCCCGCGGGATTGGCGGTGAACATCAGCCCGCAGCAGTTCTCCGGTCGCGGATTCGTGGAATGCATCGCCGAGACCCTGGAATCCTGCGCCTTTCCCGGACGGCACCTCAAGCTGGAGATCACCGAGAGTCTGCTGATGCAGAATCTTTCCCTGGCCACGGCCAAGATCCAGCAGCTCCGGGAGCTTGGCGTTACTTTCGCCGTGGACGATTTCGGCACCGGCTATTCCTCTCTCGCCTATCTCGACCAGCTCCCCCTGGAGGCGCTGAAGATCGACCGCAGCTTCGTGAACCGCATCGAGCAGGGCGACAGCGCGGGACGCATCATCGAGGCGGTAATCGACCTGGCCAACAACCTGGAGCTCAACGTGGTCGGGGAAGGCATCGAGACGGAGGCGCAGCGCCGTTTCCTGTGTCGACAGGGCTGCCTCCACGGCCAGGGCTTCCTACTCAGCCCGCCTCTATCCGGAGAGGAGCTGGCGCACCGGCTCTTCGGCCCGTCCGGAGCCACCGGAAACTGACGGACGGGGGATAGCCGGCCGGTCCGCCCTCCCCGCCCAGCGGCACGGCGACCCTCCCAGCCAACGGCCCGGGGACGGCAGTCCCGGGACGTTTAACGCCGACCGTCGAAAAACTGGACACCGAGACCGGGGCAGGTCAATTCCCGCGCCGGAATAGCTGGACGGTCCGCCGAGGCTTTGTAAGGGATGGAAGAAGACCCCTTACGAACGACCCACGAGCTTCGGCATGGCGGACAAATTCCCCCTGGACAAGCGCCCGGCGGCCCTGGGTGCCGGACTGTTCTTCGTGGTGGCCGTGATGGACTCGCCCCTGGCCCACGACAGCAACAGCCTCCACCTGCCCCGGCCCCAGCTCAGCCGGCCGGCGGCCCCCGCTCCCTCGCCGGAGCCCGCCCCGTCCGCGCGGCATTCGGAAATGACGAGGCCCGGATTGTCCTGGGAATCCCGCTTCCGGCCGCTGTCGGAAAACGAGAAGGGCTGCCTAGCCCGGAATGTCTTCTTCGAGGCACGCGGCGAGTCCGTGGCCGGCCAGGTGGGCGTGACCATGGTGGTGCTCAACCGGCTCCGAAGCGCCGCCTACCCGGGGAACGCCTGCGCGGTCATCCGCGACAGCGCCCAGTTCTCCTGGGTCTGGGATGGCCGCCCCGACAACCCCCGGGCCTATCGCTCCCATCCCGACCGGCGCGCCTGGAAGCAGGCCAAGCGCATCGCCCGCCAGGTGGTGGAGGGCTCCGTTCGGGACCTCACCCACGGCAGCGACCACTACCACGCCCTGGAGGTGGACCCGTCCTGGGCCCGGGAGATGGCCCTGCAGACCGAGCTCGGCAACCACCGCTTCTACACCGCCGACGGCGCGGACCACGATGCCCTGCCGCCGCACACGGCCAGCTCCTCCGGAGCCCCGGAACCGGGGGATCCTTCCTGAGCCCGGGGGCTTCCCACTCCCGGTACGCCTTTTTGACTACCCCTCTCGCTCTCTGCAACGGCGCCCGCGGGATCTGCTACGTTCCCTGGGTCCCCACGGAATTTTGGTGTCCGCCCATCCGCCAGCCGCTCCGGGGCGGCTTTCCCCTGGCACGGAATACAGGAGCTTGCGTAATGGAGGGAGATGCGAAGGAGGCCCTCGCCGGTCGGATCCGCGCCCTGACCCAGGCCATGGACCGGGGCGAGGACGACGCCGCCCTGCGCCGGGTGATCCGCGGCGCGGTTGCCGAGGAGGCGGCCGCCCAGGAGGGAGCGGCCCCGCAAGCCCAGGAGCTGCTGGATGCCCTGCCCTCGCTGAAGGACCGCTGGACCCTCCAGGAAGAGGCAATCGCCGCCGTCACCCGGACCGAGCCCGGGGAGGACGGTGCGGCCGGGACCTGGCTGTTCGGCATGGGCATCCTGGACGGCGGCCTGCTCCACCATACGGCGCTGACGCTGGACAACGGCACCGCCCGGGCCCTGGCGGAGCCGGCCAGACGGGCCCTGGGCCTTCCGGAGTCCGGGGCGTCGGTGGTCATTGCGCCCCTGGTGTTCAATTACAACGTCCTGGCCGACGTCCGGATCGACCAGTGGACGAGCCTGGGCAAAGCGCTCTCGGAGGCCACCGATCCGGAAGAAGCCAAGCTCAAGCATCCGGAGGACCGCACCGAGGAATCCTCCCTGGGACCCCTCGGACTTCTCCTGGGGGCGGTTTCCTACATCCGGGAGCCGGACTTCCAGACGGCGGCGGAGGGGACCGAGGACATTCGGGAGGAAGTGCAGGCGCTCCTGGGCAACGGCCAGCCGGTGAGCGGGTTCCTGGAGGCGCCCATGGCCATGCTCATGCTGGGCGCCTCCGAACGGCGCGTGCGCCTCTCCCTGGGGTCGAAATCCGCCCGCGAGCAGCACGCCTCCCGGGTCGTGGCCACCGCCCACGCCGCCGAGCAGGTGGGCGCGGACGGCGAAACCGACCACTATCGCCTCTCCTGGCTGGACGGTTCGGACGGCATCGTGGAAGCGGAGATCTGGCCCCTGTTTCCCGGGGAAGGGGCGGCTCCCGAGGCGGAGCTGGAAGCGGCCCTGGAGGCGGAAGGCTGGACCTACGAGCTCCTGGAGCACGAGGGCGGCAATCCGTCATGCCCGAAGTGCGGCAACCTCGTGGCCCCGCAGCCGGGCATCGGCGGCATGGCGGAGTTCGTCCACTTCACCCCCTGCGACTCGGAATCCTAGGGGCCTGTCGTGCCCGGGGCGGGCTTCGCCGTTTCCTCCGCAGCGTACCGCCGGGTGCGGGGCCACCGTCGAAGCCGCTACCAGGCCGTGGGGACGGTGTAGGTCAGGAGCACCGATTCCGTCCCCAGGTTGGTTTCCTGCAGGGAGGCATTGGAGATGTGGGCGATCTTCAGCCCCAGGCGATGGCCGTTGCGGAAGCGGTAGGCGGCATCCAGGCCCAGGTGGAACTGGAACACGCCGCCCAGCCGCTTGCCGTCGCTCCGATTATAGGCCCCCACCCCCACCGCCGGCGTGATCAGCCAACGTTCGGCGAGCCGCAGGTCGGCGTAAGCCCCGGCGTAACCGAACACCCCGCCTACGGCGTTAACGAGCACTCCCGCCATGGGACCCAGCCCGTTCCACTTCTCGCCGATCCGGTATTCCACCCGGAGCTCATGAACCGATTTCTCCTGCGCGCGGTCCTCGATGGGATTGAAGACGCCGAATCCCAGGGTGGCCGCTCCCGGACCGTCCCCGAGCACCTCGATGCCCGCCACCCGGAATGCCACCGCCTGCTCGGGCACGGCCTGTCCCCGAACGGACGCAGCGGGGATGGCCAGAAGGCCCACCAGCAGGATTCCCATCAGAAGCCCGTTGTCGTTGGGCCGGCCCCAAGGGTAGTGCATCGCCTTCCTCGCGCGGGATGAGATTTCAGGGGCCACGACCGCGCCCCCCCTCGGGGCCGACTGGTCTCGCGCTCCCGTTTTTCCCAGCATTACGGAGCCCGCGGCTTGCTGACCATCAGGGCATGCCGCTTCCACGACGGGCAAACCCGGTCCCCCGGGCAACGGCCCCACCGGAACGGGAAGCCATCCCTCGCGGGCCGAAACCGGCATTCCACCCTGCCGCCACCCGCGACACCCATGGCGGTCCGGAGCCGGAACTTGGTCGAAGTGCCGCTGGGTGACGTGGCAACGCGGGACAGCGGCCGGGCCTTCAGCTCCATCGACCGGCGCAACGGTCGGCGGGTGATCACGGTGGGCATGAACGTGGAGCCGGCCAGCGCCACGGGCCGGGTACTGGCCGATATCCGGGGAGCGGTGCTGCCCCGGCTGCGGGCCGATTTCCCAGGGCTCACCTGGACCTTCCAGGGTATTCAGGCGGAGATACGGGAGTCGACCCAGGCCCTGTAGGGCGGCTTCGGGCTTGCCATGGCGGTGGTACTCGCCCTGCTCGCCGTGGCCTTCGGAAGCTACATCCAGCCCCTGATCGTCATGATGGCCATTCCCTTCGGCGTGCTCGGCGAGGTGCCGGTCTTCACCGCCATCCAGCAGGCCGGCAGCGGGGATGGGCGGGGGAACGGGAAGGAACGTTCAGGCGTATCCGGACCCGGCTCCGGAACGGCTCCGGAGCCGGCGGCCGGTACGGGGAGCGCCTCAGGCGACATCCTCCTCGTCGTCGCCCGGGGAGCTGCGGTCCACGGCGATCCGGACCGCTTCACCGAAGACCCGCTCGTACTCCCGCCCCAGCTCCTCGGCGGTCATCCTGGCGAGCCCGGAATAACCATTCCAGACGATGTCATCCAACGCCTCGTGGTTTCGCCGCAGCCGATCGCGCTGCTGAGCGAACAGCTCGTTCATGGCTTCCTGGTAGGGAATCCAGCGCATGAAAGCCTCCTCTGGGCTTCACTCTTCCTAGACGGTCCCCTGCGGCCCGGATCGAGCCCTCGGGGCGGGCTGGCCGGGCGGTCACCCGGCGGCGCTCTCCAATCGGTCAATATGTTTGCTGTGGATGGCGCTCCTCCGTTCAATGCTCCTACGCGCCCCGCCCCCGGCGAACGGCGGGGCCCGGGATCACACCTCTTCCTTCATGGGGAGAAAGTGCTCCGAGAAGTATTTCTCGCCCCCGTCGCAGAACAGCGTGATCACGTTCTCCAGCTCCGGGTGGTCACGCTTGAGCGCCTTGGCGGCCAGCAGGTGGGCGCCCGAGCTGGGACCGACGAAGCATCCGTGCTGGTTGGCGATCCGGCGCATCTCGGCCACGGCCTCGCAGCTGCGGACGGGCACCAGGTAGTCCACCTCGTTCCGGTGGCGCTGCAGGATCTCCGGGATGAACCCATCCGAGATCCCCTCGATCTGGTGCCGTTCCACCGCGCCGGTGGTGATGGTCGGGGACTCGGCCGGCTCCACGCCGATCACCAGACAGTCCGGATTCACCGCCCGGAAGGCCTGTCCGAGTCCCACCAGCGTCCCGCCGGTGCCGACTCCGGCCACCACCGCATCGGGCTTCCGGCCCTCGGGAAGCTGCTGCAGGATCTCGGGCCCCAGCCAGGTCCGGTTCTCCTCCACGTTCAGCTCCGAGGCAAACTGCCGTGGGCAGAAATAGCCTCCGGCCTCGCCCAGCTCCCGGGCCCGCTCCAAGGCCTCGTTGACATGGAAGTCGCCCACCTCCATTACCTCCGCGCCCAGGGCGCGGGAGATGGCCAGCCGCTCCGAGCTGATGCCCTGGGGCTGAACCACGAGCATCCGATAGCCCTTCACCGCCGCGACCATGGACAAGGCATTGCCGGTATTGCCGCTGGACGCCTCCACGATGGTATCGCCGGGCTGCAGCTTTCCCTCGGCCTCGGCCCGCTCGATGATGTATTTGGCAATGCGCGCCTTGATGGAGCCCGAAGGGTTCAGAAACTCCAGCTTGGCCCATACCCCCTCCACGGTAACCAGGGGGGTATCGCCGATACGGTCGAGAATGCTCGTCGTACCTTCCGGGCTCTCCGGGCCAAATTCCGGGCGAAGAACGCTATTCATCGGGTAACCCCCTCCTTGGCCGCAAGGCCATCAGGGCACGCCGTCCTCTTTCGACGAGCGGCTGTCCAAGGCTTTTCCGGACTCCTTGCCGGTTTCTCCCTCCGGGGTCCGGCGGAACGGCAGGCCCGGGAAAATGCGGTCCCAGCCCCGTCCTTCATACCGTCCTTCGGAGAAGACTGCCCGCTGTTCAACATTTAGGAAATTTGAGTTTTTCTATAATTCCATCGACCTTTGTCTATGTATAAAACAGGAATGGCCCGGCGAGCGGGAGCCGGGTGCCGTTCAGGCAACAGGCTGGCCGTAAGACCGGGCGATCGGAGGGGAAGACAAGGAGGACCGGAGGGCCTACGGACGGGAACCGACAGAGGGATTCGGCAGTCACGCTGCCTGCCGGTTGCCGTATCCGAAGGACGCGCCCCCTATGGGGAGCAGAGCGGGTTCACCGCACCAGAATCGGGTACGGCGTCACGGGTCCCGGTCGAGCGGCTCGGGGCGGGAGATGGAATGGCTGGTGGGCAGCGCCTGCATCATCCGCTCCATATGCTCGGCCGCCCGGCCGCCCTCCTCCACCATGAACTCGAGGAAGGACTGGGCGACCACGGAGAGCTTCTTCCCCTTGGGGTAGACCGCATACCAGTAGCGGGCTATGGGGAAGCCCTCCACGTCGAGCACGATCACCGGCCCCTCGGAGCCTTCCAGGGTGAGGCTGTGGAGGGACAGCACCGAGACCCCGAGGCCGCCGGCCACGGCGTGCTTGATGGCCTCGTTGCTGCTGAGCTCCATGATGATGTTGGGCTGCAGGCCGTGGGAGGCAAAGAGCTGCCGGGCGGATTCCCGGATTCCGGATCCCTCCTCGCGGGCGATGTAGGGCTCCTCGGCGATCCGCTCCAGGGGAATCCGCGCCTGCTCCGCCAGGGGATGCGCGCTGGAGGCCATGACCACCAGCGGGTTGGGGGCGATGGGCACCGCCTCGACTTCGAAGTCCTCGGCCGGCTTCTGCCCCATGATGTAGATGTCGTCCTCGTTGGCCGCCAGCCGCTCCAGGATGCGCTCCCGGTTGGAAACCTTCAGGGACACCTGGATGCCCGAATAGCGCTGCTTGAAATGGCCGAGCACGCGCGGCGCGAAATACTTGGCAGTGGTCACCACCGCCAGCTTCAGGGTGCCGCGCTTGAGGCCCTCCATGTCGGCAACCCGCATCTCCAGCCGCTCCAGGCTGCCGAATATCTCCTGGCAGGTCTCGTACAGATCCCGCCCGATCTCGGTCAGGTGGAGCTGGCGGCCGATCTGCTCGAACAGGGGCATGCCCACCGCATCGGACAGCTTCTTCACCTGCATGGAGGCCGTGGGCTGGGTGAGGTAGAGCTCCTCGGCCGCGCGGGTGACGCTTCCATGGCGGGCCAGGGACTCGAATATCTTCAGCTGGCGCAGGGTCACCTTGCGCCCAAGGTCCTTATCGGAGGCGGGCAACATCCATTACCTGTTCGGGCGGAAAAGGATCTCACGTCCACTTATTGCTCAGGAAATCGTACTCCCGGAGCCGGTATTTGCAAACGGCGTGCCCGACCGGGCGCCTACGGACGGCTGGGCTCTCCACTCTTCAGGAAGAGGCGCCTTTCCCACTCTGCACCAGGGGACCCTTCTCCAATCCGGCGAGGTAGGTGTCCACCAGGGCCTCGGCCTCGCGGCCCAGATCGAAGCCCTCCGGCGTCAGCAGCCAGTTGGAGATCAGGCCGATCATGTAGCCGTGCAGACCCACGGCCGCCCGGTGGCAGTCGAGCCCCTCGGGGAGCTGCCCGCGGGCCACCGCGTGGCCGAGGGCGCGCTCGGTGCGGCTGACGGCGTTTCGGTTCAGCCTCTGGAGGCGCTGGACCACGGGGTCCATCTCCGGGATCAGCTCGCACTTGTTCAAGAGGATCTCCAGGACGCGGCGCTGACGCGGGCTCTCCGCGGTCTCCCGCAGGATCTTGAGCAGCAGGCCGCGCAGGCGCCCCAGGGGGTCCGGCTCCTCGCTGCTAGCCACTTCCTCGGCCAGGGACTCCATGGGCAGATGGACGCGCTCGTGCATCTGGTTCAGCAGATCGGTCTTGTTCTTGAAGTGGCCGTAGATGGCGCCCCGAGTGACCCCGGCGGCCTCCGCGATGTTGCAGAGGGTGGTGCCCGACACCCCCTTCTCGCTGAATACCTGCTCCGCCGCATCGAGGATCAGCGCATAGGTGGCAGCCGCCTCTTCCTTGGTCTTCTTGGCCATCCGTCCGGCTTCCTCCGTTTCCCGATCACGCGAAGCTCGCGCTTGTTTCTTCGGGGCCATTGTAATGCAGGCCTTCTCCCCTCTTCACCCGGCGGGCGAAAGGCGACCGGCCCGATGGGGCTTTTATTATACATACATGAATGTATAATTAACCGAACTTCAATCCGGGGCCATGCCCCCTGCCCGGCCGATTTTCATGGAAGGGTTCGTCATGCGCACTATCCGTCCAAATAGTCTCCTGAAAACCGCCCTCCTCCTGGCGGTCGTGCTTGCCACTGCCGGCTGCGGAAGCGGCGAGGCGCAGCCCAAGCCCGGCGAACGGCCGCCGCCCCAGGTGGGCGTGGTGGAGCTCCAGCCGCGCCCTGTGGAACGGATCACCAAGCTCCCGGGCCGGACCTCTCCATACCGGGTGGCGCAGGTCCGCCCCCAGGTGACGGGAATCCTCCAGAAGCGCCAGTTCCAGGCCGGCGCCCAGGTAGAGGCCGGCCAGACCCTGTACCGCATCGACTCCAAGCGGTATCGGGCCGCGGTGGAGCGGGCGAAGGCCGACCTCGCCGAGGCCCGTGCCTCCCTGGATACGGCCCGCAAGCAGGTGGCCCGCTTCGAGAAGCTGGTGGAGAAGAACGCCGTGAGCCGCCAGGAATACGACGACGTGCGGGCCGCCTACCAGGAGCAGAAGGCCCGCGTGCAATCGGCGGAGGCGGCCCTGAAGACCGCCCGCATCGACCTGGCCTACACCACCGTCGACGCCCCCATCACCGGCCGGGTCAGCCAGTCCTACATCACCGAGGGGGCACTGGTGACCGCCAATCAGAGCTCGGCCCTGGCCCGGATAACGCAGCTGGACCCCATCTACGTGGACATCCAGCGCCCCGCCACCGAGGTCCTGCGGCTCAAGCGCGCCCTGCAGCGCGGCGAGCTGGAGGAGACCAATTCCGGAAAGGCCCGGGTGCGGCTGCGCCTTGACGACGGCACGACCTATGAGCACGCCGGCAAGCTGGCGTTCTCCGGCGTGACCGTGGACCAGGGCACGGGCACCGTCACGCTCCGGGCCGTGCTCCCCAACCCCGACCACCATCTCATGCCGGGCATGTTCGTTCGGGCCCGGCTGCGCCTGGGAACGGACCACAAGGCCCTGCTTGTGCCCCAGCAGGGCGTGACCCGCAACCGCCGGGGCGAAGCCACCGCCCTGGTGGTGAACGGCAAAGACCGGGTCGCGCAGCGGAAGCTGGAGGTGCGCGAGGCCCGGGGGAGCTTCTGGGTGGTGGAGAAGGGTCTGAAGGCGGGCGACCGGGTGATCGTCTCCGGCCTGCAGAAGGTCAAGCCGGGAGCCCGGGTGAAGCCGGTGGTCGCCGAAATCCCGAACAAGCCGGAAGGCGCCGAGCATGGTTAATTTCTTCATAAACCGTCCCGTTTTTGCCTGGGTGCTGGCCATCGCCGTCATGCTGGCCGGCGCCCTGGCTATCCAGACCCTTCCGGTGAAGCGCTATCCCACGGTGGCCCCGCCGGCGGTGTCGATCCAGGCCACCTATCCCGGCGCCTCCGCGGACACGGTCTCCAACACCGTGGTGCAGGTCATCGAGCAGCAGATGACCGGAGTGGACAACCTGATCTACATGTCCTCCACCTCCAGCTCCTCGGGTAGCGCCCAGATCACCCTGACCTTCGAGACGGGCACCGACCCGGACATCGCCCAGGTGCAGGTGCAGAACAAGCTCAAGCAGGCCGAGCCCCTGCTTCCGGAGGCGGTGCAGCGGCAGGGCGTGAAGGTCAGCCAGTCCAATGACAGCTTCCTCATGGTGGCGGCGTTCATCTCCTCCGACGGCCGCCTTGCCAAACAGGATCTGGCCGATTTCGTCGCCTCGGATATCGCCGAGCCCATCGGCCGCATCCAAGGGGTGGGCAACACCCAGGTCTTCGGCTCGCAGTACGCCATGCGTATCTGGCTGGACGCCACCGCCCTGGCCAATTACAATCTGACCGTGGGCGACGTGCGCTCCGCCATCGAGTCGCAGAACACGGTGGTCACCGCCGGCGAGCTGGGCGGGCTCCCCGCCGTGGACGGCCAGCAGCTCAATGCCACGGTCTCCGCCCAGGGCCTCATGGAG
The DNA here is from genome assembly GCF_041821045.1 of Thiohalorhabdus sp. Cl-TMA. Taxonomy (NCBI): domain Bacteria; kingdom Pseudomonadati; phylum Pseudomonadota; class Gammaproteobacteria; order Thiohalorhabdales; family Thiohalorhabdaceae; genus Thiohalorhabdus; species Thiohalorhabdus methylotrophus. Next base: position 168,446 of record NZ_JBGUAW010000005.1, on the reverse strand, counting down.
ACCCCCGAGGACTTCCGCAACATCCTGCTTAAGACCCGCGCCGACGGCTCCCGGGTGCGCCTGGCGGACGTGGCGCGCGTGGAGCTGGGAGGCGAGTCGGTGGCCATCCAGAGCTTCTTCAACGGCGATCCGGCCGCCGGCCTGGGCATCAACCTCGCCTCCGGAGCCAACTCCCTGGCCACGGCGGAGCGGATCAAGGAGCGCCTCCACGAGCTGTCGTCCTATTTCCCGGAGGGGGTGGAGGTGCGCTTCCCCTACTCCACGGCGCCGTTCGTGGAGACCTCCATCGACCAGGTGGTCCACACCCTGATCGAGGCCATCGGCCTGGTGGTGCTGGTCATGCTGCTGTTCCTGCAGAGCTGGCGCGCCACGCTGATCCCCACCCTGGCCATTCCCGTGGTGCTCCTCGGCACCTTCGCGGTCATGGCGGCCACGGGCTTCTCCATCAACATGCTGACCATGTTCGGCATGGTGCTGGCCATCGGCCTGCTGGTGGACGACGCCATCGTGGTGGTGGAGAACGTGGAGCGCATCATGCATGAAGACGACGTGGGCCCGCTGGAGGCCACGCGCCGGTCCATGGGCCAGATCACCGGCGCGCTGGTGGGGATCGGCGTGGTGCTGTCGGCGGTGTTCATCCCCATGGCCTTCTTCCCGGGCTCCACCGGCGCCATCTACCGGCAGTTCTCCATCACCATCGTTACCGCCATGGTTCTGTCGGTGCTGGTGGCCTTGATCCTCAGCCCCACCCTCTGCGCCAAGCTCCTGAAGCCGCAGCAGGGCGAGGGCCGGATCCATCAGCGCCTGTTCGGCTGGTTCAACCGGCTCCTGACCCTGGCCACCCGGGGCTACGTGGCCTCCGTGGGCCACATCGCCCGGCACACGGTGATCTACTCCCTGGCCTTTCTGGTGATCGTGGGCACGCTGGCCGTCCTCTTCGCCCGGCTTCCGGGCGCCTTCCTGCCCGACGAGGATCAGGGCGTGGTGGTGGCCCAGTTCCAGCTGCCCCAGGGGGCGACCCAGCAGCGGACCCTGGACACCATCGACAAGGTGGAGCGGTACTTCCAGGACCAGGAAATGGTGGAGGGCATCTTCACGGTGGCCGGCTTCAGCTTCACCGGCCGCGCTCAGAACGTGGGCATCGCCTTCGTGAACCTCAAACCGTGGGAGGAGCGTCAGGGTCCGGGCCAGAGCGCCGGCGCGCTGATCCAGCGGGCCAACCGCCATCTGGCGGGCCTGATCCGGGATGGCCGCGTATTCGCCTTCAACCTGCCGCCCATCCCGGCCCTCGGCAACGCCACCGGCTTCGACCTGCAGCTCCAGGACCGGGGCGGCGTGGGCCACGACGCGCTCATGGCGGCCCAGGGGCAGTTCCTGCAGAAGGCCGCCCAGAGCCCGGCGCTCGCCCGGGTCCGGCCCAACGGGCTTTCGGACAACCCGCGCTACCGGCTCGACATCGACCAGGAGAAGGCGCGTGCCCTCGGCGTGCCCCTGCCCGCCCTCAACCAGCTGCTGTCCGTTGCGTGGGGCTCGGGCTACGTCAACGACTTCCTGCACGAGGGCCGCATCAAGCGCGTCTACATGCAGGGCGAGGCGTCGGACCGCATGCTGCCCGACGACTTCAAGGAGTGGTACGTGCGCAACGCCGACGGCGGCATGGTCCCCCTGGGCGAGCTGGTTCGCGGCGACTGGACCTACGGCTCGCCGCGGCTGGAGCGCTACAATGGCGTGCCGTCCCGCTCCATCAAGGGCGAGCCGGCTCCCGGCCACAGCACCGGCGAGGCCATGAAGGCGGTGGGGTCCATCATCGCCGAGCTCCCGGAAGGCATCGGGTATTCCTGGACGGGGCTGTCCTATCAGGAGCGCCAGTCGGGCAACCAGGCGCCCCTGCTGTACGCCATCTCCCTAATCGTGGTGCTGCTAGCGCTGGCCGCGCTCTACGAGAGCTGGACCATCCCCTTCGCGGTGGTGCTGGCGGTGCCCCTGGGCGTGCTCGGCGCCGTGGGGGCCGCGCTGCTGCGCGGGCTGCCCAACGACGTCTTCTTCCAGGTGGGCATCCTGACTACCCTCGGACTGACGGCGAAGAACGCCATTCTGATCGTGGAGTTCGCCCGGGACCTGGAGAACCGCGGGTACGCCCTCGTGGCGGCCACCCTCGAGGCGGTTCGCATCCGGCTGCGCCCCATTCTGATGACCTCCCTGGCCTTCAGCATGGGCGTGGTGCCGCTGGCGCTGGCCTCCGGCGCCGGCGCGGGCAGCCAGATGGCCATCGGCACCGCAGTGCTCGGCGGCATGATCTCCGCGACCTTCCTGGCCATCTTCTTCATTCCGCTGTTCTACATCGTGGTCCGCCGCCTCTCCGGCGTCCCCGGGCGCCGGGAGGCCGGGTCGCAGGCGGCCACCACGACCAACGGTCAGGGAGGCGAATCATGAAGCGCATCACCGGCCTGCTCGCCGCCGCGCTCCTGGTGGCGGGCTGCAGCACCATGGCCCCGGATTATCAGCGTCCCGAGGCCCCCGTCCCCGACTCCTGGCCCGAGGGGCCACCGGACCCGGCGGCGGGGCTGGCCACGAAAGGGGAACAGCCCGTGGCCGAGGTCGGCTGGCGCGACCTGTATGGCGACGACCCGGTGCTCACGGGTTTGATCGAACAGTCCCTGGAGGAGAACCGGGACCTGCGCGTTGCCGCCCGCCGGGTGGAGATGGTCCGGGCGCAATACCGGATCCAGGCGGCGGCGCTGTTCCCCCAGGTGAACGCCACGGCCAGCTACACCCAGGAGCAGACTCCCGCGGCCGTCTATGGGGGCGGCTTCGGCGGAGGCGGCGCCATCACCAGCGAGTACTACAACGCCCGGGTGGGCATATCCAGCTACGAGCTGGACCTGTTCGGGCGCATCCGCAGCCTCGAGGATCAGGCCCTGCAGGAATTCCGGAGCACCTTCGCGGCGCGGCGCAGCGCACAGATCTCGCTCATCGCCGAGGTGGCCAACGCCTACATGGCGCTGCTGGGCGACCGGGCGCAGCTGCGGGCCACGGAGGAGATGCTGGACACCCAGCGGCAATCCCTGGACCTGGCCGAGCGCCGCTTCGAGAACGGCGCCAGCTCCCGGCAGGCGGTCCATCAGGCGCGCACGGCATTGGCAGGCACCCGCGCGGAGCGCGCGGTCCTGCGCCGGCAGGTGGCGCAGGACCGCAATGCCCTGCGGCTCCTGGCGGGCGGATCGTTACCGGAGGCGCTGACCAGGCAGCCGGACCTCCAGGCGGTGAAGCTGGCCCTGCCGGTGCCCGCCGATCTCTCCTCCGACCTGCTCCTGCGCCGGCCGGACGTGCTCCAGGCGGAGCACCAGCTGCGGGCGGCCAACGCGAACATCGGCGCGGCCCGGGCGGCCTTCTTCCCGACGGTTTCCCTGACGGGGAGCTACGGCAGCCTCAGTAGCGACCTGGATGGCGTTTTCTCCGCCGATTCCGAGGCCTGGAGCTTCGTGCCGCAGATCTCGCTGCCCATCTTCGACGGCGGCCGCCGGGAAGCCAACCTGGACGTGGCCAAGGTCCGCAAGAAGATGGAGGTGGCCCGCTACGAGCGCACCATCCAGCAGGCCTTCCGGGAGGTGGCCGACGCGCTGGCCGCCTACGGCACCATGGAGGACCGGCTCAGCGCTCAGCGGGAGCGGGTCGCCGCAGCCCGCGACAACTACGAGCTGGCCCGCACCCGCTTCCGCCGGGGCATCGACAGCTACCTTCCGGTACTGGACGCCCAGCGGACCCTGTTCGATGCGCGGAAGGACCTGATCGCGGTGCGCCAGGCCCGGTTCACCAACCAGGTTAACCTGTACCGGGCGCTGGGCGGCGGCTGGCAGGGACGTACGGAGGCGGCCCGGGACTCGGGGGAATAGGCCCGGGCGCATGGTCACTTTGCCGGGGAGTATCCCCTTCTCCCGGGAGAAGCCCACCCGGTACCACCCATCCCCCGGGCGAGGTCGCCGCAGCAGCCAGGATTTCACTCGAAAGCGGAAGCCTCGGAGCGGGGGCAACCCCGGAAGCGCCCCTCGCGAGGCTGCCTGGCAGCGGCCATGGCACTCGCCGTCTCGGGTCCCCCGATGGCGGGCGCGGCGGAGGAGCCCGGATTCCGGGTCCGCGCCGGACAGCCCCTTGACTTCCTCCACCACGGCAAGGAAGGACCGCACCACCCGGGATTTGTCCATTGTTGCGCCGCGCGGAACGATCTTTCCCTGATCCGGCGGTTTATCCCATCCAACCGCGTTTCTACGATGGGCGTTCCGGAGGAACGCGGAACCGCCAGGAGGCGGCGAACCACGTTCCCGGCCTATTGGCGGGAATCATTCACGCCCTACCCCACCTCTCGGCCTAGCGAGTGCAACCTATGGATACCCTGCCCAGCCTGTTCATTTCCCACGGTGCGCCAACCTTCGCCCTCGAGCCCGGCACCGCCGGGGCCGCGCTCGGGGCGCTGGGCCGGGCCCTTCCTCGCCCGGTCGCGGTGCTCGTGGTCTCGGCGCACTGGATCACGGACAGCCCCCGCGTGACCACCGGCCACCGTCCGGAGACCATCCACGACTTCGGCGGCTTCGATTCGGCCCTCTACGAGCTCGAATATCCTGCAGCGGGACATCCCGCCGTGGCCGCCCGGACCATCGAGGTCTTGCGGGAGGCCGGCTGGCAGGCGGAAGGAGATGAACAGCGCGGCCTGGACCACGGCGCCTGGGTGCCCCTGCTGCATCTGTACCCGGAGGCGGATGTGCCGGTAATCCAGGTTTCCCTGCCGTCCCCGCCGGACGGGGATACGGCCTTCACCTTCGGCAAAGCGCTGGCGACCCTCTCCGGGGAAGGCGTGCTCGTGGTCGGATCAGGGAGCCTCACGCACAATCTCTACGACCTCCGGCCCGACGGCCCGGACGCCGTCTACCCCACCGTATTCGCCGCATGGATCCACCAGGCGGTGGTCACCGGCGACCGGGAGCGGCTGCGGGAGGCGCTGGACCGGGCGCCCTATGCCAACCGCAACCATCCGACCCCGGAGCACTACTGGCCGCTGGTGGTGGCAGCGGGCGCCGCCGCCAACCCAGAGCCGGTAACGACCATCCGGGGTGGCCTCACCTATGGCGTCCTGGCCATGGATGCCTTCCTTTTCGGGCGGAACCTGGAAGCCGTCCTGGCGGATATCCCGCCCGCCTCCGGCGGGCAGGCCGGTTGAGGCGCCCCTGCGAGATCGCAGACGGGCTCTCCGCCCCAGATCCCTATTATCCGGGAGATGACGGCCGCCAGGCTCCGGGAAAAGCAATGTGGAAGGAGCGGCCTTCTACAGGAACAGCAGCCACGCCCCGATGGCGGCCAGCGCGAGGGACCAGAGGTAGTCGAGGTTGACCCAGCCGCGCCGGAGGAAATCGACGCCGAGCCACTGGTAGACCAGCAGCGCTACTATCCCGGTAACCGCCATCATGGCCGCCGTATGGACCGCCACGGCAGCAACCGCCACGGGCACGGACTCCGCCCCGACATGCGCGTGCCCGCCCGCCGCGTGGTCCGTCAGCGGCATGAGCGCCGGCACCACCATCAGTCCCGCCCCGTGGGCGGTGGCCATCAGGAATGACCACACGCCCAGACCCAGCATGCCCACCGTCAGACCGAAGCGCACCCGGTGACGCGCGCCATAGAGGCTATGGTACGCCGCCCAGGCCAACAGCAGGGCGCCGGTGGCGCGGCGGACGAGCTGCATGTCGAAGGTGGCGCCCAGGGCCAGCACCACCGCCGCCACCATGGCCACCGACAGCGCGTGGCCCAGGGTGAGCGGCACGAGCGCCAAGAGTACCACCCGGCGGCTGCGGCGATGCATGCCCAGCGCCACCGCGAACAGCCAGCCCATGGCCGGGTTGAGTCCGTGAAAGGCGCCCAGGCCCGCCAAGACCAGCCACGGCCACCACGTGCCCGTCATCGGGGACCGACGCCGGTTTGAGGATGCATGGAGGCCGCTCGGACGCCCGCCTTACGGATAGCAGTAGGAGTCCGAGGAGGCATCCCCGCCTTGCAGACGCACCTGGTGCGGAACGTGGGGCTCGGGCCAGTCCACGAAGAAGTCCTCGTCGACAGCGATGCCGCCCTCCGGCCGCGCGTTCACTTTCACCATCCAGCCCTTGATGCCGTCCGGATAGAACTGGTCGTCAATGGCCCCGTACAGCGAGTTGGTGAAATAGATCCGCTCGCCGTCCCGGCTGATTTCCACCATCTGCGGTCCGCCGTTCAGGGGGCGATCCGCCCTCGGATGCGGGGCGCGCGAGACCATGCCGCCGATGCGGATGGTGCCCGTATGCTTCGGCTCGAAGGGGTCGGAGACATCGTACTGGTGGAGGTCGCCCGTCCCCCAGCAGGAGATGTAGAGGTACTTGTCGTCGACAGACAGATCGATGTCCGTTACCAGCGGCGGGCAGGCCTTGAAGTCCTTGAGGAGCGGCGGCAGATCCTCCGGATCGGCGGGCTCCGCCGGGATATCGATGATCCGCTTGACCGCCCACTCCTTGCCGTCGTGGTACCAGGTCCAGATGGAAGAGGACAGATCGTCCAGGCACAGCACCGAATTGACGAATCCGTAGCTCCGGGTCGGGTCGTGGGCCGGCCGGAGCTCGAAGGCCAGCTGATAGCGGTCGCCGAGATCGATCTCCTGGACGTGGCGACGGCGGTTCAGGTCCCAGAAGTGGAGCTTTCGGCCGTAGCGGGATTCGAGCAGCAGCTCGGGGATCAGCCCGTTCTCGAACATATCGGGCGTCCCCCACTCGCTGGTGATCATGGTGTCGTTCCCGAGGTGCCACCACATATCGTAGGCGAACTCCTGCGGGCCGCGATCCATCTCCCAGCGCCCCTGCACATCCAGACTGTCGTGATCCATGACGAAAACGCCGCCCGGTCCCTTGCCTTCCGCGTTCCCCAGGGCGCTGACGTAGATGCCGCCGGGACCGCAATGCACGGTGTGCGGCCGGGTATAGCCGGTGCGCTCGGCGAGCTCGTCGGCTTCGATGGTGCGCACCAGCTCGGGGTGCTCCGGATCGTTGTGGGTATCGATGAGATGGAGGCGCGAGGATCGGATCCCCGGCACCACCAGATAGCGGCGCTCCAGGTGGGGATGGGGCGCCTGGGGACACAGGCAGGAGCTGCAGGCATTCCACCCGAAGTGGTGAAGCTCGTCGCCGACGCCCACATCCACCGTATCGATGATCTTCGAGTAATTCGGTGAGCTGGGGTCGAGTCCCACGATGGCCAGCGCATCCTTGTGCTGCCGCTTCGGATCAAAGCTCGCCACATACGCCAGCTTCTCCTGGGGAGCCCGGGAGGCCAGCCGCGGCGAGGGATAGAAGGTGGGATCGGGGGTCCAGGTAGCCATTTTCGACACCTTTACCAGGGAACCCCTGGTTGCAGAGGCTTGAGCATACCCTCGGGGAGGGCGTGGCCCGGTCCATTACCGGCACCGCCCATGTCCCACCCCGTGAGTAGGGACAGGAACTTGACCGGAAACAGGTGGCCTATGAACAGATTCGCCGCACCCGCAGGCACATCGCCATGCGGGAGACTCCCTATTCCGGGCAGGATCCCGTGCACGAGGACCGTAACGACGGAGGTGATTCAGCTCGGGGGAAGAGCGGAGGACGGGAGGCCGCACGACCCATTAAGCTTAACCATGGGTCGTGCTGGAGAGCTCACAGTGTGCACAGTTGGCGCCCCGGGGCAGATTCGAACTGCCGACCTACGGCTTAGGAGGCCGTTGCTCTATCCTGCTGAGCTACCGGGGCAGGCAGTGGGCGATTCTAGCATCCGTTTCGTGCCTTACCCATCCCCTGCGCTGCGGCTCCTTTTCCGGCCCTGGTCCGGCGGGACCCCGCAAACAGCAGCACGGGTCCCGCCGAAATCCCTGCGGGTAGCCGGCTGCTCATATATCCAGGGAATATTGGCGCAGCTCCTCCAGGCTCTTCTCCGCGAGCTGCTTCTCCGTCAGGGACGCGATCTCGCGGACCTTCTCCAGTGCCGACTCGTGAATCTGATCCACCGTCCAATCGTTCCCATAGGGGACATTCACCCGGAAATGGACGGATGGATGGGTGTCCAGCTCCCTGTTCTCGAAATGCAGGTCCACATCCACCCAGGCGAGGCGCTGGCCGTCGATCTTCACCACCCCGCCGATGGCCGGAATATCGAAGCTTTCAAGCTGGAAGTCCATCGCCTATTCCTCCCGGTTCTTTCCGCATCCTTCCACAATGCGCCGGATTGCAGGGTCCGTGGCAAGCACCGGGTATCACCCCGCTTGGCAGTGGGCGGCGTTGGGCTTTTACTGGGAATTGCAACCTTTCACAAGGCAGGGCACGCACGAGGAGCAGAAATAATGGCCCGTAGGCGTGAAGCCCGTCTGTTGCGCGGCAGGCACGACAAGGAAACCGCGCGCTCGAAGCGCAGGGAGGATCTCTTCCAGGGCGCCGAGAACCGCCCGGAGCTTTTCCAGGACCTCCTCCGGCAAGAACCGGACGAAGACATCGTGGAGCGGGTGGAGAACCATTGGCTCCCCGCCATCAGGCAGGGCCAGCTCACCCAGGCCCTCCCCGAGGACGCCCTGTTTTTCCTGAAGGTCTGGGCCCTGGAAACCCTTTCGGAGGAGAAGATCCACGAGGCCATGGAGCGAGGTGGTGACCTCCGCGCGCTCAGCGAGCGGATGCGGTCCATCGAGGAGGAGCACGGCATCGAGCGGGGCGAGCCGTGGCTGCCCGGGGAAGGCCCCGGCCACTGGGAAGAACTGCGGCAGCAGTGGCAGGAAAAGGTGGACGCCATCTTCCAGAGGACGCTGGAGGAGCACGACGAGCATGAGCTCGCCCGCAGGTTCCGCGATGACCCCGGGGTACTGGAGGAGCAGATGGAAAAAGGCCGCCGCTACATCTTCGGGGCATGAACGGCGGTCGGTCATTCCGTATCTGTTAGGGCTTCCCCGCCTTTACCGGCGCGGGCACCCCCTTTAATCAGGAAAAGAGGGAGAAACGCACCAGACTCGACAGGATGCACCCACTTGCCCGGCGATCAAGCACCCGCCCCCGCCTACTGGCCCCTGATCATCTATGCCATTTCAGCCGTTGCCCTGGTGGTGGCCGCGCTCGCCCTGGGCCATTTCCTGGGGCCGAAGCGCACCGGACGCGGCCGGGTGACCCCTTTCGAATCGGGCATCGTCCCGCTGGGCTTCGCACGCTTCCGCACCTCGGCGCAGTTCTATGTGGTGGCCATGTTCTTCGTGATCTTCGACATGGAGACGGTGTTCATCTTCGCCTGGGCGGTGGCCGCCCGGGAGGCGGGCTGGACGGGCTACATCGCCCTGGTGATTTTCGTCGTGGTGCTGGCCGTGGCCCTGGCCTACGAATGGGCGGTGGGGGCGCTGGACTGGGCCCCGCAGGGCCGCGGCAGAACGGTCCGGGCCCGCTCCCCGGAGGAGGCCTCCTGATGCGCTGGTGGATGACCAAGGCCGAGGGGAATTCCGGCGGGTCGGGGGAGACGCCGGGCTACGGCTCGCTGCAGGAGGCCATGGAGCGCAACATGCTGCTCTCCCGCCTGGATGAGCTGGTGGCCTGGTGCCGCAAGAACTCCCTGTGGCCATTCAACTTCGGCTTGTCCTGCTGCTACGTGGAGATGGCCACCGCCTTTACCAGCCCGCACGACATCGCCCGCTTCGGCTCGGAGATCTTCCGCGCCAGCCCTCGCCAGGCGGACGTCATCATCATATCCGGCACCGTCTTCAGAAAGATGGCTCCGGTCATCCGACGGCTCTACAGCGAGATGATGGAACCGCGCTGGGTCATTTCCATGGGCTCGTGCGCCAACTCCGGCGGCATGTACGACATCTACAGCGTGGTGCAGGGGGTGGACAAGTTCCTGCCCGTGGACGTCTACGTGCCGGGCTGCCCGCCCCGACCCGAGGCCGTGCTTGAAGGCCTGACCCTGCTCCAGCAGGCCATCGGCACGGAAAACCGGCCCCTGGAGCGCACGGTTGGCGAAGGCCCGCCGCAGGCCGGCGCCCGGCCCAGCCAGCGGGCCCGCAAGCGGGCGGAGCGCATGCAGGCGGTTTCCTACCGCAAACCGGACGGAGTGTAGGCGTGGGTGCCCTGGGTACGGTCCGCGAGGAACTGGACCGCGCCTACGGCGCGGACGCTTTCACCGTCCAGCCCACCGCGGACGACGTTCCCACCCTGTGGCTGAGCCGCGACCTGCTGCTCCCGGCGCTCCGGTACCTGAAGCGGGATGCGGCCGGCCCCTTCGCCATGCTCTACGACCTGACCGCCGTGGACGAGCGCGAGCATCGCCACCGGGAAGGCCTTCCCGACGCCGATTTCACCGTGGTCTACCACCTCCTCTCCCTGGACCGCAACGCCGACGTCCGCCTCAAGGTGGCCCTGCTGGAGCCCGAGCTCAGCCTGCCCAGCGCCACGGGGGTCTGGGCTGCGGCCAACTGGTACGAGCGGGAGGTGTGGGATCTGTTCGGCATCCGCTTCGACGGCCACCCGCACCTCTCCCGCATCCTCCTGCCCCCCACCTGGGAGGGCCATCCCCTGCGCAAGGACCATCCCGCCCGCGCCACGGAGATCGGCCACTACCATCTCGACGACGAGGGTGAGGACTACGAGCAGGAGGCCCTGCGCTTCCGGCCCGAGGACTGGGGCATGCAGCGCCGTCATGACGGCACGGACTTCATGTTCCTCAATCTCGGGCCCAACCATCCCAGCGCCCACGGCGTGTTCCGGGTGGTGCTGCAGCTCGACGGCGAGGAGATCGTCGAGTCGGTGCCCGAGATCGGCTTCCACCACCGGGCGGCGGAGAAGATGGGGGAGCGCCAGAGCTGGCACACCTACATCCCCTACACCGACCGGGTGGACTACCTGGGCGGAGTGATGAACAACCTGCCCTATGTGCTGGCCCTGGAGCGGCTCGCCGGCATCGAGGTGCCCGAGCGGGTGCAGGTGGTACGGGTCATGCTGTGCGAGCTGTTCCGCATCTCCAGCCACCTGCTGTTCTACGGCACCTACGCCCAGGACATCGGCGAGATGTCGCCGATCTTCTACATGTTCGCCGACCGCCAGAAGATCTACGACATCATCGAGGCGGTGTGCGGCTTCCGCATGCACCCGGCGTGGTTCCGGATCGGCGGCCTCGCCGCCGACCTGCCCGAGGGGTGGGACAAACTGGTGCGGGAGCTCCTCGACTACATGCCGGCCCGGCTGGACGAGTACGACAAGCTGGTGCTCGGCAACCGCACGGTGAAGGCCCGCACCGTGGGCGTGGGCATCCTTTCCGCCGAGGAGGCCATCGACTGGGGCGTCACGGGCCCCAATCTGCGCGCCAGCGGCGTGGAGTGGGACTTCCGCAAGCAGCGTCCCTACTCCGGCTACGAACGGTTCGAGTTCGATATCCCCACGGCGGAGAACGGCGACAGCTACGACCGTTGCGTGGTGCGCGTGGAGGAGATGCGTCAGAGCCTGCGCATCATCCAACAGTGCGTCGACAACATGCCGGAGGGCGCCCACAAGGCGCACCACCCCCTTACCACCCCGCCCCCCAAGGACCGGGCCCTGCACGACATCGAGAGCCTCATCTCCCACTTCCTGGGGGTGAGCTGGGGGCCGGTCATGCCGGCGGGTGAGGTGGAGGTGCCCATCGAGGGCACCAAGGGCGCCTACAGCTACTACCTGACCAGCGACGGCGGCACGGCCAGCTACCGGACGCGCATCCGCACGCCCTCCTTCCCGCACCTGCAGGTGCTGCCGGAGCTGTGCCGGAACCACCTGGTGGCGGACCTGATCGCCATACTCGGCTCCATCGACTTCGTCATGGCGGACGTGGACCGATGAGCCAGATAAGCAGGAAACAGCCTCCTGTAGGAGCGGCCTATCGGCCGCGACCTGCCAAGGAAGGCACGGTGGCAGGAGCAAGCAGCACACGCCGGAATGGGCCCGGGCGCCTCGTAGCGGTGGCACGCGACCCGCGATCTGGGCCAAGCCCCGGCAGGTCGCGGCCGGGACGCCGCTCCTACGGGTCCCTTTTTGGGAAGGCTCCGGCGCCATGCTGAGCGAGGCGGAGCGCCAGGCCATCGTCGAGGAGCGCGACCGCTGGGCGGACCCGCGGGCGGCGGGCGTGGAGGCCCTGAAGGCGGTGCAGAAGCATCAGGGCTGGGTGAGCGACGCGGCCCTGGCCGAGGCCGCCGAGGTGCTCGGCATGCCCGTGGCGGAGCTTGACGGCGTGGCCACCTTCTACAACCTCATCTTCCGCAAGCCCGTGGGCCGCCACGTAATCCTGGTCTGCGACAGCGTGAGCTGCTGGATGCTGGGCCAGGAATCCCTTTACGCGGCCCTGCAGGGCAAGCTCGGCATCGCCCCGGGCCAGACCACCGGGGACGGCCGCTTCACCCTGCTGCCCGTCTGCTGCCTCGGCCAGTGCGAGCGGGCACCGGCGGTGCTCATCGACGGCGAGCCGGTGGGCGAGGTCACGACGGATGGGCTCGACGCCCTGCTGGATCGGTACTCGTGATGGAAGCCCCGCTAACCGCCCGCATTCAGCCGGACGGAGCGCCCCTGGACCGGGCGGGCTACGAGGCCGCCGGCGGCTACGGCGCCCTGCGCAAGGTGCTGACAGACATGGCGCCCGAGGAGGTCACCCGGCTGGTACGCGACTCCGGCCTGCGGGGCCGGGGCGGGGCCGGGTTCTCCACGGGCATGAAGTGGGGCTTCGTCCCGCTCGACGACGAGCGGCCCACCTGCATCGTGGCCAACGCCGACGAGATGGAGCCGGGCACCTTCAAGGACCGGATCCTGCTCGAAGGCGACCCCCACCAGATGGTGGAAGCCATGGCCGTGAGCGGCTACGCCATCCAGGCCCGTTACGCCTTCATCTTCCTGCGCGAGGAGTACCGCCCCGCCGCCCGTGCCCTCAATCGGGCCATCCGCGAGGCCTACGAGGCCGGCTACCTGGGCGTCGACATCCTCGGCTCCGGCTACCACCTGGACCTCCTGCTCCACACCAGCGCGGGCCGCTATATCTGCGGCGAGGAGACCGCCCTCCTGTCCGCCCTGGAGGGCCGCCGGCCCCTGCCCCGCGCCAAGCCGCCCTATCCCCAGCAGAGCGGGCTGTGGGGCCGGCCCACGGTGGTGAACAACGTGGAGACGCTGTGCAACGTGCCCCACATCGTCAACAACGGCGCGGCCTGGTTCCAGGGCCTCTCCCGTACCGAGGACGCCGGCACCAAGCTCTACGGCGCCAGCGGCAAGGTGAACCGGCCCGGCGCCTGGGAGCTGCCCATGGGCACCACCGCCCGCGAGGTGATCGAGGAGCACGCCGGCGGTATGCGGTCGGGGGTTCGACTCAAGGGCATGCTCCCGGGCGGCGCCTCCACGCCGTTCCTCACCGACGAGCACCTGGACATGCCCATGGACTTCACCCAGGTGGGCAACGCCGGTAGTCGCCTGGGCACGGCGGCCATCATCGCCCTGGACGATAAGACCTGCCCCGTGGGCATGCTGGCCAATCTGGAGCAGTTCTTCGCCCGGGAATCCTGCGGCTGGTGCACGCCCTGCCGCGACGGGCTGCCGTGGACGGAGCGCATCCTGCGCGCCATCGACCGGGGAGCGGGCCAACAAGGGGATCTGGAAAACCTGGCGCTGCACTGCCACTACCTGGGGCCGGGACGCACCTTCTGCGCCCATGCGCCGGGCGCGGTGGGGCCCCTGGAGAGCGGGCTGCAGTATTTCCGGGAAGACTTCGAACGCCACATCCGCGAACAGCAGTGTCCCTGGGAGTAAGGCATGGCCAGCATCATCGTCGACGGCCGGACCTACCCGGCGGATCCGCAGACCAACCTCCTGCACGCCTGCCTGTCCCAGGGTCTCGACCTGCCCTACTTCTGCTGGCATCCGGCCATGGGCTCGGTGGGGGCCTGCCGCCAGTGCGCCGTCAAGCAGTTCGCCGACGAAAGCGACGAGTCCGGACGCATCGTCATGGCCTGCATGACCCCCGCCGCCGACGGCACCCGCATCGCCATCGAGGATCCGGAGGCCCGCGACTTCCGCGCCAGCGTCATCGAGTGGCTGATGATCAACCACCCCCATGACTGCCCCACCTGTGAGGAGGGCGGCGAGTGCCACCTCCAGGACATGACGCAGATGACCGGGCACACCTACCGGCGCTACCGCTTCGACAAGCGTACCTTCCGCAATCAGGACCTGGGTCCGTTCATCAACCACGAGATGAACCGCTGCATCACCTGCTACCGCTGCGTGCGCTTCTACCGGGACTACGCCGGCGGCAGCGATCTGGACGCCTTCGGCGCCCACGACCACGTCTACTTCGGCCGCCAGGCCGACGGCACGCTGGAAAGCGAATTCAGCGGCAACCTGGCGGAGGTCTGCCCGACGGGCGTGTTCACCGACCGTACCCTCTCCGAGCACTACGTTCGCAAGTGGGACCTGCGTACGGCCCCCTCGGTCTGCGTCCACTGCGGCCTGGGCTGCAACACCTCCCCCGGCGAGCGCTACGACCGCCTGCGGCGCATCCAGAACCGCTACCACGAGGCGGTCAACGGCTACTTCCTGTGCGACCGGGGCCGTTTCGGCTACCAGTTCGTCAACAGCCCCCGCCGCATCCTGGAGCCGACCCGCCATCACCGCCCCCGCGCCGCGGAGTCGCATGCGGATACGGAGGAGGCGCTGGAGCTGCTCGACGAGGCCGCGGCCCGGCCTCACCGAACCATCGGCATCGGCTCGCCCCGCGCCTCGCTGGAGGTGAACTTCGCCCTCCGCCGGTTGGTGGGGCCGGAGAACTTCTCGCCGGGCATCGGCGCGGCCGAGGGAAGGCTGCTGAACGAGACCGTGGACATCCTCCACCGGACCCCGGCGCACATCGCCGGCATGGCCGAGACCGAGGAGTGCGACGCGGTGCTGGTGCTCGGCGACGACATTCCGGATACCGCCCCGCGGTTGGCCCTGTCCCTGCGCCAGGCCACCCGCCACCGGGCCCTCGCCCAGGCGGAAAAGCTGGGCATCCCGCTGTGGCAGGATGCCGCGGTGCGCCAGGCCTCGCCGCACGCCTACAGCCCCCTGGTTCTGGCCACGCCCGGCGCCACCCGGCTCGATGACTGCGCGGACCCGGCGCTGCGCCTGGCCCCTGCCGACATCGCCCGATTCGGTTTCGCGGTGGCTTACGCCCTCGATGCCGAGGCGCCTCCGGTGACGGACCTGGAGCCGGGGCTGGAGGAGGCGGCCCGGGAGACGGCCGATCGGCTGCGCCATGCCGAACGCCCCCTGGTGGTCTCCGGGTACGGGGCCGGCAGCACCGCCGTCCTGCAAGCGGCATCCAACGTGGCCCGTTCCCTCTACCGGTCGGAGCGGCCCGCCCGGATCCACCTGACCGTGCCGGAATGCGACAGCCTGGGCGCCGCCCTGCTGGGCGGCCGGCCCCTGGAGGACGGGCTGCGCGCTCTGCGCGAAGGGGAGGCGGATACCCTGCTGGTGGCGGAGAACGACCTCTATACCCGCGCCGATTTCGAGACCGTGCGCACCGCCCTGGAGACCGCCGAGCGGGTGGTGGTCCTGGATCATCTGCACCACCACACCGCCGAAGCCGCGGACGCCCTCCTGCCCGCGGCCACCTTCGCCGAGGGCGACGGCACCCTGGTGAACAACGAGGGGCGCGCCCAGCGCTTCTTCCAGGTACATTCCCCCACGGCGGAGGTGCAGGAGGGCTGGCGCTGGCTGCGTGAGGCGGGGCGCCGGGCCGGGCGGGACGAGGAATTCGAGTGGACCAGCCTGGACGCGGTGACGGAGGCCTGCGCCGGGGAGATCCCGGCCCTGGCGACCATCCCCGAGGCCGCCCCGCGCGCCGGCTACCGGCTCGCCAACCGCCGTCTGGCCCATCAGCCCTTCCGGTACAGCGGCCGCACCGCCATGCGCGCGCACCGCAGCGTCCACGAGCCGACGCCCATCGCCGATGGCGATTCTCCCTTCAGCGATTCCATGGAAGGCCATTACGGCAACCAGCCGGGCGCCCTGCTTCCCTTCGTCTGGACCCCCGGCTGGAACTCCGTCCACGCCCTGAACAAGTTCCAGGAGGAGGTGGGCGGTGCGCTGCAGGGCGGGCCCGCCGGGGTGCGGCTGCTGGACGGCGGCGCGGCGCCCGGTGGTGGCTACTTTCCCGACGTCCCCGAGGCCTTCGCGCCCCGCGCCGGGCAATGGCTGGTGGTCCCGGTACACCACGTCTTCGGCAGCGAGGAGCTGAGCGCCGAGGGCCAGGCCGTCGCGGAGCGTATGCCGGCGCCCTACCTGGCCGTGCATCCGGAGGACGCCACCGGGGCCGGCTTCGAGCCTTCCGGGGAAGCCTGGGTACTCCTGGAGGTGGACGGCAAGTCCTTTTCCCTGCCCCTGCGGCCGGAAACCGGGCTCGCCCGGGGCCTGGCGGGCCTGCCCGTGGGACTGCCCGGCATGGCCCCGGCGGATCTGCCCGCCTGGGGGGCCCTGCGGGAGGCGGGACGATGATCGAGGCGCTGGTGGTGGCCATCGCCGTGGCGGCCACGGCCGCGGGCCTGCTGGTGGCGGCAGCCCTGCTCATCTGGGTGGAGCGCCGCCTGCTGGGCCTGTGGCAGGACCGCTACGGCCCCAATCGGGTGGGTCCCTTCGGCGTCCTCCAGGTGGTGGCGGACATGGGCAAGATCCTGACCAAGGAGGACTGGATCCCGCCCTTCGCCGACCGCCCGGTGTTCGTTCTGGCCCCGGCGGTCATCGCCGTGTCCATGATCCTCGCCTTCGCCGTGGTTCCCTTCACCCCGCAGTTGGGCGTGGTGGATCTCAACATCGGCCTGCTCTATTTCCTCGGCATGAGCTCGGTGGCCGTCTACAGCGTCCTGCTGGGCGGCTGGGCCTCCAACAACAAATACGCCCTGCTGGGCGGCCTGCGCTCCGCCGCCCAGATGGTGAGCTACGAGGTGTTCATGGGGCTCGCCCTCATGGGCGTGGTGCTGCAGGCGGGCACCTTCGACCTGCGCGGCATCGTCCTCGCCCAGGAAGGCCTGTGGTTCATCGTCCCGCAGATCCTGGGCTTTATCGTCTTCTTCGTGGCCGGACTGGCCGAGTCGCACCGCCTGCCCATGGACCTGCCGGAGGCGGAGAACGAGCTGATCGCCGGCTACCACACCGAGTACGCGGGCATGAAGTTCGGCATGTTCTTCGTGGGCGAGTACCTGGGGGTGCTGCTGATCTCCGCCATGGTCACCACCCTGTTCCTGGGCGGCTGGCAGGGGCCGCTGCTGCCGCCGGTGGTCTGGTTCGGCCTGAAGACCGCGGTGGTGGTAGTGCTGTTCATCCTGATCCGGGCGTCGCAACCGCGGCCGCGCTACGACCAGCTCATGGCCTACGGCTGGAAGCTCATGCTGCCCGTAGCCCTCGTGAACCTAGTGATCACCGGTGGCTGGGTCCTGGCCCTGCAGGGTCCGGCCACCTGAGCGGAGCGCAACCATGCTCACGGAGATCCGCAACCTCTGGATGATCCTGCTGCATTCCTTCCGGCCGCGGGAGACGGTGCAGTACCCGGAGGAGAAGCCCTATCTGCCGCCGCGCACCCGGGGCCGCATCGTCCTCAGCCGCGACCCGGACGGCGGCGAGCGGTGCGTGGCCTGCAACCTGTGCGCTGTGGCCTGCCCGGTGGACTGCATCGCCCTGGAGAAGACCGAGGACGAAACCGGCCGCTGGTATCCGGACTGGTTCCGCATCAACTTCTCCCGCTGCATCTATTGCGGCTTCTGCGAGGAGGCCTGCCCCACCTACGCCATCCAGCTCATCCCCGACTTCGAGATGAGCGAGTATCACCGCCAGGAGATGGTGTACGAGAAGGAGGACCTGCTGATCGCCGGGCCCGGCAAGTATCCCGACTACAACTACTACCGGGTGGCCGGCATGGGCATCGGCGGCAAGGACAAGGGCGAGGCGGAGAACGAGGAGCCGCCCGCCGATCCGAGGGATTTACTGCCGTGAGGGGCTCGGGGAAGGGCGCCCTGCCCCGTTGGGGCCGCCGCGAGGACGCCGCTCCTACCGGCGCCCTGTACGAACGAAGAGCCCACGTAGGTGCGGCGGTCCCGGCTGCGAATCCCAGCCCGTGGCCGCACAGCTGGGAGGCTACGCCCGGGCACCCGGGCTTGTTCGGTCGCGACCTGGAGGTCGCTCCTACAACGGCGGGTCGGGCACCCACGCCTTCGGATACCCGGCCCCACCGGTCGCCTCCGGAACGGTCGCTCCTACGGGGTCCATAGCGATATTGCCGGGAGCGTTTAGCCAATGGAAGCCACCTTCTACATCTCCGCCCTGCTCGCCCTGGCCGCCACCTTCCGCGTGGTCACGGCCGCCAACGCCGTGCACGCCCTGCTCTACCTGGTGGTGTCGCTGCTGGCGGCGGCCCTGGTGCTCTTTACCCTGGGCGCGCCCTTCGCCGCGGCCCTGGAGGTGATCATCTACGCCGGCGCCATCGTGGTGCTGTTCGTATTCGTGGTGATGATGCTGAACCTGGGCGAGGAGGCGGAGGCCCAGGAGCGCCGCTGGCTCAGTCCGGGCGTGTGGCGAGGTCCCGGGCTCCTGGCGGGGATCCTGCTCGCCGAGCTGCTGTTGCTGCTCACCGGAGCCCTACCGGGCACGGCGGGGACCATGGTGGCACCGAAGGCGGTGGGCGTGGCCCTGTACGGCCCCTATCTGCTCGCCGTGGAGCTGGGGGCCTTCCTATTGCTGGCCGGTCTGGTGGGCGCCTTCCACCTGGGCCGCCAGGAGGCGCTGGAGGGCAACGAGGATGGCTGAGGTGCCCATGGACCACGGCCTCCTCCTGGCCGGGGCGCTGTTCGCCCTGGGACTCGCCGGCGTGCTGGCGCGCCGCAACGCCGTGTTCATGCTCATGAGCCTGGAGATCATGCTCAACGCCGCGGGAATCGCCTTCGTGGTGGCCGGCGCGCGCTGGGCGCAGCCGGACGGTCAGATCATGTTCATCCTCATCCTCGCCCTGGCCGCGGCGGAGGTGGCGGTGGGACTGGCCCTGGTGCTACAGCTCTACCACCGCCTCGGCACCCTGGACAGCGACGCGGCCAGCGGGATGCGCGAATGAGCGCCGCGCTGCTGCCCTGGGTCCCCGCCCTGCCCCTGGCCGGATTCCTGGTCCTGGCCCTGCTCGGGGGCCGCCTGGACCGGCGGGCCATCGCGGCGGTGGGCGTGGGCTCGGTGGCCGCCTCCTTCGCCGTGGCCCTGGCGGTGGCCGCCTATTTCCTGGGCAGCCCGCCCCCCGGCCACGCGACGACCGCCACCGTCTGGCGCTGGATGGCCATCGAGGGCCTGCAGCCGGCCATCGCCTTCTACCTCGACCCCCTGTCCCTGATCATGGCCCTGGTGGTAACCGGGGTGGGCATGCTGATCCACCTCTATTCCATCGAGTTCATGGACGGGGACGAAGGCTACCGCCGCTACTTCGCCTATCTGAACCTGTTCGTGGCCGCCATGCTGACCCTGATCCTGGCCGACAACCTGCTCCTGCTCTACCTGGGCTGGGAAGGCGTGGGGGTCTGCAGCTACCTGCTCATCGGCTACTGGTATGCGGAGCCGGAGAACGGCAGCGCCGCCCGCAAGGCCTTCGTGATGACCCGCGTAGGCGACGTGGCCTTGCTCGTGGGGCTGTTCCTGCTGTTCGCCCATCTGGGCACCCTGCAGATCCAGCCCCTGCTGCGCGCGGCGGAGGCCGAATGGGCCAGCGGCTCCTGGCTTCCCATCGCGGCGGCGGCACTGCTACTGGGCGGTGCCGTGGGCAAGTCCGCCCAGCTCCCGCTGCAGAGCTGGCTGCCCGACGCCATGGCCGGCCCCACGCCGGTGAGCGCCCTCATCCACGCCGCCACCATGGTCACCGCGGGGGTCTACCTGATCGCCCGCACCCATCCGCTGTTCGTGCTCGCGCCGCCGGTGCAGGGCGCCGTGGCCGGCGTGGGCGCGGTCACCCTGCTGCTCGCGGCGGCGAGCGCCCTGGTGCAGCGCGACCTCAAGCGCATCCTGGCCTACTCCACCATCAGCCAGATCGGCTACATGTTCCTGGCCCTGGGGGTGGGGGCCTGGTCGGCGGCCATCTTCCACTTCATGACCCACGCCTTCTTCAAGGCCCTGCTCTTCCTCACCGCCGGCTCGGTCATCGCCGCCATGCACCACGAGCACGACATCTTCCGCATGGGCGGCCTGTGGCGGCGCCTGCCCGTCACATTCATCGGCTTCCTGGCGGGCGCCGCCGCCCTCGCCGCCTTTCCCGTGGTGACCGCCGGCTTCTTCAGCAAGGACCTCATCCTCGCCGACACCTGGGCGGTGAGCCCGGCCCTGTGGCTGGCGGGCTGGCTGGGGGCCTGGCTCACCGCCTTCTACAGCTTCCGGGCGGTGTTCGTGGTGTTCTTCGGCACGCCCCGCATGGAGGCTGCCTACGAGTCCGGCGCGGCCATGGGCCTTCCGGTGGTACTTCTCACGGTGCTGGCCATTATCGGCGGCTGGGTGGAGCCCGTTGCGTTCCTGGCCCCGGTCTGGACCACGAGCGCCCCCCACCCGGACCCCACCACCGTCCGGATCCTCATGGGGCTCGGCGGTATCGCCTCCATCGGCGGCATCTTCCTCGCCTATGTGGCGTACCTGCAGCGGCCCGAGCTCCTGGCCCGACTCACCCGATTCCCGGCGGCCGGCCGCGCGGCGGACTTCTGGTTCCACGGCTGGGGCTTTGACCGGCTGTACGGCGCCCTGTTCGTGCGGCCCCTCTACGCCCTGGCCCGGATCAATCGGGACGACGTGGCGGACCGCGGGGTGGACGGCTTGGTGGCCGGCACCTGGGCCCTCCATGAGCGGCTCATCCGCACCCAGACCGGTCAGCTGCGCTGGTACGCCGCCGGGGTGGCGGCAGGCCTGGTCGCGGCGCTGGCCATCGCGGGCCTGCCTTGATGCTGGCGGCGCTCATCGGCCTGCCGCTGCTCGGCGGTCTGCTCACCTGGTGGCTGGACCGGGCGGCGACCGCGGCCCGCTGGGTGGCCGTGGGCACCCTGGTGCTGACCCTGGCCGTGCTGGCCGCCGTCTGGGGCGGCCGGACCACCGCCTTCCCGCCGCCGGGAACCTGGCTGGCGGAGGTGTACTGGTCCTGGATCCCCCGCTTCGGCATCCACTTCCATCTGGCCATGGACGGCGTGAGCCTGGTGCTGGTGGCCCTGACGCTGGTGCTCGGCCTGGTGGGCGTGGCCGCCTCCTGGACGGAGATCCGCGAGCGCGTGGGCTTCTTCCATTTCCACCTGCTCTGGTCGGTGGCGGGCGTGGTGGGCGTCTTCCTGGCCCTGGACCTGTTCCTGTTCTTCTTCTTCTGGGAGGTGATGCTGGTCCCCATGTACTTCCTCATCGCCCTGTGGGGGCACGAGCAGCGGGGACCGGCGGCCATGAAGTTCTTCATCTTTACCCAGGGCACTGGACTTCTCCTGCTCATCGGCATCCTGGTACTGGTGCTCCTCCACCACGGCGGCACGGGCACCTGGACCTTCGACTACCTGGACCTGCGCGATACCCCGATCCAGTCCCGATACGCCTTCTGGGGCATGCTGGGGCTGTTCCTCGCCTTCGCGGTGAAGATGCCGGTGGTGCCGGTCCATACCTGGCTCCCCGACGCCCATACCCAGGCACCCACGGCCGGCAGCGTGCTGCTGGCGGGTATCCTGCTCAAGACGGGCGCCTACGGGCTCCTGCGCTTCGCCATTCCGCTGTTTCCGGAGGCCTCCCTGGCCTTCGCCCCGGTGGCGCTGGGTCTGGGGGTGGCGAGTATCCTCTACGGCGCGGTCCAGGCCTTCGCCCAGGACGATTTCAAGCGCCTGGTGGCCTACTCCAGCATCAGCCACCTGGGCTTCGTCCTGGTGGGGCTGTACGCCTGGAACGCCTGGGCGCTGCAGGGCGCCCTCATGCAGATGGTGGCGCACGGCCTGAGCACCGGCGCCCTGTTCATGCTGGCGGGCCTCCTCCAGGAGCGACTCCACACCCGCAGCATGGCGCGCATGGGCGGGCTGTGGGGCTCGGTGCCGAGGCTGTCCGCCTTCGTCCTGTTCTTCGTGGTGGCCTCCCTGGGGCTGCCCGGACTGGCCAATTTCGTGGGGGAATTCCTGGTGCTGCTGGGCGCCTTCCCCGACCACCCCGTCTTCACGGTCCTCGCCGCCGTGGGGCTGGTGGGCTCGCTGCTCTATACCCTGCTGCTGGTGCAGAAGTCGCTGCACGGCCCGGTAGGGCCGGCACGGACCACCGCCGACCTGTCCCTCCGCGAGACGGGCACCCTGGCCGTGATGGTGGCGGGCCTGGTGTGGCTGGGGCTGGCCCCGCAGCCCCTGTTCGACGTGGCGGAGCCGGCCCTTTCGTCCCTGCTGCGCTGGGCGGACCAGGGCGCCTCCCTGACCCTGGGAGCGGCGCCATGAATGCGGCGGATCTGCCTCTGCTGCTCCCCTGGCTGATCCTGGGCGGGGGCGCGCTGGCGGTCATGGGGCTCATCGCCTTCGCCCGCCGCCACGAGCTGGTGGCCGGAGCCACCCTGGCCACGCTGGCCCTGGCCCTGGTGCTCCTCCCGGCGGCGACGGGCGCGGGGACCGCCATGGTCACGCCGCTCCTGCGCGTGGACGGCTTCGCGCTGTTCTTCACCGGGTTGATCCTCGCCTCCGCCCTGGTGACGGGTGTCCTGGCCTACCTGGAGCTGCGGCGGCGCCCGGTGCAGCAGCCCGAGGAGCTCTATCTCCTGCTCCTGCTCAGCACCCTGGGCGGCACCGCGCTCACCGCCAGCGCCCATTTCGCCAGCTTCTTTCTGGCCCTGGAGCTGCTTTCGGTACCCCTGTTCGCGCTCATCGCCTATCCGGTGCCGCGCGCGCGGGCCGTGGAGGCGGGATTCAAGTACCTGGTACTGTCCGGGGCCTCCTCGGCCGTCCTGCTGTTCGGCATGGCCCTGATCTACGCGGAAAGCGGCGCCCTCGGCTTCGCCGACCTGGCCCTCCAGGTGCCCCGCGAGAGCGGGGGCATCGGCCTCTACTGGGTGGCGGGCATGGCCATGATTCTGGCCGGCGTGGGCTTCAAGCTGTCGCTCGTGCCCTTCCACCTCTGGACCCCGGACATCTACCAGGGCGCGCCGCCCCCGGTGGCCGGCTTCGTGGCCACGGTCTCCAAGGGGGCCGTTTTCGCCGTGCTGCTCCGCTACGGGGTGGATACCGGCGTCTTCCAGGCCCCGGGCCCCGCGGCGGTGGCGGTGCTGCTGGCCGTGGCCTCCATGCTGGCGGGCAACCTGCTTGCCCTGCTCCAGGAAAACGTCCGCCGGCTGCTGGCCTATTCCTCCATCGCCCACCTGGGCTATTTGCTGGTGGCCCTGCTGGCGGGGGGCAGTCTGGGCGTGGAGGCGGCGGCCTACTACCTCGCCGCCTACTTCGTGACCATGCTCGGGGCCTTCGGCACGGTGAGCGCGGCGGGGCTGGACGGCCGCGAGGTCCAGGACCAGACGGATCTGCGCGGACTCTTCTGGCGGCGGCCCGGCCTGGCGGTTTCCTTCACCCTGATGCTGCTGTCGCTGGCGGGCATCCCCTTGACCATGGGCTTCGTCGGCAAGTTCTACCTGTTCGTGGCCGGAGTGGGCGACATGCTCTGGACCCTGCTCGGCGCCCTGGTGGTGGGCAGCGCCATCGGCCTGTTCTATTATCTGCGCCTGGTGGGGCTCCTCTTCCAGCCTCCGGAGGAGACCGCGCCGCCCCCGCGATCCGACCGAGCCGGGGGCGCCGTGGTGGCCCTGCTGGCTGTGCTGCTCGTCCTGCTGGGGCTCTATCCGACCCCGCTCATCGATCTCATCGGCGTCTCCGCCGCCGGGTGAGCGCCCTCCCGGGCGGGTGCAGCGCCATGGCCCGGGCTCCCGCCTACTCCGCCCGTTCCTCGTTGCGCACCACGTTGATCAGGCTCGCCTGCAGGATCATTTCGGTCTGGCGCGGAGTGAGATCGTGGTAGACCCGATAGCTTTCCTCGCGGGTCTTGTTCACCAGCTCGGAGGGACCCTCGCTGCCGACGGCCTCCCGGCTGTCCTTCAGGGCCAGGAAATCCCCTTGTCGAATGCGCTCGTAATCCTCGGGACGCGCGAACAGCAGCGGCGCGATGCCGAAATTCACCAGGTTCTCCCGGTGGATGCGGGCATAGCTCTTGGCCACTACCGCCCGCAGGCCCAGATAGCGCGGAGCCAGGGCCGCGTGCTCGCGGCTGGAGCCCTGGCCGTAGTTGTCCCCGCCCACGAGAAAATGGAAGAGCCCCTGCTCCTTGAAGCCCAGGGCGCGGCCGGCGTATTCCGGGTCCGTCTGCCGGAAGACGAACTGGCTGATGGCGGGAATGTTGCTGCGGTACGGCAGCACCTCGGTGCCGGCGGGCAGGATCTCGTCGGTGGAGATGTTATCCCCTACCTTGAGGAGCACCGGCCCTTCCAGGATCTCCGGCAGCGGGTCCAGCTCGGGGAGGGTGGCGATGTTGGGGCCCTTCTCGAGCTCGAAGCCCTCGAGGCTGCGGGGTGGAGCCTCCAGCAGGGAGGTATTGAGAATGAGGCCCTCCGGCTCCCGGAAGGGCGGATAGGCCATGTTCAGGGCACGGGGGTCGGTGATGCGCCCGGTGATCGCCGAGGCGGTGGCCGTTTCCGGACTGCACAGATAGACCCGGTCGTCGGCGGTCCCCGAACGGCCCGGGAAGTTGCGCGGCACGGTGCGCAGGCTGATGCCTCGGGTGGAGGGCGCCTGGCCCATGCCGATGCAGCCGTTGCAGCCCGGCTGGTGGATGCGTCCGCCGGCGTGCAGCAGCTTGCCCAGCAGCCCCATGTCCATGAGGTTCTCGGTGACCTGCCGGGAGGTGGGGTTGATGTCGAAGGAGACCCCGGGATCGATGTGCCGGCCTTCCAGCATCAGGGCCGGAATGGCGAAATCCCGCAGGCCGGGATTGGCGGAGGAGCCGATCATGGTCTGGTAGATGGGCGCATCGGCCACCTCCGCCACCGGCACCACGTTACCCGGACTGCTAGGGCAAGCGATGAGGGGCTCGAGCCTGGAGAGGTCGATCTCCTCGGTCTCGTCGTAGGCGCAGTCGGGATCCGGGTGCAGCTCCCGGAAGTCCCCCGAGCGCCCCTGGCTGTGCAGGAAGTGCCGCACCGCCTCGTCCGCCGGGAAGACGCTGGTGGTGGCGCCCAGCTCCGTGCCCATGTTGGCGATCACGTGGCGGTCCATGGCGGACAGGCTCGCCAGCCCCGGCCCATGGTACTCCATGATCCGCCCCAGGCCGCCGCGCACCCCGCGCCGGCGCAGCATCTCCAGGATCACGTCCTTGGCGCTGACCCAGTGGGGCAGCTCGCCGGTAAGGCGCACCCCGACCACGCCGGGCATGCGGGTGTAGTACGGGCGTCCCGCCATGGCCAGCGCCACCTCCAGGCCGCCCGCGCCCATGGCGAGCATGGCGAGGGACCCCGCCGCGGGGGTGTGGCTGTCGGAGCCCAGAAGGCTCTTGCCGGGCACCCCGAAGCGCTCCATGTGGACCGGATGGCTGACGCCGTTGCCCGGCGGGCTGTACCAGACGCCGAAGCGCTTGCAGGCGCTGCGCAGGAAGCGGTGGTCGTCGGGATTGCGGAAATCGGTCTGCAGGAGGTTGTGGTCCACGTACTGGGCGGACAGCTCGGTCCGTACCCGATCGATCTTCATGGCCTCCAGCTCCAGCATGACCAAGGTTCCCGTGGCGTCCTGGGTGAGGGTCTGGTCGATGGTGAGACCGATCTCCTCGCCCGCGGTCATGGCGCCGTCCACGAGGTGGTCGGCGATGAGCTTCTGGGCCAGGTTGCTTCCCATGGCGGATGCCCTTTCGGTCTGGGAGGATTTCCGGCGTAGGCCGGGTGCCTCTCCGTTAGACCGAATCGGGGCTGGAATTGCGCCGCATTGCGCGGGTCAAGGGGGTACGGGAGAGCCGCCATGCGCGGCCGCTTCCACGAAGGGAACGCCCCGCCTGGGCCCGGCGGCTGAAAGCGGCTATCCTTGTGGCCCTCCCGGGACCGGCTTCCCGACCATCACGGAAGGAGCGCTGCATGGGCCAAGGAGCTGCCTACCTGCTGGGCATGGCCATCGGTTTCTCGGTGCTGCCCTACTTCGTGCTGTACCTGGTCTACGTCCTGGTGACCCGGCGCACGGTGGCCATCCCGTACCTGCTCGCCGGCATGGTTGCCGCCGTGGGCGGGACTTTCCTGCTCTTCCTGGCCGCCGGGGCCTGGCTCGGGGAAGACCTGGCCAAGACGCCCATCCCCATGTTCGGCGGCGTGATCGTGGCGGGGACGGTGATCAGCCTGGTCGGGAAGTGGAAGGGCAAGACCATCCACAGGGACTGAGGCGGTCCCTTCACGAGTCCGCCCGGCGGGCCCGGAAGAAGGCGCGCAGCAGCTCGCCGCACTCCTCGCCGCGCACCCCGCCCGACACCTCGGGCCAATGGTTGAGGCCCGGCAGGCCGAATCCGTCCACCACGCTTCCGGCCGCGCCGCCCTTGGGATCGGCGGCGCCGAACACCACCCGCGCCACCCGGGCGTGCACCAGGGCGCCCACGCACATCAGGCACGGCTCCAGGGTCACGTAGAGGGTGCTACGGGGCAGTCGGTAGTTGTCCGCCTCGGCCGCCGCGGCGCGGAGCGCCCGGATCTCCGCGTGGCCGGAGGGGTCGCGGGTCTCGACGGGGGCGTTGCCGGCTGCCGCCAGCAGCGCTCCGTCCCGCACCACCACCGCGCCCACGGGGACCTCGCCCCGGGCGCCCGCCCTGCGGGCCTCCTCCAGGGCCCGCGCCATCCATGCCTCGTCTTCCGATGTCACACGCTCGTCCCGCCAGCAAATCGCCCGACGATGATTGCGGCCCCGGGCCACATCGCCCTGCCCGGCCGGCCCGGCCGGCCCCTACCCCACCCGCTGCCGCACCCAGGGCTCGAACTGGCCGGCCTGCATGGCGCCGGAGACCCGGTCCGCCTCCCGACCCCCGCGGAACAGGATAATGGTGGGAATACTACGGATGCCGAAGCGCGCCGCGGTCTGCTGGCTCCGCTCGGTATCCACCTTGACCACCCGCACCTCAGGGCGCAGATTCCGGGCCGCCGCGTCCACCACCGGCGCCATCATCTGGCAGGGCCCGCACCAGCCGGCCCAGAAGTCCGCCACCACCGGCAGGTCGCAGCGCTCCACCTGCTGGTGGAAGGTGGCATCGGTGACCTCCACCGGCTTGTCCGGGAACAGGGCGCCCTTGCAGCGCCCGCAAACGGGTCCCTGATGGAGCCGGTCGTCGGGCACGCGGTTCACGCCCCCGCAGTGCGGGCAGGGTATATGCAGGGAATCGGTCATGGAGACCTCCTATAGCGCTCACCTACCAATCCCGGACTCACTATTCCGGAAGGGGACGCATGGATTCAACGGTTGCCATTCTCCTCCCCCGCCCCTCTCCGGTAGACTACGCTCCCCGTGCAACCGGGAGAGGACCCAGGTGGAGGACCGACATTCCAATCAGGCCCTGGCGCTGGCCGGCGTCTTCCAGGCGGCCACGCTGGTTCGGGAGATAGCCCGCCAGGGCGGCTTGATTCATACCGGCGCCGCCGAGATCAGCGTCGCCAGCGTGTTCGCCACCGAGCCGGATTCCGTGGAGGCCGTTTTCGGGAGCGTCCTCGGAGTCCGCCTCGGTCTGGAGCATCTGCGGGACCAGCTGCGCGCGGAGGATGCCCGGGGCCGGGATATGGAGCTGGCCCGCTACGTCATCGGCCTCACCGTGCTGGAGCGCAAGGTGGCCCGCAAACAGGGCGCCCTGGAGGAGCTGGGCGCGGACATCGAGGCGGCCCAGCGCACCTATCAGCACTTCGGCGCCGGCCACGCCAACGTGTACGGCCGCCTGGCTGACATCTACACCGAGCACGTTACGCCGCTCGGCGCCCGGATCATGGTACGCGGCGACGAGCAGGCCCTGCGCGAGCCCGGCAACGTGGCCCGGGTACGGGCACTTCTTCTGGCCGGTCTGCGGGCGGCCGTCCTGTGGCGCCAGCTGGGCGGGCGCCGATGGCAGCTGGTACTGAGCCGCGGCCGGTACCTGCGCACCTCGGAGCAGCTCCTGGAAGCCCTGCCGGTTTCCTGACCCCTCCCCCCTTGAAATTCGGTTTTGAACCCCCAGATTAGGTAATGAAACATCCCTAGGAGGATCTACCTAATGATTGGGCAAGCGGCGAAGTTCTCGCTCGGCCAGATCGTCTGGCACCTGAACACCGAATATAGAGGGGTCATCGTCGACGTGGACCCGGAATTCCAGGGCGAGGAAGAATGGCTCGAAGGGCAGGAAGAGACCGGCCCGAACCGCAATCAGCCCTGGTACAGCCTCCTCGTGGACGATACCGAACAGATGGCCTACGTACCGGAGCAGAACCTGGCAACCGATGACTCCGAGGTCCCCATCAACAACCCGGCCATGGACTTCTTCGTGGGCGAGATGGAAGACGGGCGCTACACCGTACAGCAGACCCTCAACTGAACCGGCATCGAAACCAAAAAACCCCGCCTAGGCGGGGTTTTTTGCGCTCCGGGCTCACTCCCACTCGATGGTACCCGGCGGCTTCGACGAGACGTCGTAGACCACCCGGTTGATGCCGGGCACCTCGTTGATGATGCGGTTGGCGATGCGGCCGAGCATCTCGTAG
Organism: Thiohalorhabdus sp. Cl-TMA; assembly: GCF_041821045.1. Taxonomy (NCBI): domain Bacteria; kingdom Pseudomonadati; phylum Pseudomonadota; class Gammaproteobacteria; order Thiohalorhabdales; family Thiohalorhabdaceae; genus Thiohalorhabdus; species Thiohalorhabdus methylotrophus. Next base: position 139,670 of record NZ_JBGUAW010000005.1, on the reverse strand, counting down.
GGGAGCTGCACCCAGTCCGCCGTCATGCCGTCGGTGGACTCCACGGCCCGCAGGCAGACCGCGTTCTCGTAAGTGCGCTGGTCGCCCATCACGCCCACGCTCTTCACCGGCAGCAAAACCGCGAAGCTCTGCCAGATGCGGTCGTAGAGGCCGGCCTCCTTGACTTCCTCCAGGACGATGGCGTCGGCCTCGCGCAGCGGCGCCAGCTTGTCGCGCTCCACCGCGCCCAGGCAGCGGATGGCCAGTCCCGGTCCCGGGAAGGGCTGGCGGTTGACCATCTCCTCGGGCATGCCGAGCTCGCGGCCCAGCTCCCGGACCTCATCCTTGAACAGCTCGCGCAGCGGCTCCACCAGCTCCAGCTTCATGCGCTCCGGCAGGCCGCCCACGTTGTGGTGCGACTTGATGGTGGCGCTCGGCCCGCCCTTGGGCGAGACGGACTCGATGACGTCCGGATAGAGCGTCCCCTGGGCGAGGAAGTCGGCGCCGCCGAGCTTGGCCTGCTCCTCCTCGAACACCTCGATGAAGGTGTTGCCGATGATCTTGCGCTTCTCCTCCGGGTCCTCGACGCCTTCCAGGCGATCGAGGAACCGGTCGGAGGCATCCACGTAGTGCAGCGGGATCTCGTACCACTCGCGGAACACCCGTTGCACCCGCTCGGCCTCGCCCTTCCGCAGCAGGCCGTTGTTGACGAAAATGCAGGTGAGCTGGTCACCCACGGCGTGGTGGATGAGCACCGAGGCCACCGCCGAGTCCACGCCGCCGGACAGCGCCGAGATCACCTTGCCGGCTCCCACCTGCTCGCGGATGCGCTCGGCCTCCAGCTCGATGAACGAGCCCATGGTCCACTGGCCGTGGCAGTGGCACACGCCCCGCACGAAGTTCTCCAGCAGCTCCGCGCCGCGCGGCGTGTGCACCACCTCGGGATGGAACTGCAGGGCGTAGAGGTTGCGCTCGGGATTGCCGATGGCGGCATAGGTGGAGTTGTCCGTGTGGCCGATGCTGCGGAAGCCCGCCGGCAGCGCCTCCAGGCGGTCGCCGTGGCTCATCCACACCTCCGTGCCTTCGTCGGCGGCAAAGCCGGAGAGCGGCCCCATGGCCTCGTCCACGTGCAGCAGCGCCCGGCCGTACTCGCGCTCGGCGGCCTCCTCCACCCGACCGCCAAGCAGGTGGGTCATGAGCTGCATGCCGTAGCAAATGCCGAGCACCGGGACGCCCAGGTCGAAGATCCCGGCGTCCACCATGGGGGAATCGGCATCCAGAACCGATTCCGGGCCGCCCGAGAGGATGATCCCGGCCGGGGCGAATTCGCGGACGGCGTCGAGGCCCTCGTTGAAGGGATGGATCTCGCAGTAGACCCGGCTCTCGCGCACGCGGCGGGCTATGAGCTGGGTGTACTGGCTGCCGAAGTCCAGGACGAGGATACGTTCCTGGTGGAGGGTATCGGTGGTCTCGGTCATGGGCGGAAAGCTCGATTGTCCTGCGGCGAGGAGTTATTCGCCCGCTCAAGCGGGCTCCTACGACGGGAGGTCAAAGATCCCGGACAGTCCGGAAAACGCCGAATCGGCCATGTAGGAGCGGCCTCCCGGCCGCGAACATGGAAGTGCCCGCCGAACAGGCGGGAACTGCCATGCCTGTTGCGGGGGCAATCCGGTCGCGGCCGGGAGACCGCTCCTACGACGGCACCCAACCTTCCGGCGCTCAGTCCGTGTGATAGTTGGGCGATTCCTTGGTGATGGTCACGTCGTGGACGTGGCCCTCGCGGAAGCCGGCGCCGGTGATCTGGATGAACTCCGGCTTGGTGCGCATCTCCTGGATGTCCCGGCAGCCGGTATAGCCCATGGAGGAGCGCAGGCCGCCCACCAGCTGGCGCAGCACGGTGACCATGGGGCCCTTGTAGGGCACCCGGCCCTCCACGCCCTCGGGCACCAGCTTGTTGGCGTCCTCCACCTCGCCCTGGAAGTAGCGGTCCTTGGAGCCCGCCTGCATGGCGCCGATGGAGCCCATGCCGCGGTAGGTCTTGTAGGAGCGCCCCTGGTACAGCTCCACCTCGCCGGGGGATTCCTCGGTGCCGGCCAGCAGGCTGCCCACCATGACGGTGTGCGCGCCGGCGGCCACCGCCTTGGCCACGTCCCCGGAGAAGCGGATGCCGCCGTCGGCGATCATGGGGACGTCCGTGCCCTCCAGGGCCTTGGCCACCTCGGAGATAGCGGTGATCTGCGGCACGCCCACCCCGGCCACCACCCGCGTGGTGCAGATGGAGCCGGGGCCGATGCCCACCTTGACGCCGTCGGCGCCGGCCTCCACCAGGGCGCTGGCGGCGTCGCCCGTGGCGATGTTGCCGGCCACCACCTGCACCTGCGGGAAGCCCTTCTTGACCCAGGACACCCAGTCCATGACGCCGCGGGAATGGCCGTGGGCGGTGTCCACCACGATCACGTCCACCCCCGCGGAGACCAGCGCCTCCACCCGGTCGCCGGTGTCCGGGGAGGTGCCCACCGCGGCCCCGGCGCGCAGCCGGCCCTGGTCGTCCTTGGCGGCCAGGGGATGCTCCGTGGACTTCTCTATGTCCTTCACGGTGATCATGCCGCGCAGGTGGAACTCGCCGTTGACCACCAGCAGCTTCTCGATGCGATGCTCGTGGAGCAGGCGCTTGGCCTCCTCCAGGGTGGTGCCCTCCTGCACGGTCACCAGGTCCTCGCCGCCGGTCATCAGCTCGGACACCGGGCGGTCCAGGCCGCTCTCGAAGCGCAGGTCCCGGTTGGTGAGGATCCCCACCAGGCGATCGGCCTGGGTGACCGGGATGCCGGTAATGCCGTGCTCCTTCATGAGCTGCACCGCCTCGTGCAGCGGGGCGTCCGGCGCGATGGTGATGGGATCCTTGATGACCCCGCTCTCGTACTTCTTGACCTTGTGGACCTCCGCGGCCTGCTCTGCGGCGGTCATGTTGCGGTGGATGATGCCCATGCCGCCTTCCTGGGCGATGGCGATGGCGGCGCGGCCCTCGGTCACGGTATCCATGGCCGCGGAGACCAGCGGCAGGTTGAGCCGGATCTCCCGGGTAACAGGCGAGCGCAGATCCGCGTCCCGAGGCAGCACCTCGGAATGGGCGGGCAAAAGCAGGACGTCGTCAAAGGTAAGAGCGGTATCATTGCGGAGCCGCATTGCAGCCTCCCATCCAACCGGCGGGTAGAGATAAACAAAATATTGTATCTACTGCCCGGATTACAGGCAATATAGGCTCCGCTATCCAGCTCCGGACACCGGAGGCCTTCCCCATGCTACATTAGGGGTTTTGCGCGCGAACCGGTACGCCCATGGCCCCACCCGACTCCCCCGCCGGCGGTGGTGACGACCGCCCCGTCTACACCGTTACCCGCCTCAACCACGAGGCGCGCGGCCTGCTGGAGGCGAGCTTCCCCCTGCTGTGGGTGGAAGGCGAGCTGTCCAACGTGGCCCGCCCCGCCAGCGGCCACATGTACTTCACCCTCAAGGACGACCAGGCCCAGGTGCGCTGCGCCATGTTCAAGGGCAAGAACCGCCTGCTGCGGTTCAAGCCCGGGGACGGCATGCACGTGCTGGTGCGCGCCCAGATCAGCCTCTACGCGCCGCGGGGGGATTTCCAGCTCATCGTCGAGCACATGGAAGAGGCCGGGGAAGGCGCCCTGCAGCGGGCCTTCGAGGAGCTAAAGCGCAAGCTGTCGGCCGAGGGGCTGTTCGCCGACGACATCAAGCGGCCCATCCCGAGCCTGCCGCGTCGGGTGGGCGTGATCACCTCCGCCACCGGTGCCGCCATCCGCGACGTGCTCACCACGCTGGAGCGGCGCTTCCCCGCCCTGCCGGTGGTGGTCTACCCGGCCCCCGTGCAGGGCAAGGCCGCCGCACCGGCCATCGCCGAGGCGCTCGCCACCGCCAACCGGCGCGCCGAGTGCGACGTCCTCATCCTCACCCGCGGCGGCGGCAGCCTGGAGGACCTGTGGTCCTTCAACGAGCCGGAGGTGGCACGGGCCATCCGCGCCAGCGATCTGCCGGTGGTGGTGGGCGTGGGCCACGAGGTGGACATCACCATCGCCGACCTCGCCGCCGACCTGCGCGCCCCCACCCCCACAGCCGCCGCGGAGCGGGTCTCCCCGGACCGGGAGACGCTGCTGCGCCAATTCCGCACCGAGCGCGACCGCGTCACCCGCGCCCTGGAGCGCCGCCTGCGCGACCGCGCCCAGGGCCTCGACTACCTGCGCCGCCGCCTGGTCCATCCGGGCAAGCGCCTGCGCGACCTGCACGAGCGCAACCACGCCGCCCGGCAGCGGCTCGCCCGCGCCCTGGCGCTGCGCCAGCGCGACCGCCGCCGGGACCTGGAAAACCTGACCGCCCGCCTCCACCGCGCCGGCCCGGCCCGCCGCTTGCCCCGCAACCGGGAGCACCTGCACGACCTCCACGAGCGGCTGGTGCGCGCCACCACCCAGACGACCCTACCCGCCCGCCGCCAGCGCCTGCAGTCCCTCGTCCGCGAATTGGAAGCGGTAAGCCCCCTGGGCACCCTTTCCCGTGGCTACGCCGTGGCCCGGAAGGACGGACAGATCCTACGCAAGGCACAGGAAGCAGAGGTCGGAGACAAGGTGGATGTCCATCTGGGCGAGGGGCGCCTGGACTGCCGGGTGGAAGGGCTGGGGGAGTCCGACCTGCCCGATTCCCACAACTGAGCCGGAAACAACCTGAAGCTCTCTCCCCCAACGCCTCAAACAGTCCCCCTTAATTCCATACTTATCAGGGAGTTGCACGAACAACCGGGGTGTGGCAGATTCCGAGAAAAGACCTGACAGACTAATAAGAAGCCCCACGGAATCCAAAAAGGGGGACCACCGTGGCTTCCGCCGAACCGCACGCCCGTACTGAAAACCCTCGGGACAGCCAGGACACCCGTCCCCGCACCATCGCCGAATCCCCCGGCGAGATCGCTTGGCTGCTGTCCCAGTCCCCCTTTCCTAGACATCCCCGATTTCTGGCCAATCTGAAATGGCTGGCCATGCCCCCGGTCATGCACGCCGCCTGTTCCGCGCCGAGAGGCAACCGCTCGGCGTGGCCCTGTGGGCCCACCTCTCCGAAGCGGAGAAACGCGTGGAGGCCGGCATCGGCAAGCTTGGCACCGAGGACTGGCGCAGCGGGCCGACTCTGTGGCTGGTAGAGCTGATCGCCCCCTTCGGGTGCCAGGAAGAGATGCTCGAGGACCTGAAGCACACCGCCTTCGCCGGACAGGCCTTCAAGCTGCATCGGAGGAATGAAGCCGGGGAGCGGGAGACGGTGACCATGAACAACCACACCAGCGAAGCCCCGGACAATGGCTAACCCACGACCCGAACCCAGGCCATCCGGCTTCGATCCAGCACTGGCCCCGCCCGCACGTGGACCGGTTTGCAACCCACTTCTCCATTGTCCGGGACTCCCGGCGATTGTTCCGGATTAATGGATGGCGGGCGATCGCCTATGACAGCGGACGGTCCATCACCCAGTGAACCAGCAAGGAAGACCGTGTTTAATCGACGGAGAAGGGAGGGTCACTTCGCCTTCTTTTTCCCCTTCTTTCCTCGAAACGATTTGGGCGCCTCCTTGTGGCGAGCGCGGCCCTTGTAGGGGCTTTCCTGCTTGCGGAACTGCAGGCGTAGCGGCACGCCTTCCAGCTCGAAGGCCTTCTGGAAGGTGCGCTCCAAGTAGCGCAGGTAATTGTCGGGCAAGGTGTTGGGGCGGGAGCCGTGGATGACCACGGTGGGCGGGCGCTTGGCGCCCTGGTGGGCGTAGCGCAGCTTGGGGCGGAAGCCGCCGCGCACCGGCGGCGGGTGGGCCTCGGTGGCCTCGTGCAGGACGCGGTTCAGCTCGGCGGTGGATAGCTCCCGGGTGTAGGAGGTATAGATGGTCTCCGCGGCCTCGAAGAGGTGGCCCACCCCAGTGCCGTAGCGGGCGGAGATGTAGCGCAGCGGGGCGTAGTAAAGGAGGGGCACCAGCTTGATGTCCAGGGTGCGGCGCAGGCGGTGCCTCTGCTGGTCGTCGAGGTGGTCCCACTTGTTCACCGCCAGCACCACGCCCCGTCCGGCGTCGCGCACTAGGCGCGCCAGCCGGGCGTCCTGGTCGGTCACGCCCTCATGGGCGTCCACCAGCAGGAAGACCACGTCGGCGGCCTCCATGGCCTGGATGGCCTTGAGGGTGGAGAACTTCTCCAGGGTCTCCTTGATGCGGGAGCGGCGCCGCACGCCGGCGGTATCGATCAGGGTGTAGGTCTGGCCGTCGCGCTCCAGCACCGTGTGGATGGCGTCCCGCGTGGTGCCGGGTCGGTCGTAGACGATCATGCGCGGCTCCCCGAGCAGCGCGTTGACCAGGGTGGACTTGCCCACGTTGGGGCGGCCCACCACGGCGACACGGATCCCCGGAAGCGCTTCCGCTTCCTCGTCCGCCGGCGGCAGGCGCTCCTCCACCAGGTCGACCATGCGGCCCATGCCCTGGTTGGCGGCGGCGGAGATGGTCAGCGGCGTGCCGAAGCCCAGGGCGTAGAAGTCGGCGCCCACGACGCCGGGGTCCAGGTCCTCGCTCTTGTTCACCACCAGCAGCACCGGAACCTGCATGCGTCGCAGCTCTTCCGCGATCCCGGCATCCTCGGGGTGTAGCCCGAGGCGGCCGTCCACCAGGAAGACCACCAGCTCGGCGTCCTGGATGGCCTGGCGGGTCTGCTCGACGGCCAGCAGCTCGAGGCCGCCTTCCACATCGCTTTCCAGCCCGCCGGTGTCCACCAGGATGAAATCCCGCTGGCCGTAGTCGCAGGCGCCGTAGATCCGGTCCCGGGTCACACCCGGGGTGTCCGAGACCAGGGCATCCCGGGTCCGGGTCAGCCGATTGAACAGGGTGGACTTGCCCACATTGGGCCGGCCCACGAGGGCGACGATCGGTTTCATGGCTAGTGGTGGGTCTTTGATGGTCGGGAACGAGGCGGAAACGGAATTTTCCGCTGCGGACGAAGCGTAGCACAGATTCGGCCGGCAGGACTTTCACGAGCAGTGCTTCGGGAGCGCGGCTCCATGCGCCGGTCGCGGCTCGGCAGGCCGCCCCTAAAGCCCTGACGGGGCGGGGCCGTCGCTGCGACCGCCCCCGGTCTTAATCCAGCCCCACCCGGTTGAGGGTGCCTTCATCGGTGAGCACCAGCAGGGCGCCCTCTCCGACGGGGAGCGGCGGGCTGTGCACGGCGCTGAGGCCCACGTCCATCTGGGCGAGCACCTTGCCCGACTCGCGGGCGAACCAGGTCACGCGGCCCTGGCCGTCCCCCACCACCACCGCCCGCTCGGTCAGGACCGGCGCGGAGAGGGAGCCGGCTCCCTGGAGGACCTTCTGCGTCCAGAGGGTGCCGCCGTTGTCCCTGTCCAGCGCCACCACCTTGGAGTCGGAGGTGGCGATGAAAATCCGCTGGCCGGCCACTGCCAGGTCGTTGTGCACGGAGAACTTGCGCTGCCAAAGCTGGCGGCCGCTGCCGGCCTGCAGGGCGGAAACGGAGCCGTGGTAGGCGGCGGCGTAGACGATGCCGTCCAGCACCACGGGAGCGGCATCCACGTCCACCATGCGCTCCAGCTCGGTACGGCCGGTGGGAGTGGCGATGCTCTCGCGCCACTGCGGGCTGCCGTTGCCGGCATCCAGGGCCACCAGCTCGCCGGTGGAGAAGCCGCTGAACACCTTGCCCTCGAAATAGGCGGGGCGCGATCCGCCCCGCAGGGCCAGGCTGCGGCCTTCCACGTTGTAAGACCAGCGGGTGCCGCCGTCGGCGGCGCGCAGGGCCCAGAGGAAGTCGTCGGCGGTACGGACGAAGACCATGCCCGCGGCCATCCGCGGCACCGTGATCACCTCCGAGGAGACCTGGGACTTCCAGATGGTCTCCCCGTTCCCGGTCTTGAGGGCCCACACCTCGCCCTCGTCGGTGCCGATGTAGACGCGCTCCCCGTTCTCGCTGATGGCCGGGCCGCCGGCGAACCGCCCGCCGAGGTCCCGCACCCAGCTTATGCCGCCGGATTCGGCGTCCACGGAATACAGGCGGCCCTCCCGGGTGCCGACATAGGCCTGGCCGTTCCGCTCGGCCATGCGGCTTGAGGTGTAGGGCCGGACGCTCCAGTCCTTGAAGACGGGCATGGCCCAGGAGCGGTAGGCGCTGAACGCGGCGGGATCCGGTCCGCCGTCTTCTTCCTCCGCGGCATGGGCCGCCGAAGGCGGGAATACCAGCGCCAGGGCCAGTACCAGTCCGGGGAAAAGGCGCCATGCCTTCATCCACCGCGCTCCTGATCTCCGGACGGCGCACCGTTACCGGAAAGCTGCTCGATACGGGCCTGAATCACCTGGGAAAGCGGGCCGGCGCCGGGGCGGGTGCGTGCCTCCCGGTAGGCCTCGCCCGCCGCCTCGGGCTTGCCGGTGGCGGACAGAAGGTCGCCCTTGAGGAGGAAATAGCTGGGCAGATAGGCCTCCCCCTCCAGGGCGCGCAGGGTATTCAGGGCGGTCTGGGCATTGCCCTGCTCCCACTGGATGCGGGCCCGCTCCTCCACGCCGATGTGCTGGGCCTCGGGCGGACCCACGCTGCCGCTGGCCAGGGGCTTGAGAACCTCCAGGGCCCGGGCGGACTGGTCGCCCTGGTGCAGGAGCCGCGCTCGGAAGACCCGGGCGAAGGCCGCGTAGGGGGTGCCCTCGTATTCGGTCATCAGGGTGCGCAGGGCCTCCCGGGCATCCCCCTCCCGGCCGGACTGCAGGGCCTGCACGGCCGAGCCGTAGGTCTCGGAAGCCGCCAGGAGCTGAGCGCTCTGGTGGCGGTAGTACCCGTAGCCGGCGCCGATCCCCACCGCCACGGCGACGGCCAGGGCGACCAGAAGCCACCGGTAGCGGTGGGCGAAATCCTTGAGGGCCTCGATGCGGCGCCCTTCCTCCAAATCCAGGTGCTCTTCCAAACCTTCCTCCCGGGAGATCCTCGTGTGTGCCCCAGATGCCGACTCAGGACCGGCGGTGACCGCCGATCACCGGGCGCGGCGGCAGGCGGCCACCTGGCCCCGGCCCAGGTCGTATCCCTGGAAGGGCCATTCGGCGCAGGCGGGCTCGGCCTCGGGGCAGCGGCTGTAGAACGGGCATTCGCCCTCCTGCTCCCGGACCGCGCCGGCGGGAATGCGGCGCTCCCGCTCGCGGTGCGCCCCGGGCACCGCGGCCAGCAGCCCCCGAGTGTACGGGTGCGCGGGGCGCTCGAACAGGCGCTCGGCGGGCCCCTCCTCCACCACCCGGCCCCCGTACATCACCACCACCCGGTCGCTCAGGTAGCGGACCACCCTCAGATCGTGGCTGATGAACAGGTAGGCGAGGCCGTAGTCGCGCTGCAGATCCTTCAGCAGATTCAGGATCTGGGCCTGGATGGAGACATCCAGGGCAGAAACCGGCTCGTCGCAGACGATCAGACGCGGCTCCATGACCAGCGCACGGGCGATACCGATGCGCTGGCGCTGGCCGCCGGAGAACTGGTGCGGGAACTTGCCGGCCGCGTCCCCGCCGAGGCCGCAGCGCTCCAGCACCTCAGCCACACGTCGCTGCCGCTCGTCCCGGTCGCCGAGCCCGTGGATCTTCAGACCTTCCTCCACGATCCGGCCCACCCGCATGCGCGGGTTGAGGCTCGCGTAGGGATCCTGGAAGACGATCTGCATGTCCCGGCGGACCCGCTGCAGGCTGGCCCGCTTGGCCCGCGTGATGTCGCTGCCGTCGAAACGGATGGTGCCGCCGTCGGGCTCCATGAGCCGCAGGGCCATGCGGGCCAGGGTCGACTTGCCGCAGCCCGACTCTCCCACCAGCCCCACGGTCTCGCCGGGCGCCACGGTAAGCCGCACGTCCTGCACGGCCCAGAAGGTGGAGCCGCCCCGGCCCCAGGGGCCGCGCTGCGTGAAGGACTTGGACAGCCCGTCCAGCTCCAGCAGATCCGTCAATGCCAGATCCTCGCGCTCACCTCGTCCGGGAAGAGGCAGCGGCTGACATGATCGCCGCGGCTCTCCAGCGGCACGGCGGAGTAGCGGCAGCGCTCGCGAACCATGGGACAGCGGTCGGCGAACCGGCAATGGGCCGGCCAGTGCCCCAGCTCGGGCACCTTGCCCGCCAGAGCGGGTAGGCGCTCGTGGCCGGTCTCGCGGCCCGGAATGGCCTCCATGAGCCCGGCGGTATAGGGGTGCCGGGGCGCGTTCAGCACCTTGTCGGCGGGACCGTACTCGACGATCTGGCCGGCGTACATGACGGCGATCCGGTCGGCGATCTCCTCGGCCACGCCGAAGTCATGGGTGATGAACAGGAGCCCCATGCCCCGACTGCGCTGGAGGTCGGCCAGCAGCTCCAGGATATGCGCCTGGATGGTCACGTCCAGGGCGGTGGTGGGCTCGTCGGCGATCAGCAGCGTTGGATCGCAGGCCAGCGCCATGGCGATCATGACGCGCTGGCGCTGGCCGCCGGAGAGCTCGTCGGGATAGGCCCGCAGCCGCTCCCCGGGATCGGGGATGCCCACCTGCTCCAGGAGCTCGGTGGCGCGGTGCAGGGCCTCGCGCCGTCCCAGGTCGCGGTGGACCTGCAGGGACTCGGCGATCTGGCGGCCCACCCTGAACACCGGGTTCAGGCTGGTCATGGGCTCCTGGAAGATCATGGCCATGGCCTCGCCCCGCAGCCGGCGCCAGTCCTTGGCGCCCGCCCCCACGAGGTCCCGGCCCTGGAAGCGGATCTGGCCGGCGCGGACCCGCGCCACTTCCGGAAGCAGCCCCATGCAGGCCAGGGCGGTCATGGACTTGCCGCAGCCGGATTCGCCCACCACGCACAGGGTCTCACCGGCCTTCAGCTCCAGGGAGACACCATCCACGGGAATGCGGCGGCCCTCGGCGCCCAGGCTCACCGTCAGCCCATCCAGGGCGAGGACCGGGTCCCCCCTGCGCGCCGCGCTAGCCGCCTTGGCGGGCGACATAATCCTCCACCTCCTCCCGCGCCAGGGGCTCCTGCTCCCCGGAGGCGAGATCGCGCACCAGCACCTTACCCTCGGCCTGCTCCTGTCCGCCGAGAATCAGCGCCAGACGCGCGCCGGAGCGGTCCGCTTTCTTGAGCTGGCTCTTCAGGCTGCCGCCGCCGCAATGGAACCAAGCGGAGATGCCCCGGTCGCGCAGCGATTCGGCCAGGGCCATGGCCCCCGGCTCCGCGGACCCGTCCAGGGGGGCGATGAAGACCGTCGGATGGCGCTCCGGAACCCGCTGCGGATCCACCAGGGCCAGCAGCCGCTCGATGCCGAGGGCGAAGCCCACCGCCGGGGTGGCGGGGCCGCCGATCTCCTCCACCAGACCGTCGTAGCGGCCGCCGGCCACCACGGTGGCCTGGGAGCCGAGCTGATCGCTGGTCCACTCGTAGACCGTATCCGTGTAGTAGTCCAGGCCCCGCACCAGCCGGGGATTGTGCTCGTAGTCGATGCCCGCCGCCTCCAGCAGCTCGCGCAGGCGGTCGAAGTGGGCCTGGCTCTCCTCGCCCAGGAAATCAGTGATCTCCGGGGCACCGGCCACCGCCTCCTGGCAGGTGGGCACCTTGCAGTCCAGGACCCGCATGGGGCTGCGCTGGATGCGCTCCCGGCAGGTCTCGCACAGGCTGTCCCGGCGCGCCTCCAGGAAGCCCACCAGCTCCTCGCGGTACACCCGGCGGTCCTCCGGCTTGCCCAGGGAGTTGAGGTGCAGGGTCAGGCCCTCCACGCCCAGGTCCTGAAGCAGCCGGCGGGCCATGAGGATCTGCTCCACGTCCAGGTCGGGCGTGGCCGGGCCGAAGGCCTCCACGCCCACCTGATGGAACTGCCGGTAGCGGCCCTTCTGGGGGCGCTCGTGGCGGAACATGGGGCCCAGGTAGTACAGCCGGTGGGTCTGGCCGCGGAACAGGCCGTTGGTGATGCCGGCCCGCACGCAGCCAGCCGTGCCTTCGGGCCGCAGGGCGAGCACGTCGCCGCCCGTGTCCTCGAAGGTGTACATCTCCTTCTCGACGATGTCGGTGTCCTCGCCGATGGAGCGGGCGAACAGCTCCAGGCGCTCCACGTGCGGGAAGCGGATCTCCCGGTAGCCGTAGGACTCCAGGACGCGCCGGGCCTCGCCTTCCAGGTACTGCCAGCCCGCGGCTTCCTCCGGCAGGATGTCATTCATCCCGCGGACGGGACGGATCTTCTCGGCCACTAGGCGCTGCCCTCCATGGCCGACCCGCCGGACTCCTGGGTGGCGGAGGCATCGGCCTCCTGCTTCTGCTTGGCCACGTAATCGCGCACGGAGCGCTCCACGCGGTCGATGAGGGTCTCGTTGTCCACCTTGTAGCTGGGCTCGCCGTCGATGTAGACGAGGTTCTTGCCGCCGCCGGTGACGCCCACGTCAGCCTCCTTGGCCTCGCCCACGCCGTTCACCACGCAGCCGATGATGGAGACGTTGAGGTTCTCGTTGACGTCCTCCAGCCGCGCCTCCAGCTCGTTGACGGTATCGATGACATTGAACTCCTGCCGCGAGCAGCTCGGGCAGGCGATGATGTTCACGCCGCGGTGGCGCAGGTGCAGGCTCTTGAGGATGTCGAAGCCCACCTTGACCTCTTCCACCGGGTCGGCAGCCAGGGACACGCGCAGGGTGTCGCCGATGCCGTCGGCCAGGAGCATGCCCAGGCCCACAGAGGAGCGCACCGTGCCCATGCGCAGGCTGCCGGCCTCGGTGATGCCGAGGTGGAAGGGATAGTCCACCTGGGTGGCCAGCTTGCGGTAGGCCTCCACGGCCAGGAACACGTCCGAGGCCTTGAGGCTGATCTTGGTGTCGTAGAAGTCGTGGGACTCCAGGATCTCCAGGTGGCGCAGCGCCGATTCCGCCATGGCCTCGGCGTTGGGCTCGCTGTACTTCTCCAGGAGGTGCTTCTCCAGGGAGCCCGCGTTGACGCCCACCCGGATCGGGATGCCGTTGTGCTTGGCGGCGTCCACGACCGCGGCCACGCGGTCCCGCTTGCCGATATTGCCCGGATTGATGCGCAGGCAGTCCACGCCCATGTCCGCCACCTTGAGGGCGATGCGGTAGTCGAAATGAATGTCGGCAACAAGGGGGATGTCCGGGACGCGGGCGCGGATCTTGCCGAAGGCTTCCGCGGCGTCCTTATCCGGTACCGAGACGCGGACGATGTCCGCCCCGGCCTGGGCCACCTGCTGGATCTGCCCGACCGTGGCCTCCACGTCGCAGGTATTGGTATTGGTCATGGTCTGCACCGCGATGGGTGCATCCCCGCCGATGGGCACCGATCCGACGTGGATCTGCCGCGTCTTCCTGCGATGAATCCCCCACATACCTATAACTCCTTCTCCGAACGGCGGGTCCGGAGCGGTTTACGCTCGGCGCTCGCGAAATTTCAGGGACGATCGGATCTCGGGCCGGGCTCGGGCCTATTGGGATCGGGCCGATTCCGGCTCATCGGCCGTGCTCGTGTCGGCGGACGCCGGCGATTCCGGGGCGCCGCCGTTCCCACCGGCGGCAGAGTCGGATCCGCCGTCGCTCGTGCTTTCCCCGGAATCGGCCTTCTTGTCCGCTTCCGATTCGCCCAGGTTCGGCGGCGGGGCCACCTCGGACTCCGGAATGGTACGCGCCGAGGCATCAACCCGCACGTGTACCACCTGTCCGGGCTCTCCCAGGGGAGCCAAGGGCTTGCCGTCGAAGTACAGCTGTACCCCGGCCGCATTGCCCACCTTTAACCGGAAAGGGGCCTTGCCGTACAGACGTAAGTCCTGATCGGCCTTCACGAGGCGACGCAGGAGCAGATTGTCCTTGGCATCCTTGACCTGCATCCAGGACTTGCCCCAGGTATGGATCCGCAGAACCTGCATATCTTTGGGCAGCCGGGGCCGCTCCGGGGTCTCGGTGCGCAGGCGCCGGAAACGCGAATCCGTTTGCCGGGAAGCGGTCTCGGCGGAAGCGGCGGGCTCCTGCGGCGCCTCGGGCCCGGCAGGGGGCATGGCCTCCTCCGGCACCCCGGGCTGCCCCGATGCCGCCAGGGCTTCGTCCGTATTGGAAGCCGGTTCCTCCTCCCTACCGTCGGAGGAATCACCGGTCTGCTCTTCTTCCTTCCCGCTGCCCTTACCGGAGGACGCGTCCTCCGCTTTCCCGGCGGACCCGCCCGAGCTTGCCGTCTTATCCGAAGCGGGCTCCTCTTCGCCGCCCTCGGCCGGATCCGCCTCCGGCTCCGGCGTGCTCTCGTTACTGGCCAGATTGCCCGGGGAGGACGGCATGCCGCCGTCACCCACGAACCAGAAGGTGGCACCGCCCACCGCCAGCAATAGCGCCAGGCTGATGGAGGCCACCCGCCACGGGTGCTCGATCAGCGGCCGCTCGGGCTCGGGGATAAGCGGCGAGTCCTCCTCTACTTGCGGAACGTCCTCCCCCGCCTGCTGGCCCTCATAGGCACGGATCAGGGAGTCGGGGGAGAGGCCGACCGCGGCCGCGTAGTTGCGCAGGTAGCCGCGGATGTACGCCTCGCCCGGCAGCTTGAAGAAATCCTCGTCTTCCAGAGCCTGGATCTGCTCGACAGTAAGACGGAGCTCCTCGGCCATATCGGAATGGGAGCGGCCCATGGCCTCCCGGGCCCGGCGCAACTGCTTGCCGACCCCAATCGTTTCCTGCTGCGGTTCCTCGCTCACCATTCCGTCTCCTTATCCCCTTTTACGGCCGAAGCGCCTGCGCATCCACGGCACCCATGCGCTCCAGGTTGGTCCGGGCCTTTTCCGCCGCGCCGCTGTCCGGCGCCAGCTCGAGAACCCGCTCGAAGTGCTTCACGGACTGCTCCCGGTTGCCGAGCTGCCGGGCCAGCTCGCCGGCCTCCAGGTGCCCCTGGAGATGCTCGGGATGCTGATCCAGGAGCTTGCCGAGCGCCTTCCGCGCCTTCTCCGGCTCCCCCTGCTCACGGAGTAGCTGGGCCAAGGCCAGCCGCGCCGCCGGATAATCGGAGCGCAGGCGCAAGGCGGTGCGCAGCATTCCCTCGGCCCGGTCGGGCTCTCCCTTGCGCTTTGCCAGCCAGGCGAGATTGTAGTACGCATTTTCGGGACTGGAATACAGCGGATCCGCGAGCGCCACCTCGAACTGGTCCCGGGCCCGGTCATAGGCGCCCAGCCCGGCCAGGAACGCGCCGTAATTGTTGCGGACCTGGGGGTCCTCGGGAGCGATGTCGATGGCCTCCTCGAAGGCCTCCTCCGCCTTGTCGTCGAAGCCGAGCTCCTGATAGGTAAGCGCCAGCCCATTGTAGACGCGGGCGTCCTCGTCATTGAGGGAGCGGGCCTTTTCCAGCTTGCGGAGCGCTTGGCGGGGCTGGCCCTGCCGCAGATAGGCGATCCCCAGGTCCAGATAGATCTCGCTGCGATCCTGGGCGCTTCCCTGAGCGGACCCCTCCGGGGAGGAGGTGGTGGCGCAGGCGGATAGCAGCAATGGGAACAGGCAGAAGAGGACGGGGAAGGTAGCTGCTCGCGCCGCGAGTCGGTTCACGTCATGGCCCCTCGGTTCCACCGGGCTGCTGCTCGCGGGCGCGGGCCTGTCCCTGGAGCTGCCCGCACGCCGCGTCGATATCCTCGCCGCGGGGGGTGCGCGTGACCGCCACCATGCCCCGCTCCAGCAGGATATCCCGGAAGCGGTCGATGGTCTTCTGCGGGGAGCGCCGGAACTCCGCCTGCGGGAACGGATTGAAGGGAATCAGGTTCACCTTGGCGGGAATCCCCGCGAGCCGGTCGGCCAGCATGCGGGCCTCCTCCGGCGAGTCGTTCACCCCGTCGAGCATGACGTACTCGAAGGTGATGCGTCGGTTCGGCGGCAGCGGGTAGTCCCGGCAGGCCTGCAGCAGCCGCTCCAGCGGGTAGGTGCGGTTGATGGGCACGATGTAGTCCCGGACCTCGTCGGTCACGCCGTGCAGCGAGATGGCCAGGTTTACCGGGGTGTCCTGGCCCAGCTCCGTGATCTTGGGAACCACGCCCACCGTGGACACGGTAATCCGCCGGCGGCTAAGGCCGAAGGCGTAGTCGTCCATGAGAAGGTGGATGGTGCGCAGCACCGCATCGTAGTTGAGCAGGGGCTCGCCCATGCCCATGAACACGATATTGGTCAGCCGATCGCCGACCACAGAGCGGGCATGACGCACCTGGGCGATGATCTCGCCGGTGGCCAGATTCCGCTTGAAGCCGCCGTAACCGGTCGCGCAGAACTTGCAGTCCAGCGGGCAGCCGGCCTGTGAGGAGATGCACAGGGTGCCCCGGTCGTCATCCGGGATGAAGACCGTTTCCACGGCATTGCCGTCCTCCAGGCCCAGCAGCCACTTGATGGTGCCGTCGCTGGAGCGCTGCTCGGACAGCACCTCGGGCTCCAGCACCCGGGCCTGCTCGGCCAGTCGGGCGCGTAGGTTCTTGCCGAGGTCCGTCATGGCCTCGAAATCGGAGACGCCACGCTGATGGAGCCACTGCATAACCTGCCGGGCCCGGAAGCGCTTCTCCCCCAGCTCGGTGAAGAAGGCCTCCAGGCCGGCGCGGTCGAGCCCGGCAAGATCCACGGGGCCCCCGGCGGGGGGCCGCCGGGACGGGCTCCGTTTGACGGTTTCCGTAGCGGTCATGCGTCGCGGTCGAACACTTCCAGGTTGTTGAAGAAGAAGGCCACTTCCTGAACCGCCGTCTCCGGCGCATCGGAGCCGTGCACCGCGTTGGCGTCGATGCTGGTGGCGTAGTCGGCCCGGATAGTGCCGGCTTCGGCTTCCTTGGGGTTGGTGGCGCCCATGAGCTCGCGGTTCTTGGCGATGGCATTCTCGCCCTCGAGCACGGAGACCACCACCGGGCCGGAGGTCATGAACTCCACCAGATCATTATAGAACGGCTTGTCGGCATGGACGGCATAGAAGGCCCTGGCCTGCTCGGTGGTCAGGCGGACCATCTTCATGGCCTTGACGCGCAGGCCGTTCTTTTCGAAGCGAGACAGGATCTCGCCGATCACGTTCTTGCCCACGGCGTCCGGCTTGATGATGGAAAGGGTCTGCTCGATGGCCATGCCTGCCTGCTCCCGTTCGGTATTCGTTCAATTTCGGCTGGAGATTCAATGAAGGCGCCAAGCCTATCACTGGCACGGGGACCGGGCAATTCGGCGCCCCGGCATTCCGCGGTGGGGTCAGCGCCGGGCCACCAGCGTTTCCTCCTCCACCTGCTCCGGCACGCATTCGACGAACTCCCCGGGCTCGACCCAGCCTTCCGGAATCCGGACCGGCAGGTAGGTGGCCGCCCGCCCGCGCATCCAGCCGGGGTGGTGGCGGTCGGGCTCCTCCACCAGCACGCGCTGCGGCTTCCCCGCGGCCCGCTCGAGCACCCGCTGACGGATCTGTGCGCCCAGCTCGCGCATGCGCGCCGCCCGTGCCTTGCGCTCCTGCGGCGGCACCTGCTTCTTTTCGGGGATGCGTCCGCCGGGGGTCTCCGGCCGGGGCGAGAAGGGGAAGACGTGCGGGTAGGCGATCTCCAGCTCGTCCACCAGCGCCAGGGCTGCCTCGAAGGCCGCCTCCGTCTCGGTGGGGAAGCCCACCAGCACGTCCGCCGACAGCACCAGATCCGGCGCCGCCTCGCGCAGGGCGGCCATGCGCTCGCGCACCAGCGAGGGCCCGTAGCGCCGCTTCATCTGCTTGAGCACCTTGGCGTCGCCGTGCTGCAGGGACAGGTGCACGTGCGGGCAGAGCTTGGGCTCCTCCCGGAACAGCCCGATCAGCTCGTCGGTGATGTGGCTGGGGTCCAGCGACGACAGCCGCAGCCGGAAGTCCCCTTCCCGCTCGGCCACGGCGGCGAGCAGGCCCGCCAGGTCGGCACCGCCCTCCAGGTCGGCACCGTAGGAGCCCACGTCCACCCCGGTGACCACGAACTCTCGGGTGCCAACCTGCGCCCAGCGGTCCACCTGCCGGACCACGTGGCGCACGGGCACGGAGCGGTTGCCGCCGCGCACCGAGGATATGATGCAGAAGGTGCAGGACTGGTCGCAGCCCTGCTGCACCTGGAGGAAGCCCCGGGTGCGGGACTCGAAGCGGGTCAGCAGGCCCTCGGGCACGGCGCTGGCCTCGTCCGGGTCGCCCACCATCACCTGCGGCAGCTCACCGGCCTCCAGGTCGGGGATCAGGCCGTGGACATCCACCTTCTCGCCGTTGCCGAGCACCAGATCCACGCCGGGGATGGCCGCCACCGCCTCCGGATCGCGCTGGGCGTAGCAGCCCGCCACCACCATGAAGGCCTCAGGATTGCGGCGCAGAGCGCGGCGCACCAGCTGGCGGGCCTGGCGGTCCGCCTCGCTGGTGACGGTGCAGGTATTCACCAGGTAGAGGTCGGCCTCGGCCTCGAAGGGCACCAGCTCGTACTCGGCGCCCCGGAGGGCCTGGCGGATGGCCTCGGTCTCGAACTGGTTCACCTTGCAGCCCATGGTGGTGGTAGCCACGCGGCGCACGCCGGCAGCCGCCTTCGACCCGGCCTCCTCTCCGGCGTGCGGGTCCACGAAGCTGAGCGGGGCAGTCTCGCCGCTCATGCCGCGGTCTCCGCGATCCAGCCGCCGCCGAGCACCTCGTCGCCACTGTAGAAGGCGGCCACCTGGCCCGGCGTCACCGCCCGCAGGGGCTCGGCGAAGCGCACCCGGGCGCGGCCGTCCCCCACGGGCTCCACCAGGGCGGGCACGGGCTTGCCGGCGTAGCGGACCTTCACCGCGGTCTCCCGGCCTTCCGCCGGCAGCGGCTCACCGAACCAGTTCAGGCCCTCCACTTCCATGGCCGACTGGTAGACCGCATCGGCCTCGCCCACCACCACGCGGTTGGCGCTCGTATCCACCTCTACCACGTACATGGGCCGGCCCACCGCCAGATTCAGGCCGCGCCGCTGCCCCACGGTGTAATAGGCGGCGCCCTTGTGCTCGCCAAGCACATTGCCCGCGCGGTCCACGATCTCCCCGGGCTCCAGGCCCGGCCCGGAGCCCTGCTGGGCCACGAATTCGGCCGCGGAGCGCGAGACGAAGCAGATGTCCTGGCTCTCCGGCTTGTCGGCGGTGATCAGGTCGTAGCGGGCGGCCAGCTCCCGGACCTGCTCCTTGTCGTAGCCGCCCACGGGGAAGAGGATGGAGTCCAGCTCCGTGGCCGGCATGACGGACAGGAAGTAGGACTGGTCCTTTTCCAGGTCCCGGCCAGTGAGCAGCCGGGCGCGGCCTCCGGCCCGCTCGATGCGGGCGTAGTGGCCGGTGGCCAGATAGTCGGCACCCAGGTCGCGCACCTGCTGCAGCAGCCGGTCGAACTTGATGAACTGGTTGCAGCGGGCGCAGGGGTTGGGCGTCCGGCCCGCCAGGTACTCGTTCACGAAGTTGTCCACCACCTTCTCGCGGAAGGGCTCGGCGTAATTAAGGACGTAGAACGGGATACCCAGACGATCGGCCACCCGGCGGGCGTCGTCCGCGTCGTCCACGCTGCAGCACCCCCCCTCGTTGCCGGGCCCGTCCCACAGCCGCATGGTCACCCCGATAACATCGAAGCCCTGCTCCTGGAGCAGGGCCGCCGTCACCGAGGAATCCACGCCACCGGACATGGCCACCACCACGCGGGATGGTGCGCCTGCTGTGCTCAAAATCGCCTCCTCTATTCCCCAGGACACCGGGGCCACTCTATCCGCGGACCGGGCGGGCTCACTCCTCGTTCTGGGCCGCCTCGTCGATCCAGGAGAGCTGAATGGCCTGGAGCTCCTGGTCGTCCACCCGGTTAGGGTCGTCGTCGAACCCCTCCAGCTGGGTCACCAGGTCGCGCAGCTCTTCATAAGTAATGTACTGCGGGTCCACGTCAGGCATGGTCTCCGCCAGTTCCACCGCGATGTCCTGGATGTCGGTCCACTTCATGGCACCCTCCTTTCTGGACGAGGTGCTATCGACCGCTCCCCATCACCCGACGCTGAAGCTTTCCCCGCAGCCGCACTCCGCGGTCACGTTGGGGTTGTTGAACCGGAACATGGATTGCAGCCCTTCGGTCACGTAGTCCATTTCGGTGCCCTCGATCAGGGACATCACCTCCGGATCCACGTACACCTTGGCGCCGTGGGCCTCGTAGACCAGATCCTCGGACTTGGGCTCGTCCACATACTCCAGGTTGTACATATAGCCGGAGCAGCCGCTCTTGCGGACGCCGACCCGGATGCCGATACCGCTGCCGCGCTTGGCGAGCTGGGTCTGGATCTGGTCCGCAGCACGTTCGGTAATACTCAGAGACGCGGTCATGGAGCTCCTCCGTCCAATTTGCTTGGATGGCTGCGGAGGCCCGGAAGGGCCTCCTGATTACTAGGATTTGGGGCTTGGACCCCGGACCGTCAAGTCGAAATCCTGTCCGCTTCAGGCGGAATGGACCGCGCGGTCCTGTAGGCGCCGCACCTGGGGCACCAGGGTCTCCAGGAAGGCCTCCACCTCCCCGGCCGTGGTGGCCCACCCCGTGCTGACCCGGAGCGAACCGCGCGCCCGATTCGACGGGATCCCCATGGCCAGCAGCACCGGGGAAGGCTCCAGGCTGCCGCTGGCGCAGGCGGAGCCGCTGGAGACGGCGAAGCCCGACAGGTCCAGGTTCATCAGCAGGGTCTCCGCCTCCACGTCCGGAAGCAGGAGACAACTGGTATTGGGGAGGCGCTCGGCGGCGTCGCCGACCACCTCTACGCCAACCCCGGCCCCGCGCAAACCGTCCTCCAGGCGGTCACGCAGGCCGCGGGCATGGGCGCCGGCCGCCTCCAGCCGCTCCCGGGCGAGCCCGGCGGCCACGCCGAAGCCGAGGATCCCCGCCACGTTCTCGGTTCCGGCGCGCCGCTCCCGCTCGTGGCCACCGCCGTGCAGGAACGGGTCCACGGGAAGGCGCCGGGCGTCCCGGATCAGCGCGCCCACTCCCTGCGGACCGCCGATCTTGTGCGCGGACAGGCTCATGGCCGCCGCGCCGGAGCCGGCGAAATCCACCGGCATCTTGCCCGCGGCCTGCACCGCGTCGGTGTGGAGGGGAATGCCGTATTCCGCACACACGGCGGCCAGCTCCGCCACGGGCTGGAGAACACCGGTCTCGTTGTTGGCCCACATCACCGAGACCAGCCCCACGGGTCCGTGGGCCTCCAGGGCTTCCCGCAGGGCGGCGGGAGTAACGCGTCCCTCTCCATCCACCGCCACTTCCGCCACGGGAAAGCCGCGACCCGCCAGGTACCGGGCGGTCTCCCTCACCGAGGGGTGCTCGGTGGCGCCCACCAGCAGCGTCCGCGCGCCCCCGTCCTGCCAGGCGAAGCCCTTCAGCACCGCATTGTTCGCCTCGGTGGCGCCGCCCGTAAAGCTCACCTCCCTCGGACTGCATCCCGCCAGGGCCGCCACCCGCTCGCGGGCCGTTTCCAGACGCGAACGGGCGCGCCGCCCCCAGCCGTGTACCGAGGAGGGATTGCCCCATCCCTCGGCGAGGCACTCGGCCACCTCCCCCCGGACCGCGGGGTCGGGCGGCGCGGTGGCATTGTAATCGAGGTAGGCGCCCAATTTAGCTCCGGGCCTGGGCCTTGATATGAGTGCCCGCCGGGCCTTCCATGACGCTGGTGCGGCCCTGATTCTCCTCCACCAGCTGATCCAGGCTCACGGCGGCCAGGAAATCGTAGATGTGGTCGCCGAGCCGCATCCACAGCCAGTGCGTCAGGCAATGCTCCGTGCCCTTGCACATCTTGCCTTCGTTGCCCCCGCACTGGGTCGCGGAGATGGGCTCGTCCACCGCCAGGATGATGTCCGAAACGGTGGTTTCGTTCATGGCGCGGGCGAGCATGTACCCGCCCCCGGGGCCGCGGACGCTCTCCACAAGGCCGGTGCGGCGCAGGCGACCGAACAGCTGCTCCAGGTAGGACAGGGAGATCATCTGCCGCTCGGCGATATCGGCGAGTGCCACGGGACCATCCTGGCCATGCAGGGCCAGATCTACCATGGCCGTTACGGCGTAGCGCCCCTTGGTCGTCAGTCGCACAATCCACTCCTTGCAGGCTGTTTCGCCTTGTTTGGCCCGCCCGGCTAGCCGTTTCCGGTCCGCCGGGCGGTTTGCGTTCTCGAGGCCGTCCGGGACGCCTCGCCCCCCGCTTGCTCCTGATCCTCTTGCCCCTCTTCCACAGGGCAGTTCCAGCCCTCAACCTCCTCGTCGTCCGTCGGGACCGGGCTCCGATGATCATGTTCCAGCGTTTCCAAGCGCCGCTCCACCGCGTGGACGTGCTCGGAAATGCATTCCACCGCCTTGGCCACCGGATCGGGCATGCGCTCCTTCTCGCCATAGGGGGCGAAGCCCTCCCCGGTCCGTACGCCGTCCTTGTTCACCACCCGGCCGGGCACACCGACCACCACGGCGTTCTCCGGGACGTTCTTGATGACCACGGCGTTGGAGCCGATGCGGCTGTCGCTGCCGACCTCTATAGGGCCCAGGATCTTGGCCCCGGCCCCCACCACCACGCGGTCGCCCAGCGTCGGGTGGCGCCGCTCGCGCTTCCAGGTGGTTCCACCCAGGGTGACGCCGTGGTACAGGGTAACGTCGTCGCCCACCTTGGCGGTCTCCCCGATCACCACGCCCATGCCGTGGTCAATGAAGAACCGCCGTCCGATCTCCGCGCCCGGATGGATCTCGATGCCCGTCAGGAACCGGGCCACATGGGACAGAAAGCGCGCCAGCCAGCGCCAGCGGCTGCACCAGAGCCGGTGGGTGAGCCTATAGCACAGGACCGCATGCACCCCGGGATAGGTGGTCAGCACCTCCCACCGGTTCCGCGCGGCCGGATCCCGCTCGAAGACGGCATCGGTATGGTCCCGGATCGTCCGGGTAAGGGACTGGAACATAAGCGCCGATTAATACCTACTCGGTTTATGGGGTTTTTTACTAAGACCGAGTAAGCATGTCAAGAATCCCGACCGTTTTCCTCGGTGGGTATTTTTTTGTATTCCTCCCGGCCGGAGCGTGGGCGATGGCCGTGGATCCGCTTCTCGATGGCGCTCAGGAAACCGCGAAAGAAATGCACTTCCGTTTCGCTGGGTCCGGCCCGCAGCAGGAGCCGCCGCATGCGCCGGTCCGTGCGCTTGGGACTCTGGGGGTTCACGAAGCCCACGTCCCGCACCACCCGCTCCAGGTGCTCGAACAAGCCCGATAATACTCGTCCGCCCGCGGGCAGGGCATCCGCATCCTGCTCCGCCCCCGAGGCGGCCCGCTCCGCCAGCAGGGCCTCATAGGCCAGGATCTGCACCGCCTGAGCGAGGTTCAGGCTGCTGTACTCCGCCGTGGGGATGTTCACCAGGCGGTCGCATTGGTCCAGCTCCTCGTTGGTGAGGCCATTGCGCTCGCGTCCGAAAACGAGCACCGTACGCCGCCCCGCGGCCGCCTGCGCCAACTGCTCCTCGAGCGCGGCGCGCGGGCCGCGGACGGGAATGCTGAGCTCCCGGGCCCGAGCGGTGGTGCCGGCCACCCACTCGGCGTCCGCCAGGGCCGATTCCAGGTCCGCATGCACCGTGGCCGCGGCGAGCACGTCGTCGGCCCCGGAGGCACGCGCCGTGGCCTCCGCGTCCGGAAAGCGCAGCGGCCGCACCAGGCGCAGATCGCCCAGTCCCATGTTCTTCATGGCCCGCGCCGCGGCGCCGATATTTCCGGGATGGCTGGGCTCCACCAAAACAATGGCCACCTTGTCCAAGCACATCCTGCTATCCTTTTCCGCTTCCCCCGATTCCCGCCACCACGCGTTGCATGGCGGTATGGGGGGAGGTTACCGTTAGCCGGCCGTTTCGCAGCCAAGGGGACTCCCATGCATCCCATGTTGAATACCGCCGTCCGGGCAGCCCGCTCGGCCGGGGACCTGATCGTCCGTGCCTTCGATCGCGTCGATGAGCTCACCGTAAGCTCCAAGGGCCACCACGACTTCGTCACCCAGGTGGACCAGGCCGCGGAGGAGACCATCGTCAACGCGCTCCACAAGGCCTATCCGGACCACACCATCCTCGGCGAGGAGGGCGGGGCCCACGGCGAGGGCTCCCGTTACCGCTGGATCATCGATCCCCTGGACGGAACCACCAACTTCCTGCAGGGACTCCCCCACTTCGCCGTCTCCATCGCCCTGGAGGTGGACGGCAAGCTCGACCAGGCCGTCATCTACGACCCGGTGAAGAACGACCTGTTCGTGGCTTCCAAGGGCGCCGGGGCCCAGCTCAACGAGCGGCGCATCCGGGTCCCGGAGCGCAGGGGCCTGGACGGGGCCCTGCTGGCCACCGGCTTCCCCTTCCGGTATCCCCACCTGATGGAGGCGTATCTGGACACCTTCCGCTCCTACATCCGGCAAACCAGCGGTATCCGCCGGTGGGGCTCGGCGGCCCTGGACCTGGCCTATACGGCCTGCGGACGCTACGACGGCTACTGGGAGTTCAAGCTCAACCCCTGGGACGTGGCGGCCGGCGCCCTGATCGTCCGCGAAGCGGGCGGCATCGTAACGGACTTCGATGGCGGAGACGACTTCTTCACCTCCGGCAACATCCTCGCCGCCTCGCCCCGCGTCCACCGCGCCATGCTTTCCGAGCTGCGCAGCCACGTGCCTGCCGACCAGCGGCGCTGATGGCGCCCCAACCTTGAAAGGGTGTCCCGGAAGCTCCACTGTCGGGGGTGGATCGAAACAGTTGCACGCGAGCTCCACTCGCAATTCCTGCATCCGACAGGAGAGCCAAATGGACGTGAAACGCTCCAATGAAGGGCACGGAGAATATATTCTCACCTTCGATAAGGACGAGATCGAGGACCTGGCCGACCCGGTGATGGGGAAAGCCGCCCAGATGTCGCGCTCCCTGCTGGACCTCGGCTATGTGCTGCGGGAGGCCAAATACGCCATGCGGGACAATTTCCGCCAGCCGCCGCACGCATTCAACGAGCAGGCCCCGAAACAGCCTAGCGTGGAGGACTGAGCCATGCGCATCGTCAACCAGGGGAAGGAGCAGGTCCAGATCGCGGTGCATTCCGAGGAGGCCCGTTTCCTGCTGAGCGACCTCAAGAGCCACGCGGGGCTCATGGAAGGCGAGGCGGACGACCTCATCGAGGCCCTGGAAGAAGCGGGCGTGGAGCCCTACGAATACCCCACCAACTATCGCCTGGAATACCCGCAGCACTGGTACAACATCCGCCGCGCCGCGCCCGAGGAGGTCACACTGACCCGCCAGGAAGTGGTCGGCATGTAGCCATGCCTTGCAACGGTGAGCGCCCGGGGCTTCGGCCCCGGGTTTTTTTATTCCACCGCGAACATGGGGTGCAACCGGACTGCCCGCCTTCCCGCCCCTGGGATACGGTGAATAGGCCTTCCTCCGGGAAGGAGCCCGTCACCCAAGGAGGCAACGGCATGAACGGAGAAACCGGAAAGAACCATTCCCGCCTGGATAAGATGATCCAGGAGCACCGCAACGATCCGTATTTCCTGCGCGCCAAATACAATCAGCCCGCGATCTGCAAGGAGTGCGGCGTGGTCTTCGACGACGGCATCTTCCAATGGATGAAGACGCCCCCGGAGAAGGCCGAGCGCATGACCTGTCCGGCCTGCTACCGCATCAAGGAGAATTATGTGGGGGGCGTGGTGACCCTGGAGGGCGATTTCCTGCAACAGCACTGGGAAGACATCCGCAATCTCATCGAGAACGTGGAGAAGCGCGAAGCGGGCAGGCGTCCTTTGGAGCGGATCATCGGGATTCGAAAAGAGGACGACGGTTCCGTTATAATCCGCACTACTTACGAGCATCTGGCGCGCGGCATCGCGGACGCCATCCATCGCGCCCACAAGGGGGATTTGGACATCAAGTACCCGAGCGAAGACAAATATGTTCTGGCCCACTGGCGACGGGACCAATGACCCGGGCTAGCGGGCCGGCCTTTTTCTTCCCGCTGCTGGCGGCCGCGTGCCTGCTGCTTCCCCAGGCCGCGGTCGCGCAGGCCCGGGGCGGCGGCGCCATCGTCCACACCGCCGCGCTGGTGGGCTACGATGTCTGGATCGGCCAGAGCTCCGAGCTTTCGGATCGGCGCTGGGGCTACGGCGCCACCTTCAAGTACTTCGGTGGCTCCGCAGAGACCAGCCGCCTGGGAATCGGCGTAACCTGGATGCACAACACGCTGAAGGTATCCTCCCCCTATAGCGCCGACGGCCGCACGTTCGACGAGGACCTGGACCTCGACCGCGTAGGCGTGGACCTCTATTACGGCCTCCCCGCCAACACCCGCAACGAAGTGCCCTATTTCCTGGCTGGCGGGGGACAGCTCACGGCTGAAGGCGGTACCGTCAACGGCGACACCGAGAGCGTGAGCGAGAATTTCTGGGAAGTGGGCATGGGCATCATCAACGGTGGCTCCCGGTACACTTCCTTCGCGCTGGAGCTGAAGTACATCGGCAAGATGGGCTCGGAGATCCGCGAGGACGACGGCATCATCGAGCTGTCCATGTCCATCGGCTACAACTGGTAGCTACGCTCCTGCCGATTCCTTATTGCCGCCGCCATACCAGCGTGCGGTTATTGGCCGGCATGGCGTAATCCGCCTCCAGGCGCAGACCCACCCCTTCCGCCAGCCCTTCCAGATCCCGCAGGTCCCGGATGCCGCTATGCGGATCCCGTCCCCGGAGCATTTCGTCGAAGCGGGCGTTGCTTTCGCTGGTGTGCGCACCGTCATAGGAGAACGGCCCGTACAGGCAGAAGGCGGCCCCGCCCGGAAGCATACTCGCCACCCCGGTGAACAGGCGCTCCACCTGCGGCCAGCTCACGATGTGCGCGGTATTGGCCGAGAACACCCCGTCCGCGGCGGCGACGGGCCAGTCCGTCTGACCGAGGTCCAGCACCAGCGGCTCCCGCACATTGGCCACGCCCGCCTCCGCCAGCCAGGCCCGGATACCCGGCAGGTTCTCCGCGACGTCCGTGGGCTGCCAGGTGAGATGCGGCAGGTGGCGGCCGAAATGGACGGCGTGCTGCCCGGTGCCGCTACCGATCTCCAGGATGGTGCCCGGCTCACGGAATACCTCGGCGAGCACCTCCAGAATGGGCGCCTTGTTGTTTTCGCAGGCCTGCGAGAACGGCTTGGCCATGGGCTGTTTTTCCTCCGATGGATGAATTCGGGAGCCCTGGTAGGGAATCCACGCGGCAGCGGCTTCCCGCGAGCGCCCCGCTAGCCGCCCGTTCCCAGTATGAAAGCGCCCAGCAGGTACAGGGAGAGCACCACAACGCTCTCCAGACCGATACGCCCCGGCCCTACCCGCTCCCGCCGGAGCAGACCGAGCACCAGAACACCGGCCATGAGCAGCGTCAGGGCGGCCAGCGCCGGCTCCAGGGGGCTCATGGCGTGGTAGATGGAACCTTCGGGATAGGCCATGTCCGCGACGGCGGCAAAGAGCGTATCAAAGGCGTTGCCCCCCAGCACGCCGCCCACCGCCAGGGTCAGGGCACCGCGCCGCACGGCCGCCACGGAAGTCACCAGCTCCGGCAGGCTGGTGACCACCGCCACCATCAGCGCACCCACGAAGCTCTGGCTCAGCCCCGTCTGCATGGCGAGGGACTCCCCGGCCCGGGTCACGCCCCACCCGGCCACGGACACAGCCAGCGCCGAGGCGGCGAATCCCGCCCACAGAAAGGCGAGCGAGCCCCGTTTGACGGTCTCGGGGTCCGGCTGGTCCGTGCGGGTCGCCGCGGTGCGCCGGGGGTGCCACATGGGCTCCTCCCGGCTTTCCGCCACCAGCCGGGCCCCGTAGCCATAGGCGATCAGCAGCAGGGGACTGATGGGGTGCACGCCCAGGAAGGTCACCTCCGGAGCCTGGGAGGCCAGAAGCAGGCCCCCGAGCAGGATTACCAGGAGCACGCCCCACATCATGTTCGGCAGGGAGGCGGCGGCATGCTCCAGGTTGGCCCGGCGATAGGCGATATCCGCAATGGCGAGGAAAGCGGTCTGAACCGCGATGCCGCCCAGGGCGTTGGACATCGCCAGCGACGGATGGCCGTTCCAGGCGGCGGTCACGGAGGCGATGATCCCGGGCAGGGAAGTACTCGCCCCCAGGAACACCGCGCCCACGAAGGCCTCGCCGAGGCCGGTCCGGTCGGCCAGCCGATCGGCCAGGCTGGCCAGGCGCACCCCGACGAAGGCGATCACCAGGGCGCCGAGGACGAAGACGGCCACACTGGGGCCCACGGGCCAGATCTGATCGGTCACGCGTAACTCCGGTTCGGGAAGCCGGCGGCAGGCGACGCTTTTTGCCGAGAACGGGCGACTTCCAGGCTCATGATGGAAGGTTTATGCTGGCCGGGGACCTCGGCGGCGGCTGGATGGTCCCCGGACGGCCGCCAGGACCAGGAGCCGGTTTCACGGGCACCACACCCGTCAGCCGGGGCGGGTCGATTCAAGGCACGCCCTTTCCATGATCGATGTTCGCTCAGGAGCCCTCCAGCGTGATCACCATCGCCACCTTCGACAACCAGGCGCTCGCCCATATCGCCAAGGGCCGGCTGGAGGCGGAAGGCATTCCGGCGCGTCTGGCGGATGACCACCTGGTACAGACCGACTGGCTCTACGGCGCCGCCCTGGGCGGCATCAAGATCCAGGTACCCGAGGCCCATGCGGCCCGTGCCCGCTCCATACTCGCCGAGGATCATTCCGGCGAGCTGGATCTCGACCGGGAGGAGCCGGAGCCCGTGGTCGAATCCCCAGGGCAGGGTACCTCCTCCGCCCCCATAAGGCGGGTGGACGTGGCCAAATGGGCCGCGCTGGTCCATTTGGCCGCCTTTGCCGGCCTCCTCATCCCCCTGGGCCACCTCCTGGGGCCATTGCTGGCCTGGCTCGGCCGCCGCGCCACGGACCCACGAGTGGACCGGGAAGGACGGGAGGCTGTCAACTTCCAGCTGAGCGTCACCCTCTACGCCCTCGCAGCCCTGGCAATGGCCAGCCCCGCCCTCGCCTATCCGGCCATCCTGGCCCTGTTCGTGGCGGACACCCTCCTGGTGCTCTACGCCGCCTTGCGCGCCAACCGCAACCAGCCCTTCCGCTACCCCCTCACTATCCGCGTCCTCTCCTGAAATCCGGGCGCCTCCGGCGTCGCCCCGCAGCAATGGGCCGACCGGATTGATCAGGATCATGGAAGGCCCCGGAAGTTGCATCCAGGATACCCCTAAACAATTTCCACGGGAGCGCGCGCCATGTCCTGGTCTTCCATGGCCGGACCCCGCCCGAGCCGGCGGGACCGGCGCCTTTCGGGAGGGGATATCCATGAGTGAGGCATTCACCAAGTCCATGGCCCGGAACATCTTCTACGGGGGCAGCCTGTTCTTCATCCTCCTGTTCCTGGCCCTGACCGTCGACACCCATACCGCCGTCCCCGAGCGGTCCAACGCGGACCAGCTAACGCCCAAGGTGGCCAAGGGCAAGGAGGTCTGGGAGGAGCACGACTGCATCGGCTGCCACACCCTGCTCGGCGAGGGCGCCTATTACGCGCCGGAGCTGGGCAACGTATACACCAGGCGCGGCCCCGCATTCATCAAGAGCTGGATCAAGACCCAGCCAACCGGGGCTCCGGGACGCCGGCAGATGCCCCACTTCGACCTCACGGAGGCGGAGCTGGACGCCCTGGTGGCCTTCCTGAAATGGACGGACGAAATCGACACCGCCGAATGGCCGCCGAACGTGGAGGGGTAAGACACCATGCAGTACGCCTCGCAATCCGTAGCCAAGCCCTACTTCATCGCCGCCATCGGGCTGTTCCTGGTGCAGATCCTGTTCGGCCTGATCATGGGCCTGCAATACGTGGTGGGGGATTTCCTGTTCCCCGCGATCCCTTTCAACGTCGCCCGTCTGGTCCATACCAACGCCCTGATCGTCTGGCTGCTGTTCGGCTTCATGGGCGCCTCCTACTACCTGGTTCCCGAGGAGTCGGAAACCGAGCTCCACAGCCCCCGGCTCGCCATCGGGCTGTTCTGGACCTTCCTGGGGGCGGTTCTCCTGACGGTTCTGGGCTACCTGCTGCTGCGCTACTCCACCCTGGCCGAGATCACCGGCAATCACCTATGGCCCACCATGGGCCGGGAGTTCCTGGAGCAGCCCACCATCATCAAGGCCGGGCTCGTCGTCATCATCCTGGGCTTCATCTACAACCTGGCCATGACCGTGCTCAAGGGCCGCAAGACGGTGGTTTCCTCGGTACTGCTCATCGGCCTGGTGGGGCTCGCCGGCCTGTTCCTGTTCGCCTTCTTCAATCCCGCCAACCTGGTGCTGGACAAGTTCTACTGGTGGTGGGTGGTCCACCTCTGGGTTGAAGGCGTCTGGGAGCTGATCATGGCCTCCATCCTCGCCTTCGTGCTGATCAAGATCACCGGTGTGGACCGCGAGGTGATCGAGAAGTGGCTCTACGTGATCATCGCCGTGACGCTCATCACCGGGATCATCGGCACCGGCCACCACTACTTCTGGATCGGTGCCCCCGATTACTGGCAGTGGTGGGGCTCCATCTTCTCGGCCCTGGAACCGATCCCGTTCTTCATGATGGTGGTGTTCGCTTTCAACATGGTGAACCGGCGGCGGCGCGACCATCCCAACCAGGCGGCCACGCTGTGGGCGCTGGGAACCGCGGTTATGGCCTTCCTGGGGGCCGGCGTCTGGGGCTTCATGCACACCCTGGCCCCCGTCAACTACTACACCCACGGCACCCAGATCACCGCCGCCCACGGCCACCTGGCCTTCTTCGGAGCCTACGTGCTGGTGGTGCTGACCATGATCTCCTACGCCATGCCGCACCTGCGCGGCCAGGGCGAGGCGGCCAGCAACAGGGCGCAGGTGCTGGAGATGTGGTCCTTCTGGCTCATGAGCGTGTCCATGGCCTTCATCGTGCTGTTCCTGACCGCCGCCGGCATCCTGCAGGTATGGCTCCAGCGCTACAGCGCCGATCCGCAGCCCTTCATGCTCGTGCAGGACAAGATCGCCCTGTTCTACTGGGCCCGGGAGCTCGCCGGCGTGGTCTTCCTGACGGGCGCGGTGGTCTACGTCTGGAGCTTCTTCGCCAAGGGCGCCACGGTAAAGGACAAAGCCGCCGCCGAAGCCGCGGCCTGAGCACCGACAAGCCGGAAGCGGGGCTCCGTCCCCGCCCGGCTCCATCATGGCTGGCTTACCGCAGGGAAGCGGGAACCTCGGGGGCACCCCGCTAGACCGGAGAACCCGTATCCCCGCCGGCTCTGCGGCAAGCCCGCCTCCCACTGGGGGACCCATGCACGCCACTACGGAAACCGAAACGGGGCCTTCGGATCTCCGGAGCCAGCCGCCGGGGGACCTGGCCATGTGGGTGTTCATTCTCGCCGAGCTGCTGGTTTTCGGCATCTTTTTCGCCGCCTACGCCTTCGCCCGGGCCCAGAATCCGGCGCTTTTCGACCACTACCAGCAGACCCTGAGCCGCGCTTCGGGGCTGCTCAATACGGTCGTGCTGATAACGGCCAGCTATTTCGCGGTCCGCGCGCTGGACGCCATCCGGGCCGGAAGCCGGGACCGCTGCGTCCGGTGGCTGGCCGCGGCCCTGGGCATGGGCGGGGTGTTCCTGGCGGTGAAGGGGGGCGAATTCGTCCACCACTTCGGGGAAGGGGTGCGGCTGTCCTCCAATACCTTCTATATGTTCTATCTGTCCCTGACCTTCTTCCATTTCATGCACGTGATCATGGGAATGGTGATCCTGGCCGCCGTGGCCGCGAAGGCCCGGGCCGGGGCCTACTCCGTGGACGAGCACACCGGCGTGGAGACGGGCACCGCCTACTGGCACATGGTGGACCTGGTGTGGCTGATCCTGTTCCCGCTCGTCTATGTCATGCACTGAGAATGTCCGGCATCCCCGCTCAGGAGACCCGCCATGCACGCAGGAACCTCCGCCACCCGGATCTGGCTGCTCCTCCTGGCCCTCACCGGGATCACCTTCGCCGCCGGGAAAGCACACCTGGAAGGTCCCGCCCTGGTCCTGTCCGTGCTGGGCATCGCCCTCTACAAGGGCCGTCTGGTGGCGTGGCACTTCATGGAGCTGCAACGGGTCCGGCCCCTGTGGCGCGGGATCCTGGGCGGTTACCTGGCCATGGTGGGACTGCTTGTCGCCGTTGCCTTTCTGATCACCACCGCTTGAGGTAGGCCCATGAAGCCGAGCGCCGTATCCGCCGACAATCTCCCGCAAGCCCCCTACTACCTACCGCAGGGCCGGGAGGTGGAGCTCTTCCGGCACGCCCACCACAACCAGCTTCCGGTGCTCCTCAAGGGGCCCACGGGCTGCGGCAAGACCCGCTTTATCGAGCACATGGCCGCCGTCCTGGACCGCCCGCTGTACACGGTGGCCTGCCACGACGATCTGTCGGCCTCCGACCTCGTGGGACGCCACCTGATCGGCGACGGGGCCACCTACTGGTCGGACGGCCCGCTCACCCGGGCGGTGCGGGAAGGGGGCATCTGCTACCTGGATGAGGTGGTGGAAGCCCGCAAGGACACCACCGTGGTCCTCCACCCGCTCTCCGACGACCGGCGCATGCTGCCCATCGAGCGCACCGGGGAAACGCTGCAGGCGCCGCCGGAGTTCATGCTGGTGGTGTCCTACAACCCCGGCTACCAAAACCTCCTCAAGGGCATGAAGACCAGCACCCGGCAGCGTTTCGTGGGCCTGCGCTTCGACTTCCCCGATCCGGAGCGGGAGCGGGCGATCGTGGCGGCGGAAAGCGGTCTCGACGACGAGCGGGTCGGCCCGCTGGTGGAGCTGGCGCGCGACCTGCGCAACCTCAAGGACCACGACCTGGAGGAGGCCCCCTCCACCCGGCTGGTGGTCCATGCGGCGGTGCTGGTCCGGGACGGCTTCCGGCCCGCGGAGGCCGCGCGCTCCGCGCTGGTGGAACCGCTCACCGACGATGAGGAAACGGCGATGGCGTTGATGGAGGTGGTGGATGCCGTACTCGGCCAGTAAAAGCATGCGGGACCCCGCTCCCGACCGGAATATCGCGATCGCCGCGGAGTCCCTCTACCTGATCAATCTGCTGCCCGCGCCGTTGGTCGGCTTCCTGGTGCTGCTCTGGCTGTACCGGAGGCACCACGCAGGCGCCTCGCCGGTGACGCGCTGTCATTTGCGCCAGACCCTGGTGGTGAGCATCTGGGCGGGAATCCTGATCGCCCTGGCTGCCGGGGCGATCCTGGTGCTGGGCGGGCTGGACAATCCCGCCACCTGGGTCCTGATGATCCTCTACGTGGTCTGTGTCCACTCCGCCTTCATCCTGTTCGGCGTGGTGGCCCTGAGCCGGGCGCAGGCCGGCCTGCCCTACCGGTATCCGCTCGTGGGACCTCGGTGCGAGGCGGGTTGACGGGGATCCATCCTTAGCACGAGGGGGAGTCCGGACATGACCAAGCTGCAGGACAAACGCTTCCTCATCCGGCTGGGCTTCTTCGCCCTGTTCGTTCTGGCTCCGCCCCTGGACATTTTCCGCATCGACCTGACCCTAGGACACCCGATCCTGTTCGGGCGGGACTGGACGCTGGGCCTGACGCCGTTCCTTCAGGGCGAGGCCGGGGTCCTCGACGCCGCCTGGAACCTGTTGTGGCGGGGATTCCTTCCCCTCTTCGGCGGAGCCGCCCTGTTCCTTCTGGTGGCCTGGCGGTGGGGACGGCTATACTGCGGCTGGCTGTGCCCGCATTTTTCCGTGGTGGAGACCATCAACGGCCTCATGGAGCGCACCATCGGCAAGCCGAGCCTGTGGGAGCGCAGCCCCCTCCCCGCCCGCAGGGCGGACGGCAGCCTGCGCCGCACGACGGGCGCCTGTGGCCTCTGACCCTGGCCGCTGTCGCCTTCTTCGCCTTCCTGTGGGCGGTGGTGCTGCTGACCTACCTGCTGCCGCCGGCCACGGTCTACGGCAACCTGCTCGGCGGCTCGCTCACCCGCAACCAGGGCATCTTCCTCGCCGCCGCCACCGCCGTATTCCTGGTGGAGTTCCTGGCCGCCCGCCACCTGTTCTGCCGCTACGGCTGCGCGGTGGGTCTGTTCCAGAGCCTGGTGTGGATGGCCAACCGCCGGGCCATGGTGGTGGGCTTCGACCGCACGCGCGCGGCTGCCTGCGCCTCCTGCAACGCGGCCTGCGACAACGCCTGCCCCATGCGCCTCAAGCCGCGCACCATGAAGCGGCACATGTTCGCCTGCACCCAATGCGGCCAATGCGTATCCGCCTGCGAGACCGTTCAATCGAACAATCCGGAAGGCTCGCTGCTGCGGTGGGTGGCCGGGGACTGCGCTCTGGACGTATCCGCCCACGATTTCGGCCGCAAGCCCGAGGTCCCGGCGGGCTGCTTCACCCGGGGCGGCAAGGTGCGGAAGGCCCCTCGGATCGTGGTGCAGGAATGAGGTATCCGAATCCGGATGCCCCGCTCGGGCCGGGCCAGCGGTCCCCACTCCGCACGCCAGCGGAAGCCCAGGAACCACCGCCCAGGAAGAGCAAGCAATGGATCCGGAAGAGCACGTAGGCAAGGCCTGGGACCGCCTCATACGGCGGGCGGCCCGTAACGACCACCCGGAGGCCGCCGTGGCCCTGGACGAGATGCGGCCCCGCCTGGGACCGCTGTTCCGGGCCCTGGGCGGCGACGATGGGCTGCGCATCGAGCCCGCCCCCGCCCTCCCGCACGGCGCCCGGCGGACCCTGCTCCAGAGTATCGCCGGCAGCCACCGCCGCGCCGAGCTGGCCTGGACGGACACCCAGGCCCTGTACCTACCGGGCCGGTTGGCGCTGTTCCCGGAAACCGCCCTTAACCGGGATCTCTACCTGTGGCTCGCCGCCCTGGCAGCCCTTGGGGACGCCTTGCCCGCCGGCTCCTCCTGGCTGGCCCGCGGTCCGGAGCTGGCCCATCGGGCCCTCCGGCGGCTACCCGGAATGCGGCCCCGCTACGAGCGTCTGGTCTCCGCCTATCTGCCCCTGCGCCCCGACCCCGGCAAGCTTCCAGCCGGGGAGGCCGCGGCGGAGCAAACCGTCCGCGCCGCCCTGACGGACCCCGGGACCGCCGTTTCCATCCCCGCGGCCAAGCGTCCCCCCGCCCCGGTGGCCCTCTGGCTGCACCCCAGCCCGCCCGAGGAGCAGGCCCCGGTTGCAGCAAGCGATGCCGGGGAGGGCGCCGAGCCGTCCAGCGAAGGGGAAACCCGGGACCTGGAGGACCGGAGACGCCGGCGGGGTGAACGGGTGGCCATGCCGGAGCGGGACAAGGGCCTGCTGCTTTTCCGCAACGCGGAGAGCATCTGGAGCTGGTCGGAGTTCGTCAACGTGGATCGGCCCACCGAGGAGGACGAGGACCTGGAGGCCGCCGCCGACGCCGCGGACGACCTGGACCTGCTCAGCCTCTCGCGGGACAACAAGCGCACCGCCAGCCGCCTGCGCTTCGACCTGGATCTACCCTCCGAGGCCAACGACGACACCCCCCTGGGCGGCGGCATCCTGCTTCCGGAGTGGGATTACCGACGGGACGCCCTGCGGCCCGATTTCTGCCGGCTGCAGCCCATGGTGGCCGAGGACGCCCCGCCCGCCGAGCTCCCCGAGGGCCTGCGCTCCACCGCCCGCCGCCTGCGCGGCCAATTCCGGCAGCTTACGCCCACCCGAACCTGGCTCGCGGGCCAGCCGGAGGGCACCGAGGTGGACCTGGACGCCTACCAGCACTTCGTGGCGGAGCGCGCGGCGGGCGCCGCAACGGAGGATCCGGCCCTGTACCGGGACCTGCGCCCGGGGGACCGCGACATCGCCTCGCTGCTGCTCGCGGATCTTTCACTGTCCACGGATACCTGGGTCAACAGCCGAGCCCGGGTCATCGACGTGATCCGCGACAGCCTCTATCTGTTTTCCGAGGCCCTTACCGCCACGGGCGACCGCTTCGCCATATACGGCTTCTCGTCCCGCAAGCGGGAGCATGTGCGCTACCACGTCCTCAAGGAGTTCGGGGAGCGGTACGGGGGACGGGTACGGGGCCGGCTGGCTGCGCTCAAGCCCGGATTCTACACCCGGATGGGCGCCGCCATCCGGCAATCCATCCGGCTACTGGCCGGACAGCCGGCGAGCCACCGCCTTCTACTGCTGCTCACCGACGGCAAGCCCAACGACATGGACCGCTACGAGGGCCGCTACGGCGTGGAGGATACGCGCATGGCCGTCCGTGAGGCCCGCCGCATGGGCCTCCAGCCGTTCTGCGTGACCATCGACCGGGACGCGGAGGACTACCTTCCCCATCTGTTCGGCAGCAGGGGGTACGTGGTAATCCGGACCCCCGAGGAGCTGCCCCGGCGCCTGCCCCACCTCTACGCGCAGCTCACCCGCTAGCCCGTTTCCCGGTGCACCTCCCGATCCCAGTAGGGCCGCCCACCGAAGGTCTCCGCCAGGAAATCCACGAACGCCCGCACCTTCACCGGCAGGTGGCGCCGCTCCGGGTAGACCACGTAGATGGACAGCTCACGCGTCCGGTAGCCGGGCAGGAGCGCCCGCAGCCGGCCGTGGCACAGGTCCTCGCCGACGATAAAGGTGGGCAGCAGGGCGATGCCCAGCCCCGAGACCGCCGCGGAGCGTAGCGCGTCGCCGTGATTGACCTGCAGGTTGCCGGCCACACGTACCGTTTCCGGGCCGTTCGGCCCGTCGAAGGGCCACTCGGGTCCGTGGCTGGCATAGGCGTAGGTCAGGCAGTTGTGCCGGACCAGATCCGCGGGACTGCGCGGCTCGCCTTGCCGCTCCAGGTACTCCGGGGCGGCGCAGACCACGTGGCGCGCCGGGGCAAGCCGCCGCGCGACCAGGCTCGACTCGGGCAGCTCGGCGATGCGCACGGCCACGTCGAAGCCGGCCTCCACCAGGTCCACCACCCGGTCATCCACGGTCATGTCCACGTGCACGTCCGGATGGAGAGCGAGAAAGCGGGATATGGCGGGCGCCAGATGGAGGCTGCCGAAGGAGACGGGGGCATTCACCTTGAGCACCCCCCGCGGCTCTTCCTGGAGCCGGGTGACCTCCTCCTCGCCGGCCTGGGCGGCCTCCAGGGCTTGCCGGCAGTAGCCGTAGAAGGTACGCCCCGCCTCGGAAAGGCTCAGCCGACGGGTGGTCCGGTGCAGCAGGCGCACCCCCAGCCGCTCCTCCAGGCGGCTGATCCCCTTGCTCACCGCGGACTTGGACATGCCCAGTTCCCGGGCGGCGGTGGAGAAGCTCTGGGCCTCCACCACCCGGGCGAACAGTACCATGTCGTCCAGCCGCGGCAGGCCGTTTCCGGAGTTCGTTTCCATAAGTAAACAGAGTTTTTATTTTTACCCGGATTGTCAACCGAAGTATCCGGCCCCATTATTTTCCCCGACGCATTTCGAGCAAACAGCGAGGAGAATGCCGGATGGCGACCAAGGTTCTGGTTTTGTACTACAGCATGTACGGTCACGTGGAAACCATGGCGGATGCCGTGGCGGAAGGCGCCCGAGAGCAGCCGGGCGCCGAGGTGACGGTCAAGCGGGTTCCGGAGACGATACCCGCGGAGCAGCTGCGGGAGATGGGCGCCGAGCGGGAGCAGGTCCATTCCGTGGCCACCGTGGACGAGCTGTCCGAATACGACGCCGTCATCTTCGGTACGCCCACGCGCTTCGGCAACATGGCCGGCCAGATGCGCACCTTCCTGGACCAGACCGGAGGACACTGGGCCAACGGCAACCTCATCGGCAAGGTGGGCAGCGTGTTCACCAGCACCGCTTCCCAGCACGGCGGCCAGGAGACCACGCTCACCTCCTTCCACACCACGCTCCTGCATCACGGCATGGTGGTGGTGGGCGTGCCCTACTCCGCCGCGGAGCTGGTCAACATGAACGAGATCACCGGCGGCACCCCCTACGGCGCCAGCACCCTCACGGGCGGCGACGGCAGCCGCCTGCCCTCGGAGAACGAGCTGGCCATCGCCCGCTTCCAGGGCCGCCATGTGGCGGAGGTGGCCGGGCGCTTGCGGGCCGCCTAATCCGGCCGGGCTAATCTCCCCGCCGAGGTTGATCGCCATAGCCGGGCTTCCCCCGAACGGAGCCTGGCCTCATGGCGATCAGGCCGGTGGAAGCAGGTTGACGATAGGGACGGATGCCCTGAAGGAAACGCCCTGGAGGGGGCAAATAACATTCAAGGGAGTCGCAAGCGAATCTATATTCGGTAGCGTGTGATTACAAAGCCGTTACCTTCAGTCCGACAACCAGCCGAACCGACCTCCTTCCTCATCCTCCCCATCGTCGTCCCGGCTCCACCACCACGGCCAGTGGGAACCGGGGTCTTCTTCCTTTTCCTCCACTTTCAAGTAACCGGGTGCCACATCGGTTACCTGCCACGTTCCGTCATAGATACGGGCGACTATGCGGTATTTCCCCGGCTCCATGTCGGGGATGCGCCACATATGGAGGTCACCACGATGGTCACGGTCCTCGGGAATGCCGCTGGCGAT
Source organism: Thiohalorhabdus sp. Cl-TMA (assembly GCF_041821045.1). Classification (NCBI taxonomy): domain Bacteria; kingdom Pseudomonadati; phylum Pseudomonadota; class Gammaproteobacteria; order Thiohalorhabdales; family Thiohalorhabdaceae; genus Thiohalorhabdus; species Thiohalorhabdus methylotrophus. The sequence continues at coordinate 101,168 of NZ_JBGUAW010000005.1, read as the reverse complement.
CACCGTCTCTCCTTCGTCACTACCCATGGACCGATAAGCCAGTTCGATCCGGGCATTGCTATCGGCATCTAGGTCCCGCCACCGGATAATCAGGCGCTCACCCGGCTTCTTTTCCCGTTCCCCGCGCGGGGCGCGCATCCGGATATGGGGCTGGCCGCCGCCGTCGCCGATGACCACGGCATTGGGGGCATAGACGGTCTCCCGAGAATTACCGTCGGTAATAACCGCATGCGGGTAGTAAACGCCGGCGCCCAGTCCGGAGAGGTCCCAGATGTGCCAGTCTTCGCGGCCATCCGGATCCTCTTTCAGATTCCGGGCAATCACTGTGCGGCCGGTACCGTTGCGATCCCGATCGTACTGCAGAGTGATATCGGCCCTGCTGTCGGGGTCGCGGTCGTACCAGTGGATTAGGGCGCGGGAGGGAGCATCGCGCCAATGGCTCCGGCCGCGGGTCCTGTCATCCATGCCGTCATCGCGGCCGGAGTGGTCCCGGTCCCAGTGCACGCGGCCGAAGCGGCGGTCGTGGTCGCCCTCGTCTTCGTCACGGAGCCGATCCCAGACCCGCCACAGGGTCGGGGGCAGGCGGTAGACCACCCGATCCATACGCAGCACCGGCGGATCGTTGAGGCCGTCGGCGTCGGCGTAGAAGACCACCAGGTTCATCCACCCGGAGGCCTTGCCGTGCTCGTCCACGGCCCGGGCCCGCCAGTAGAACCAGCCGCTCTCGGCCATCTCGGAGGATACGGTCCAGCTCTCGTTATCCGACTGCCCGGCGGCCACCCTACGACCCATTGCGCCTTCGTCGCCCGGGGCGTAGACCTCGAACTCGTAATGCAGGGCGTCGCGGTCCACGTCGGAGGCGGGGTTCACGGCCAGGGTGGGCTGCAGCGTCCCCATCCAGGCGCCCTGCCCCGGGTTCGCGGCGGTGGGCGTGGTAGGGGCGTCGTTGAAGCGGTTGACGAAGAAGCTGCCGCCGACCCAGGCACTGTCGGCGCGGCCGTCGGTGGCCTTGGCCCGCCAGAAGTACTCAGTGTTGTCGGCCAGGCCGTCCACCGCCCAGGCGGTGGTCTCCCCGGCGCCTTCGGTAAGCTCGCCGGATTCGCGCCGGTCGGGGGTGTCGAAGGTGGCGACGCGGTCGAGCTGGAAGACGTAGCTGACCGGCTCGGCCTCGGGATCGGTGGCGTTGGTCACCGTCAGGCCGGCACTCAGGGCGGGGATCTCCGCGCCGTCAGCAGGGGCCGACAGGACGGGCTGGGTCGGGGCGTCGTTGCGGGTGTTGACGAAGAAGCGCCCTGCCGGGCCGTCGGTGGCCAGACCGTGCTCGTCCACGGCGGTGGCCCGCCAGTGGTACCAGGTGTTCTCGGCGAGCTCGGTGGGCACGGTCCAGCGGGTGGTGCCCTGGGCGCCTTCGGCGATACCCGTGGTAGCGACCACCTCGTCGGTGAGGGCGACATCACGGTAGACGCCAAAGTCGTAGGCCACGGCATCCTCGTCCACATCAGTGCTGTTGGTCACCTCCAGCACCGGGGTGAAGGTGTCAACGAACACGTTGTCGCCCGGGCGGCTGATGGCCGGGGCGACGGGAGCCTCGTTGGCGGTGTTGACGAAGAAGGCGCCGGTGACCCACTCGCTCTTCTGCCCGGCCCCGGCCGCGCGCGCCCGCCAGTGGTACCAGGTGTTGTCGGCCAGGGCCGGGTCCACGGTCCAGGCGGTGGTGTCGGGGGTCTCGGGGATATCCAGCCCGTGAGCGACGCGCTCGGTCATGCCGGCGTCGGCGTAGACCTCGAATTCGTAGGTGACCTCGTAGAGGTCGGAATGCTCGGCGTTGGTCAGCGTCAGCGCGGGGGTCAGGCTGGCCGCCTCGCCGCCGTCGGCCGGGGCCTCCGGCACGGGCTCGCTGGGCCCGGGCGGCCGGGTGGGATCCATGCCGCGCTTGTATTCCTCGAGGTCGGAGATCCCGTCGTTGTCGTAATCTCCCGTGCCGTCGCGGTCGAGGGTGCCGAAGTGCTCCATCTCCCAGTCGTCCTTCATGCCGTCGCCGTCGCGGTCGTGGATCCAGCGCACCGTGACGCCCACGGAGAGGGAGCTGGTGAGATTGCCGTCGGAGGCCTGGAACCGGATGGCGTAGTCGCCCTTCTGCCCCTGGACCGGGGGCCATTCGAAGGTGCCGGTGCCGTCGCCGTGGTCGGTGAAGCTGGCCCCGGCGGGCAGACTGGCGGCGGCCAGGGTGATGGGATCGCCGTTGGCGTCGGCGGCCTGCACGGTGAAGGCCAACGGCTCGGTTTCCACCGTGACCTGGTCGGGAATGGGGACGATCTTGGGCGCAACCGGCTCCCGGTCGGGGGCCTTCATGATCACGGTGTAGGTGCCGGTGGTGTTGGCGTCGAACAGGTTGAGGTGGTAGTTCCAGCCCTGGCTATCGTTGCGCCTCTGGGACAGCCAGGCGTTGCGGGCGCTGATCTTCTTGCCGTCGGAGCGGTAGACCGCCTTGATGGCCTTTTCGCCCAGATAGGGATCGTCCACCCGGGCATAGACGAACCCGGGCTGGGCGGGGAAGGTCAGTCGGTGGTGGGCGATGTCGCCGTCCGTTTGAGTCCGCTCGATGGCGGTATCGGCGGAGAGGTCGGTCACCTCGTTGTCGTTGCCGTTGGACTCGAAGACCTTGAGAAAGTCGCCATCCCGGGCCAGGAAGTCGCGCACCCGGTCGCGGCCGGGCTGGGCCACGCGCACGTCGCGCACCAGCAGATGGGTGTCGATGGTGTCGATGATGGAGGTGGCGGCGCCGCCCAGCTCATCGGCGTGACTGAAGGAGGCTGAGAAATTGGTGAAGCGCCCGGAGAGGTCGGTGACCATGCGCCAGCGGCCCACCTTGGCCGCCCCGGCGTCGATGGTGCCGAAATTCAGCAGCAGGCTGGGCTTGGCCGGCTGGGCCTGCACAAAGCTCTCCAGGATGCGGAAGCTGATGTCCAGGCCCTGTTCGCTGGCAACGATCTCGGGCTGGGCGGAGTCGATGCTGACATCCCCGGCCGGACCGTTGCCGTTGTTGCGGATGCGCACGCCCAGGGTAAACGGCCGCGCTGGCTCCTTTTCGTCGGTGAAGGGGTCGTCGGCGTAGACCTGGCGCTTGAGGAAGTAGTCCAGGGACAGCAGAGGCAGGGGCCGGACGGTGATGGAGTCGGGGGCGACGTCCGTCTCGTGGTGCTCGCCGGCAAGGTCGTACGCCAGGGTGGCGCCGACGAAGTACAGCTTGCCGCCGCTCACCTGCCCCGCCGCTCCGGGCGAGGGAATGATGCGCCAGTGGATGTCGGCGGCGGAGGACGGCATGACCGTTCCCGAGCCGTCCACGGCGTCGATGCCGTCCATGGAGGCGGTACGGAGGAAGAAGGTGGCGTCTTCGTCGTCGGGATCGGAGGTAGCCACCACCCCGTTGCCGTCCTTATCGGTGAAGCGGACGGTGACGGCCACGTTCTCCAGGGGATCGGTGTCCAAGCCATTCTTGATGCGCATGTGCGCATCGAAGCCCTGGCGCTCCAAGGTCAGTTCCTGCTCGATCTGGATCTTGACCTGGGCGCAGAGGGATTCCTGGGCTTGGGCATTACCCATCTGGGCGAGGAGGCCCAGAAAGCAAGCAAGCGAAATGGCTACCGTTTTGGGAATCATCAACCCCCCTACCCCGGGAAACTGACCGAAAAGCTAAAAACCGTCCAAACCGATCAAAAATTACAAGACCAGACCGGGAAATCCGCTCCACTTATCGGGCTACCGGCGGCAGATGTGGTGCGGGATGCGGGAATCCATCCGCAACCACCCGGGCCAATCTAGCCATGGACCAAGCTCCGATCCCGGATAGCGGGAATTAAGTGAGGCATCCCCGGAATACACCTTCTACAGACTTCCCTTGCCTCCACCACCTTTTTTAAAAAACTCATAAGGATCAAAACATATTCCATTCAAAAGGAAATACCTGCCATCCTTTAATGAAATCTTATAATTTCTCCTGTTGCCCGTGAATTCATATCCACTTAACAAAGTAAAATAATAACGCCAGGAGGCAATCCGAAATTCTTCAATACAATCTACATCATTAATATTTATATAATATAAAGGGAAAAAGTACCTTATAACCCAAACCTCCTCTCCATCCTTAATAAGCTTTCTTGCGACCCACATTCCCTCTAGCGCTCTAACAAAAGCAGACAAAAGCATATAAATAAAAAGAAAAGATCCAAATAACAAAAAAGAAAATTTCCCAAATTCCTGCAGGCTTGGGTTTTCTATAAAAATTATAAAAGTATCCACCAAATCACTAACAGCCACAACAAATCCAAGCATAGGAACAGGGAACGCCCAATTAATCCAGGCCATAAACCCACTTGGCCCCCAGGTTTTATCCTCCTGCACATCCAGGTTACTTTTTGAAAAAGTATCCAACGACATACCTCTTATTCCCCCACATCCTGCCCTATTGCCGCGGCGGTCAAATCAAATTTAATGGTGACTGCCCCTAACAGGCTGATGAAAAACTCCGGTTTTGGCACCATGCCGCCGTACCCACAAACCTGAAGGAGGCCCGGCGTGCGGGGCATCGAGGATCCGCAGGACAACCTGTTCAGCTACGTTTCTCTGGAAGACCGGATTCCCGCGGACCATCCGCTCCGTCCCATTCGCCGGATGGTGGACGATGCTTTGGAGCGCCTCTCCGAGCGGTTGGATGCCCTCTACGCCGGAGAGGGGCGCCCCTCGATCCCGCCGGAGCGGCTGCTCCGGGCCTCCCTGCTCCAGATCCTGTATTCCGTCCGCAGCGAGAAGCTGCTGATGGAACAGCTTCAGTACAACCTGCTGTTCCGGTGGTTCGTGGGCCTCGGCATCGACGATCCGGTCTGGAACCCCTCCACCTTTTCCAAGAACCGGGACCGGCTCCTCGATGCCGAGCTGTCCCAGGAGCTGCTGCAGGCGGTACTGGCGCCCGCCCGGGATCAGAATCTGCTGTCCACGGACCACTTCAGCGTCGACGGCACCCTGGTGGAGAGCTGGGCTTCCATGAAGAGCTTCCAGCCCGTGGACACCGACGACGAGGACGACAGCGGTTCCGGCGGCGGCCGCAATACAACCCGCAACTTCCGGGGCGAGCGCCGCACCAACGAGACCCATCGCTCCACCACGGACCCGGGCGCCAAGCTCTACAAGAAGGCGCCCGGCCAGCCGGCCCGGCTGGCCTACATCGGCTGCCCATCGCCGTCGAGAACCGCCATGGCCTGGTGGTGGCCACCGAACTAACCGAGGCCAGCGGCACCGCCGAGCGCGCGGCTGCCCTGGCCATGCTGGAGCGCATCCCCGGTCGCCACCGCATCACCGTGGCCGCGGACCGGGGGTATGACGCCCGGGATTTCGTCGAGACCCTGCGCCGGGAATTCAACGCCACGCCCCACGTGGCGCAGAACAACACCAATCGGCGCTCGGCCATCGATGCCCGGACCACCCGACATTCCGGCTATGCCGCCAGCCAGAAGCTCCGCAAGCGCGTGGAGGAGCCCTTCGGCTGGAGCAAGGCTGCCGGCTTGCTCCGCCGCCCCATGCTCAGAGGCACCAAGGCCCTGGCGGGCTGGTTCAACCTCCATGCGGTGGCCTACAACCTGATCCGGCTGCGCAAGCTGATGGCGCCGGATCCGGCCTGAGGCCGGCCCGGGGCCCGTGTGTCGAGCCCCCAGGCAGACCCCCCGGTGACGGGGCGGAAACGCCCGGTCGCCGGAGGTAAAAAGCAGGATTCCTGCCCCCTTTGAACGCTTTTTCGGCCTTCAAAGGGGCAATGGGGCCGATGGAGGCCCGTTTTTCATCGTCCTGTTAATGGCGTGATCCGGATACTGGTGGTATGGCAGTGCGAGGGATAAACCATGGCTCAATCGGTCATGCGAATGGCGACCGAATCCTGCTCGGTCTGGTAGAAGGATTGGGTGGTAAACCCCGGGCTCCGGGTCTCGCCGGGTAATAGGAGACGGAAGGCTATGTAGCCGGGGATGCCTTCTTCCAAGCGTTCGTTAACCGGGTCTGTTATCCAGAAGCTCTTGCCAGGCCAAACCATGGCCCAGTTGTGGAAGCCCTCAGGGTGCAGGACCTGGCTTTGGGTAGTGGGGAACCCGGCAACGCCGAGTGCTGGTATCTCATTGGCCCGAAGCAACGCCAGAACCAAGCTCATTGCCTCGGTGCAATCTCCAGTTCCCTGGTCGAGCGCGTACAGGGCGCCCCGGTCTTCAGCGAGGTAGCCCTGGTAGGCAATGTTGTTCACCGCCCATCGCTGGGTGCCGCGAAGGGTTTCAATCGAACTGGACCCGGCCAGCCTTTGTGCCAACTTCATTAACCGAGGATGATCAGCGGGAGCCAGAGGCGAGGGCTTTAGGAGATCCTCACGCCCTGCGAGCTTTTCCATCCGGTTGGGCTTTTCCGATAACCGCAAATGGACCGTAATGCGGACAATTACCTGGCCATTGGGCGGAATATCCTTAAGCCTGAAGCGCAGGATTCGGTTGCCCAGGGAATCCGTTTTCACCTTGTAGGGATGTGAGGCTTCCAGACCGACCAGCTTCTGGGTGGGCGTCAGTTTGACGGGTGCATAAGTGCGGAACCGCGCCACTTCCAGGGGACGGGATTTGGTGTTCTCGACGGTGAACCCGTAACGGATGGTGCGCTCAAGGGGGTAGCCCGGTTGGGCCAGCCCGGACAGTCCCAGGACATACAGCCCGACCCCGGACGTCCCCAGGATGGCCAGTAGTGCAAGGATGCCGAATGCCCGTCTATTCATGCGGGAGTTTCGGCAGCAGCCGGGTCAAACCGAGGGGGTTTGCTCGACGGATCGGCCCGGGAAAGGAATTCAGCCCAGGAGTAAGGGCTGCATGGGATTCGGGGAGTGCAGGTGCAGACGGATAGTGGGATCCGAAGCAGGTTCCAGGCCCACCGGGAGGGATCAGCCCGCTGATAGCGCGGACAAGTTGTGAGCAACGGGCAATCCGAAGCGGACATTTGCCCCGTGGCTTTTTGCCAGATCCAGGAATATGGCGCTGGCAGCCGGCGGCATCCAGCCGCTTCTGGAATGTCCAGAAACGTGTAGACATATTTGTCCTACCCCCTTTGGCGTATTTCCTGCCACGGGGGATAAATGCCTGTCAAACAATCTTTTGGATCAAAAATGCCCGGGAGTGGGTGCTTAAGGTTGGGAGACAGAGGGTTTCTTGAGGTGCGATTTTTTTGGGAAGGCCATTGCGGCGAGGACGCCGCTCCTACGGGATAGTGATTTGAGGGTAAAAGGGGAGCACCCTTTGGATCCTGGATAGCCGTGGGGCTATACAGGAAGGGTATAGGGTATCAACCCCCCTCCACCAATTCGGCGCCCTCTTCCACCGAAACGGACACCATCCGGCTCACCCCCGGCTCGGCCATGGTGACGCCCACCAGCTGGTCCGAGGCCTGCATGGTGATCTTGTTGTGGGAGATGACGATGAACTGGGTGCTCTCCGCCATCTCCTGCAGGAGCTCCCCGTAGCGGCCCACGTTGGCGTCGTCCAGGGGCGCGTCCACCTCGTCGAGCACGCAGAAAGGCGCGGGGTTAAGCTGGAACATGGCGAAGGTGAGGGCAACGGCGGTGAGTGCCTTCTCCCCGCCGGATAGCAGGTTGATGGAGCGCACCTTCTTCCCCGGAGGCTGCGCCATGACGTCGATGCCGGCATAGAGGGGATCCGCCTCGGCCTCCGATTCCTCCGCCTCGGATTCCTCTCCGCCCCGGCTGGATCGGGTATCGGTCATGGCGAGATAGGCCCGGCCCCCGCCGAACAACCGGGGGAACAGGCTCCGGAAATTGGCGTCCACGGCCTCGAAGGTTTCCCGGAAGAGGTTGCGGGTCTCCGCGTCGATGCGCTGGATCGCCGATTCCAGGGTCCCCAGGGCCTCCTCCAGGTCCGCGGCCTGCTCGTCCAGGTGCGTCTTGCGCTGGCTCACCTCTTCGAATTCCTCGATGGCGGCCAGGTTGACGGTTCCCAGGGCGTCGATGCTTTTCTGCAGCTCGCCCCGGCGCCGCTCCAAGGCCTTGGCATCCGCGTCGTCGGCGAGGTAGGCCAGGCATTCCCGGGGCGTGGTGCCCGCCTCCTGGATACGGGATTCCACCTCCTCCAGCCGCACCTCGGCCTTGTTGAGGTTCTGGCGCTCCTCCTCAAGCGCGGTCCGGCGGCTCTCCACCTCCGCCTCGGCCTCGGTGCGGCGCTGCTGCGCTTCGCTCAGCGCCGCCTGGACCTCCTCGGCAGCCTTGCGGCGCTCGCCGAGCTCCTGCTCCGCCTCGGTGCGCGCTTCCAGGGCGGCCTGCAAGCGCTCGCGGACATCCTCGGTGGGCTCGCCGCGCTCCGCCAGGCGCTCCTCCAGCTCCCGGTGGCGCTGGCGGCGCTTTTCCAGCTCCTCGGTGGCCCACTGGGTATGGCGCTCCGCCTCGGCGCGGGCCGCCTCCAGGCTCTGTAGGCGGGACCGGGCCTGACCAAGCTCCTCGCGGGCTTCCCGCTCCCGGGTCTCCGCTTCGGCGGCGGCCGCCTGGGCCTCGCTGCGCTCCCGCTGGTACTGCTCCAGGGAGCCGCCCAGCTCGCGCTCGCGCTCCCGGGCCGCGGCCGCCGATTCGGCGGCCTCCTCCTTGGCCAGCCGCTCGTTCTCCGCTTCCTCGGCCAGCTGCTTCAGCTCGCTGCGCAGGTGCCCATCGCGCTCGGCCAGGCGGTCGGCCTCGGCTTGTTGGCGGCTTTCGGCGTCCCGGGCCGCTCGCACAGTCTCCTCGGCCTCCTGGAGCTCGGCACGGGCGCTTTCCAGGTGCTCGCGGGCACCCTCGTAAGCACCCCGGGCCTCCTCCAGCCGCTCCTCGGCCTCCGTGGTGCGGGCCTCCTCGCCGGCCAGCCGCTCCTCCAGGCCCTCGATCTCCCGGCGCCGCTGCAGCCAGGAGGTGCTGGCGTCGCTCTCGCCACGGTGCACCACCACCCAGTCGCGGCCCACCCGGTCGCCGGCCGGTGTGACGAAGTATTCCCCGGCATCCAGCGTACTCGCCTGCTCCAGGGCAGTATCCAGATCGTCGGCGGCATGGACACCGGCCAGCCACTCCGCCACCACCGGGCGCAGCTCGGGCACACACCCCACCAGCTCCATGAGGGAGCCGACGGCCCCGGAGGCGCTATCCCGGCCTTCGCTTGGACGCACCGCCGGGAAGCGCCCGCCCTCCCGCTCGCGCATCCAGCCCAGCAGGTCGTCCCATTCGGCGCCCTGCGCCACCAGGGCATTGAGACGCTCCGCCAGCACCTCTTCCACCGCGGTTTCCCAGCCCGGCGCCACGCGCAAGCGGCCCCCGAGCAGCTGATCGCGGTCGTGATTCACCCGCTCGAGCAGCTCTCGGGCGGCCGCATCGAGATCCTCGCCGCGGCGCTCCAGGGCCCGCAGCGATTCCAGCTGCGCGGCGGTCCGCTCGCGCTGGTGGCGTTCCTCGCTCACCGCCTCGGCCACCTCGTCGCGCTCCCGCTCCCGGTCCCGCAGGGCCGTTTCGGCCGCCTCCACGCGCTCCCGGAGGGCATCGCGGCGCTCCTCGGTGGCCTCACGTTCGCTGGCAGCGCTCTCGGTATCCACCTCGGCCGCTCGGGACTCCAGCTCGGCCAGCTCCCGCTCGCGCGCGGCCCGGCGCTCCGAGACGGCCTCCAGGCGACGTTCCGCCTGCTGCATGCGCTCTTCCTGGAGACTCGCTTCCCGGGCGGGCTCCTGCACCGCCTCCCGGGCCTGCTGCTCGGTCTCTTCGGCGGTGCGCTGCCGCTCCCGGGCCGCCTCCAGGGCCTCCGACGCCTGCTCATGGCGCTCGACGAGGCGCTCCACTTCCTCGTTGAGCCCCTCCTGCTCGCCGGCGGAATCCTCGATCCGGGTCTGGTGCTCGGCGAGGCGCTCCTCCAGCTCGGCGATCTCCGCGGCGGCGGCGTCCCGCTCCTCCTCCAGGCGCTGCTGCTCGCGCCGGGCGTGCTCCTGCTCGCGCTCCAGGGCGGCGATCTCCGATTCACGGGCGTAATAGCGGCCCTGGGCCTCGTTCACCGCCTCGCTGGCCTCCTCGTAGGCCAGCCGCTGGCGCTCAACCTCGCCTTCGGCCTCCGTAACCTTGCGGCGGGCCGCCTCCAGCTCCGTCTCCAGGTGGCGCACCTCGCCCTGCTTGGTCTCCAGGGCCCGCTGCTGGTCGCGGTAGCGCGCGCCCAGCAGCTGGTGGTCAACCTCGCGCTGCTCCTGCTTGAGCGCCTTGTACTTCTTGGCCACCTCCGCCTGCTCGCCGAGCTTCTCCAGGCGATCCCCCAGCTCGCCGCGCAGATCCTCCACGCGGTCCAGGTTCTCGCGGGTCTGCTCGATGCGGCGGACCGTCTCCTTGCGCCGCTCCTTGTAGCGCGTCACGCCCGCCGCCTCCTCGAGCATGAAACGGCGGTCCTCGGGGCGGGCCTCCACGGTCCGGGCGATCATGCCCTGCTCGATGATGGCGTAGGCCCGCGGACCCAGCCCCGTGCCCAGGAACAGGTCGGTGATGTCCTTGCGCCGGCAGCGGCTGCCGTTCAGGTAGTACTCGGAATTGCCGTCCCGATCCACCGCCCGCTTGACGCTGATCTCGTCGTAGGCGGCGTAGGGGCCGCCCATGGTCCCCTCGCGGTTATCGAAGACCAGCTCCGCCACCGCCCGGCTCACCGGGGCGCGGTTGTCGGAGCCGTTGAAGATGAAATCGGTCATGTGGCCGCCGCGCAGGTGCTTGGCGGAGCCTTCGCCGAGCACCCAGCGCACCGCGTCGACGATGTTGGACTTCCCGCAGCCGTTGGGCCCCACCACCGAGGTGATGCGGGACGGCAGGGGAATGGTGGTGGGGTCCACGAAGGACTTGAAGCCGGAAAGCTTGATGCGCCGCAGCTTCATGAGCGGGGACGGTCCTCCCTTTTCGGATACGGATTGCGCATGCCGGCCCCGTTGGGGCTTCCTTCAGCCGGCCATACGCCCATGGGCCGCGTTACCGGATGCAGCGAACATTGCCCGCCGAGGCTACCGCCGAAAGGCGGGCACGGACGGGGCACGCCCTGCGCCTCAATCCTCCCCTTCTTCCGGCGGCTCCCCGTATTCGATGCGATGCAGCTCCTCGTCGTCGAAGCCGAGGTAATGGCCGAGCTCGTGGATCAGGGTATTGCGAATGCAGTCGGCCACCTCCAGGGCGTTGTCCCGGGAATAGAGGAGAATGGCCCGGCGGTAGAGGAAGACCTGGTCGGGCTCGGCTCCGGCGTAGTGGCTGCCCCGATAAGGAAGCGGCAGTCCCCGGTACAGGCCCAACAGCTCCAGCGGATGGCCGAGCGCTATCTCCCGGCACGTTTCCCGGTCGGCTTCCTCTTCCACGAGGATGGCCACGTTCTCCACGGCCGCGCGGAGCTCGGGGGGAAGCTCGCCGATGGCAGCTTCCACCTGCTCCGCGAACCAGTCCATGTCACTGCCCTTTTCGACCATCCCGGATGGTAGACTCCTTGTCCCGATTACGGAATCCCGCCCACTCCCGGAGGAGTCATGGCCCCCGCGTCCCGCCCCGAGCCCCGCGTTTCCCTGCTGCGCCGCCTGGCGGCGGCACTCTACGATGCCCTGGTCTGCGCAGCCATCGTGCTCGGAGCGGGCATTCTGTTCACGCTGCTCATGGGGGGCGCCACCAGCGATCTGCACGGCCCCGGTCCCGCCGGGCGAGCCCTCCTGCTAACCGCATCGGCGGTCCTGCCGCTGGGCTATTTCCTGCTTTCCTGGTCCCGGGGCGGCCAGACTATCGGCATGCGCTCGTGGCGGATCCGCCTGGTAAGCGACGACGGCGCCCCCGTTTCGCCGCGAGCAGCCTTCATCCGCACCATTTCGGCCCTGCTCTCCTGGCTTCCCGTCGGCCTGGGATTCTGGTGGTCCCTGGCGGATCCCCGGGGTCGCGCCTGGCACGACCGGATCTCGGCCACGCACCTGGAGCGCGTCGCGAAAGCGCCTCAGCGCGCCCGATAGAGCAGCACGCCGCCTGCGGTGCCGAACACCAGGATGGGCAGCCAAGCGGCCGCCGCCGGCGGTAGGGAGCCGGCGGTGCTGAGCTGGCCCGTAAGCACGTTGCTGGCGTGGAAGGCGAATCCCAGGGCGATGCCGGCGAGCAGACGACCCACCCTCCCGCCGCCCCGCGAATTCAGCGTCACGAAAGGAGCCGCCACCAGCACCATGATCATGCAGGCCAGCGGCATGGTGACCTTCTGCCACAGGCTGAAGGCAAGCCCCCGCACCGGCTGTCCCTGGTCCTTCAGCTTGCCCACATAGTCCCAGAGCCGGGCGAAGGACATGCGCTCCGGACTCTTGCCGAGGTCGGCGAGCACCGAGGGCTGGATGCGGAAAGGTACCGCCAGATCCCGCTCCTCGCGGGGGACCAGCTCTTCGGTGGAAATGCCCTGGACCTTCCGGAGCCGCCAACCACCCCCTTCGTACACCATGCGCTCGGCCTCCACCATCTCCCGCAGCATACCCGACTCGCCGCGGCGGAAGAGCCGAACGCCGCGCAGCTCGCTTCCGGAGCTCGCCACCCGCGTGGCGGAGACCACCCACTGGCCGTCCTGGAACCAGATCCCGCCCCCGGGAAGCCAGCGGCCCTGCTGCCGTCCCTTGACCTGCTGCTCGAGGTAACGGTCGGCGATATAGCTGAGCTGACCCGCCACGCTGTCGTTCAGGATGAAGGTAAGGGCGGTTACCACCAGCCCGCCCAGCAGCAGCGGCCGGGCCACCCGGGGCAGGCTCATGCCACCCGCCCGCAAGGCGGTAAGCTCGGCATGGCGAGCCAGCTCGCCCAGGAGCACCAGGGTGCCCAGGAGGGCGCCGAACGGCGCCATCTCCACGAGGATGCCGGGCACCCGCATGGCCAGATAGAACAGCAGCTCCACGAAGCCGAAGCCGCCCTCGCCCAGCTTACCGCTGTAGTTCAGGGTCTCCGAAAGCAGGTAGATCCCGGTCAGGAGGAACAGCATGAGCGCTGAGCGGGCGAAAAAGCCGCCGATCAGGAAACGGTCTACGGTCTTCACGACTGCGGGGCCCCTGCCCGCCTGCCGCCCCGGCGTCCCGCGCGGGGGTGGGGCAGAATGGGCTTGGAATGGACGCGCTGACGCAGGAAGTAGGCGGCGAGCAGCAGTGCGGGCACCGGCATGGCCCATAACAGCCAGTGGGGAGGCACCGCCCCGCGTCCCGCCCATTCCTCCACCACGATCAGGCCGTTGTGGTAGGCGAGCACCAGAAGGGCCCCCCAAAGAACCCCGAAAGAGCGGCCCTGCCGACGGTTCTCCATCCCCAGGGGAAGCGCCAGGAGCATGAGAATCGGCAAGCTGAGCGGCAGGGCCAGCCGACGATAAAGCTCCGTGCGGAACTTGCCCGCCTCCTTCCGCCCCCAGGAAGCGGCGATCAGTCTAGGGGTGGGCAGGGCCTCCCGGCCCAGCTCCCCACTCTCCACCTCCCCGAGTGATTTCCGCACCCGGTAGCGCTCGAAATGCATGAGCCTCCCGTATTGCTCACCCGCGAAACTGGCCTGAAAGCGGACGCCGTCATGGAACACCGCCTCCACCTGACCCTCCTTGTTCTGGCGCAGCTCCCCCTTCTCGGCGGTCACCGTGGCGGCCGGCTCCGATCCGGAATCGTAGAAGAAGACCGGGCGCATGTGGCCGTTCCGGCCACGGTGATCGAAATACAGCACCCGGCCGCCCGGAAACTCGTTGAACTCCTGGGGCCGAACCAGGCTGGTGAGGGCCTGGCGCTGGAAATCGGCCGTAGCCCGCTCCAGCTTCGCCTGTCCCGCCGGCTCCGCCCACAGGGTGAGTCCGGTTTCCAGCACGGCGCCCGCCGCGGCGATCACCGCCACCATCGGCAATAGATTGTAGAGCCCCACGCCGGCGGCGCCGAGTGCATCCATCTCGCTGTCCATGCAGAGCCGGGAGATGGTGGTCAGCAGGCCGAAGAAAAGCGCCAGCGGCAGGGCCAGGCTGAGGATCTTGGGTACCGCCAGGCCCAGCAGCGCCACCACCGCCTCCCCAGGCAGCTCGCCCTGGGCCATGTCCTTGAGGAATTCCAGCCCTTTGGCCAGCAGCATCAGGAGGGTGACGAGGGCCAGGATCAGGAAGGCGCGCCCGATGACCTCCAGCCCGACATAGCGATGCAGGACCTTCACGAAAGCCCTCCCCGGCTGCTCTTTTTCCGCGCCCCGCCCTTCCCATTACCTTGATTCCCAGGCCCCTTGCTCTCCGGCGAACCGGAAGAAAAGTGCCTGGGAATAGCCCTTAGGAGCTTAGGGCGAAGGACTGAAAATGGATGCTCGGCTAGATTCAAGGGGCGACCCGTCGGATTACTGAACAGAATTTAAAAAAGCCGGGCTTTACCGCGATGCTACGGAAAGATAAACTGAATCCCCAATTTTCCCCCAAAAGTCCCGTCCTACCCGGAGGCGGGAAAGGAAACTCCTTGCCTTCCTTCCGGGCCAGCGGAGGAGCCAGGCGATGGAAGTCTTCATTAAGAGCGGAAGCCCCGAAAAACAGCGAACTGCATGCGTGGTGGTAGGCGTTTTCGAGCCCCGGCGCTTATCCCCGGCGGCCCGCGACATCGACCGGGCCACCGACGGCTACCTGACCAAGCTGCTTCGCCGCGGAGACCTGGAAGGACGCCAGGGGCAGTTCCTGATGCTGCACAACCTGCCCAATATCCTACCGGATCGCGTCCTGCTCGTGGGCATGGGCAAAGAACGGGACCTGGACGACAAGCGCTACCGGGAAACGGTGGAGTCGCTGGTCAAGCACCTGGACGGCACCGGCTCCATGGAGGCGGTGGTCTATTTCCCCGAGCTCCACGTCAAGGGCCGGGAGATCGAGTGGAAGGTACGCGCCGCCACGGAATCCGGAGCCCTGGCCCTCTACCGCTTCGACCAGTACAAGTCCAAGACGGAAAAGCCCCGCCGACCGCTGCGTCGTCTGACCTTCTGTGTCCCCCGCCGAAGCGACCTCCGCGAGGGGCAGGCCGCCGTGGACCGGGGGCTCGCCTACGCCAACGGGGTGACGCTCGCCCGGGACCTTGCCAACCAGCCGCCCAATGTGGCCACCCCGGTCTACATGGCCGAGCAGGCAGAGGCCCTCGCCAACGAGTGGAACCTGGGCCTGACCGTGCTGGACGAGAAGCAGATGCAAGAGCAAGGAATGGGTGCCTTCCTGGCCGTGGGTCAGGGCTCTGTGAACCCGCCCCGGCTGATGGCCATGGAGTACCAGGGCGGTGCCAAGGGCGACAAGCCCTACGTACTGGTGGGCAAGGGCATCTCCTTCGATTCGGGCGGCATCTCCATCAAGCCGGCGGCGGCCATGGACGAGATGAAGTATGATATGTGCGGCGCCGCGGGAGTATTCGGTATCATGCGCGCCGTGGCCGAGCTGCAGCTCCCCATCAACGTGGTGGGCGTGGCCGCCGCGGCGGAGAACCTGCCGGACGCCAACGCCTACCGGCCCGGCGACATTTTGACCTCCATGTCGGGGCAGACCATCGAGGTCATCAACACCGACGCCGAGGGCCGCTTGGTACTCGCGGACGCCCTGAGCTGGATCCAGCGCTACGACCCCCGGGTGGTGATCGACATGGCCACGCTCACCGGCGCCTGTGTGGTGGCGCTCGGCAAGAACGCCGCCGGCCTGATGGGCAACAACGACCGGCTGGTACGCGAGCTCATGGACGCCGGGGACGAGTCCGGGGAGCGGGGCTGGCAGCTGCCCCTCTGGGACGACTACCAGGAACAGCTCAAGAGCAATTTCGCCGACATGAAGAACGTGGGCGGCCGCGAGGCCGGAACCATCACCGCCGGCTGCTTCCTGTCCCGGTTCACCGAAGATTACGAGTGGGCCCACGTGGATATCGCCGGCGTGGCCTGGAAGAGCGGTGACAACAAGACCGCCACCGGCCATCCCGTGCGCATGATCAGCCAGTACCTGGTGGAGCGCGCGACTGGATGAGCCCGCGGGTGGATTTCTTCCGCATCCAAGGGGACGGGGAAACCGCCGTCCTGCAGGCTGCCTGCATGGTGGCGGGCAAGGCCTACGGATCCGGGTACCGAGTACTGCTGTTCGCGGCTTCCGAGGCCCTTCTCGATGACCTGGATAACCGCCTGTGGACCTATCGGGCCGGCAGCTTCGTGCCCCATGCGCGCCGGGAGCGCCTCGACGCGGCGGCTCCCGAGCCCGTGGTCCTGTCCCGGGACTGCGCCGAAAGCGGCGATGCCGAGGTTCTGGTCTGCGTCAGTCCGCCGCCGCCGGATTGCCTCTCCGGATTCCAGCGGGTGGCGGAGTTCGTTCCCACGGAACAGGCCGGACGGGATGCGGCCCGGCGGCGATACAGCGAGTACCGGCAGGCCGGCTACGAGCTCCACACCCACGATTTGCGCGTCAATTGACAGGCGGCACGAGCCGACCCGATACTGAACGGCCAATTTCCCGGACCGCGGCGCCAAGGGACCAAGCATGGCGGAACAAGAGCGCAACCAATCCGCTTCCTCCGAAAGCCTGAGCCCCCAGGGCAACGGCTCGGATGTGAGCATGGACGAGATCCTGACCAGTCTCCGCAACATCCTCGAAGAGGATCAGGAGGAGACGGAGGCCGCGAGCCAGGCGGGCAGCTCGGAGCCCGGCGATCAGGCGGGCCCTTCCTCCGACGACGAGCTGCTCCTGACCGAGGTGGTCGAGGAGGGAAGCACCACGGACAACGATTCCGATAGTACCGCGGAATCCAGTCCCCCGACATCCGGCACCCCAGAATCCGACACCCCGGAAACGGGAGCGGAAACCGCCGAGGTGCCCGGGCACTTCGCGGTAGACGATTTCAACCTCGACGAGGACGAGACCGCCGGCATTCCCGCGGAGGCCTCCGAGTTCGACGCCCTGTTCGGCCGTTGGGAGCGCGAGGAGGCCGAGCGGGACATCCTGGAAGGCGCGGAGCCTGAGGAAGACTCCGCCGCCCCCGCCGGCGGGGAGGAGAACGGCCCCGCACCGGAGCCGCCCGAGGAGGCGACCGCCTCCCATGCTGAGCCGGCCCCCGAGCCGGAAGCCGCGCCCGCCCCGGAGTCCGGGCCCGAAGCCTCCGAGCCCGAAACGCAGGAGCCAGCGCCGGAAGCCTCCGATTTCGAGCCCGACCCGGCGCCTGCCGCAGCCGAGGAAGCCGCCCCAGCGGTCCCGGAGCCATCCGCGGTCCCCGGCCCCGAGCCGGCCCCGGAGCATGCCGTTCAGCAGGAAGAGGACACGGCGGAGGAGGCGACCGAAACCACGGAGCCGGCGCCCTCGGAACAGCCCGCCCCCGCCGCGGCGCCGGAGGTGGACGAGGAGGCTCTGAGAAGCACCGTCCAGGAGACCGTCAGTGAGCAGGTGGCCAAGGCCACCGCCGACCTGGATTCCGCCTTGGCGGCCGCCCTCGAGCCCAAAATCCGGGAAGCTCTGCAAGGATACCTGGAAGAGCGGCTGCCCGAGCTGCTCCGCGAGCTGGCCGAGGCGGAGATCGAGCGCATCAAGAAGGGGGAGTGACCGGGCCCGACCCGCCCTCCGCCACATCGCCTTCCGAGCCCCTTGATCCGCTGGGTCGGGGGGTTTTTTGGTTTTTCCCGCCGGGGTTCGCGGCCGCTCCAGCCCTTCCCCGGAATCGCCACGACGCATCGGTGCGGGTGCCCAGACGAGGATTTCATGACGCAGCCATCCGATTCCCTGCCCAAGACTTACGATCCCGAGGACGTGGAGACCCGGTGGTACGCCCACTGGGAGGCGAACGGCTACTTCAGTCCCGACATGGAGGCGGACGCCCCGCCCTTCGCCATCATGATCCCGCCGCCCAACGTCACGGGCACCCTCCATATGGGACACGCCTTCCAGGACACGCTCATGGATGCCCTGACCCGGTACCACCGCATGCGGGGCCACCGCACCCTGTGGCAGCCCGGCTCCGACCACGCCGGCATCGCCACCCAGATGGTGGTGGAGCGTCAGCTGGAGCAGGAGGGCCGAACCCGGCATGACCTGGGACGGCAGGCCTTCATGGACCGGGTCTGGGAATGGAAAGAGACGTCCGGCAACGTCATCAGCCAGCAGCTCCGCCGCATGGGCGCCAGCGCCGACTGGTCGCGCGAGCGATTCACCATGGACGCCGGCCTGTCGCAGGCGGTGAACGAGGTGTTCGTGCGCCTGTTCCGGGAAGGTCTCATCTACCGCGGCCAGCGCCTCGTGAACTGGGACCCGGTGCTCCACACCGCCATCTCCGACCTGGAGGTGGAGTCGGAGGAGGAAGCCGGCCACCTCTGGCACTTCCGCTATCCGCTTTCCGACGGCTCCGGGCACGTGATCGTGGCCACCACCCGCCCCGAGACCATGCTCGGCGACCAGGCGGTTGCGGTGCACCCCGAGGATGAGCGCTACACGCACCTCATCGGCAAGACCATCCTGCTGCCCCTGGCCGAGCGGGAGATCCCCGTCATCGCCGACGAATACGTGGACCCCGAGTTCGGCAGCGGCTGCGTCAAGATCACCCCGGCCCACGACTTCAACGACTACGAGATGGGCCGGCGCCACGACTTGCCGCAGCTCAACATCCTCACTGACGACGCCCGCATCAACCAAAACGCCCCGCCCGCCTACCAGGGCCTGGACCGCTACGAGGCCCGCGAGCGGGTCGTGGCGGACCTGGAGACCCGGGGCCTCCTGGAAGCCGTGGAGGAGCACACCCTCATGGTGCCCCGCGGCGACCGCTCCGGCACGGTCATCGAGCCCTTCCTCACCGACCAGTGGTTCGTAAAGGTGGACCCGCTCGCCGAACCGGCCATCGAGGCGGTGGAGAACGGCGACATCCGCTTCGTCCCGGAGAACTGGGCCAAGACCTACTTCGAGTGGATGCGCA
This sequence comes from Thiohalorhabdus sp. Cl-TMA, assembly GCF_041821045.1. Lineage (NCBI taxonomy): Bacteria > Pseudomonadati > Pseudomonadota > Gammaproteobacteria > Thiohalorhabdales > Thiohalorhabdaceae > Thiohalorhabdus > Thiohalorhabdus methylotrophus. The sequence continues at coordinate 82,211 of NZ_JBGUAW010000005.1, read as the reverse complement.
ACCTGGAGGACTGGTGCATCAGCCGCCAGATCTGGTGGGGCCACCGGGTGCCGGTCTGGTACTGCGCCGAATGCGACGAGAATCACCTCAAGCTGGCCGCCCACGACCTGGAGCTCGACGGCGTCAAAGTGGGGCCCGCCTCCCCGGCCTGGCTCAAATACCACGAGTTCGACCTGGCCACCGTCCTCGACCAGATCGAGCACGTCAGCGTGGGCTCGGAGGCCACCCCCATCGTTCCCGGCGACGGCGAGCAAACGCCCAGCCAGTGCCCCCACTGCGGCAGCACCCTCCTGATCCAGGATCCGGACGTCCTGGACACCTGGTTCTCCTCCGCCCTGTGGCCCTTCTCTACCCTGGGCTGGCCCGCGGACACCAGGGAGCTGGCCACCTTCTACCCCACCTCGGTGCTGGTCACCGGCTTCGACATCATCTTCTTCTGGGTGGCCCGCATGATCATGATGGGGTGCAAGTTCATGGGCGACGTGCCTTTCAGGGAGGTGTACGTGCACGGCCTGGTGCGCGACTCCGAGGGCAACAAGATGAGCAAGTCCAAGGGCAACGTCCTCGACCCCCTGGACCTCATCGACGGCATCGACCTGGAGGCGCTGGTGGAGAAGCGCACCAGCGCCATGATGCAGCCGGCCAAGGCCAAGGCCGTGGAGAAGATGACCCGCAAGGAGTTCCCCGAGGGAATACCGCCCTTCGGCGCCGACGCCCTGCGCTTCACCTTCGCCTCCCTGGCCACCATGGGCCGCGACATCAAGTTCGACCTGGGCCGAATCGAGGGCTACCGCAACTTCTGCACCAAGCTCTGGAACGCCGCCCGCTTCAACCTCATGCACGTCTCCGAGCCGCCCGCCGCGGACACCGAGCTGCGCTGGGCGGACCGCTGGATCATCTCCCAGCTGCAGCGCACGGAGGCGGAGGTGGTCGAGGCCATGGAGGCCTACCGCTTCAACGACGCCGCCCACGCGGCCTACGACTTCATCTGGCACAGCTACTGCGACTGGTACCTGGAGCTGGTGAAGCCGGCGCTGAACAGCGGGGAGCAGACCGCCGCCGAGAGCGCCCGACGCACCATGATCCGCGTGCTCGAAGCCAGCCTGCGCCTGCTGCACCCCTTCATGCCCTTCATCACCGAGGAGATCTGGCAGAAGGTTGCGCCCCTGGCCGACAAGGAAGGGGCCACCATCATGCGGCAGCCCTATCCGGAGGCCGACGAAGGGCGCATGGACTCCGAGGCCGAGGCCGAATTCGAATGGCTGGAAGGATTCGTGGGCGCGGTGCGCTCCATCCGGGGCGAGATGAACATCAATCCGAACCGGGCCATTCCCCTGCTGCTGCGCGGCGGCGGCGATGATGACCGGGCGCGGGTCCGCGACCAGCGCGCCCTGATCGACGCCCTGGCGCGCCCGGAATCCCTGGACTGGGTCCCGGAGGGTGAAGAGCCGCCGCAGTCGGCCACCGGCCTCGTCGGCGACCTCCAGATCCTGGTGCCGCTGGAGGGGCTCATCGACGTGGAAGCGGAGATCCAGCGCCTGGACAAGGAGCTGGAGAAGGTGGATGCGGACCTGGAGCGCAGCCGCAAGAAGCTCGATAACCCCAGCTTCCGCGACAAGGCCCCGGCCGATGTCGTGGCCAAGGAGCGGGAGAAGCTCACCGAGCTCGGGGACCGGCAGCAACAGCTCCGGGACCAGCGGCAGCGCCTCGCCTCCCTGCGGGCGTGAGCGGCACCGCAGGGAGTGGCCGCGCGGGCCGCGAAGCGCGCGCTCCCCTTCCGGCAAGCAACCGAAGCCGTTACCGGCCCGTCGTGGCGGCCCTTCCGGCCGCCATGGCACGGGCAACCATTTTCCGAGGTTCCCGCCATGCCCATTCCGCTTCCGCAGGCCGTCGTCCATGACAACGTCGCCCGCGCCCTCGCCGAGGATATCGGCCCCGGCGACCTGAGCACCGCCGCCGTCCCCGCCGATCGGGAGGTGGAGGCCACCATCATCGCCCGGGAAGCGGGCTTGCTGTGCGGGCGCCCCTTCGTGGAAGCCGCATTCGCCCAGCTGGATGCCCGAATCGTCATCCGCTGGCACACCCGGGAAGGCGAGCGTCTGGAAGCGGACGGACAGATCGCCACCCTGCGCGGAACGGCGGGCCCCCTGCTTACCGGCGAGCGCACGGCGCTGAACTTCCTGCAGACCCTTTCCGGTACGGCCACCGCAACCGCGGAGCTGGTGGCGGCCGTATCCGGCACCGGCGCGCGGATCCTGGATACCCGCAAGACCCTGCCCGGGCTGCGCAGCGCGCAGAAATACGCGGTCCGCGTGGGCGGCGGCCACAACCACCGGCACGGCCTGTTCGACGGCATTCTGCTCAAGGAGAACCATCTAGCCTGGGCGGGGGGCCTGGAGCCGGCCGTCCGGGCCGCCCGCGAATCGGCGCCGCATACCGTGGGCGTGCAGGTGGAGGTAGAAAGCCTGGAGGAATTCCGCGCCGCCCTGCGCGCCGGCGCGGACGCGGTGCTGCTGGACAACTTCTCCCCGGCGGACCTGCGCGCCGCGGTGGAGAGCAACCGCGAGGGCTGCTTCCTGGAGGCCAGCGGCAACATCGGCCCGACCAACGCCCGCGAGGTAGCCGAAACCGGCGTCCACGCCATCAGCTCCGGGGCCCTGACCCGGGATCTGGTGAGCCTCGACCTGTCCATGCGCTTCCGGGATACCCATGGAGGCTGAGGCCGCCTCGCGGCCACGCTCGGGCGCCGCCTCCCTGGGCCTGCTGGCCCTGGTGATCCTGATCTGGGGCGCCAACTGGCCGGTCATGAAGATGGCGCTCACCTACATGCCGCCGCTCACCTTCGCTGCGGCGCGCATGGTCATGGGCGTGGCCATCATGTTTCCCTTGGCCTGGGCCACCGGGGCGTTGCGCTGGCCCACCGCCAACGACTGGCGGCTGGTGGTCATGGTGGCGCTCATGCAGATGGCGGGCTTTACGGCGCTGGTCATCACGGCCCTGCAATACGTGCCGGCCGGCCGCTCCGCCATCCTCGCCTACACCACGCCGCTGTGGGTCACACCCGGCGCGGTGCTGCTCCTGGGCGAGCATATCGGCCGCATGAAGGCCGCCGGCCTTGGCCTGGGGCTGGCCGGGGTGGGCGTGCTGTTCAATCCCTTCGGCTTCGATTGGGGGAAGCCGGAGGTGCTGGTGGGCAACGGGCTTCTGCTGCTGGCCGCCTTTCTGTGGGCCGCCCTGATGCTGCGCATCCGCGGCCACCGCTGGGACGGCTCGCCGCTCTCCCTGATGCCCTGGCAGCTCGCCATCGCAGCCGCGATCCTGGTCCCGACGGCGCTCATCGTGGAAGGGAGCCGCCCCATCGACTGGAGCTGGCCCCTCGGCGCCTTCCTGTTCTACAACGGGCCCCTGGCCACCGCTTTCTGCTTCTGGGCCATCATCACGGTCAACCGGTCCTTGCCGGCCATCACCACCTCCCTGGGTACGCTCGGCGTCCCCGCCTTCGGTCTGGCGGTTTCGGCCCTGGCTCTCGGCGAGCCCCTCACATTCACCAACACCGGCGGCCTGGCCCTGATCCTCTCGGGACTGGTGCTTGTCACCCTGGCGGATCGCAGGCGGGCGGCCGGCTGAAGCCGGCCGCCGGCTCCGAGAGCCTCCTTCCCCGGCTTGACGCTCTTCCGGTCCTCCGACAAGCTCCCGGCACCGGACAACGGTAGGCGCCGTCCCGGACGTCACCAGTGTCCCACGGCTCCGCCGGAGACCCGTTGGATGGATTCCCCGAGCCCCTCGGTGATACACCATTGCGGAAACGGTTTCCCCGCGGACCGCTCTCCGGACCACGCAACACGGCCACCAGAGGCACGACATGTACTACAAGCTGCTGCTTGCCCTTGTCCTGCTGATCCTCGTGCTGATCTTCGTCCTGCAGAACACGACCATCGTCGACATCAACTTCCTGGTCTGGAAGTTCACGCTCTCCCGGGGGCTTCTGGTCCTGATCGTGCTGCTGGTGGGGATGCTGATCGGCTGGCTGGGCCGCGCCCAGATGGCCCACAGGAACCGCAAGCGGCACAGGCTCTAGGCGGGCGGCGGCCCCGCCTTGGGCGCCAGCGGGGCCCCGATGCCGGAGGCGCAAGGCGGGCTCAGCCGGCCGCTTCTCCGGTACCCGTGTCCGCATCGTTCGCGCCCTTCTCCCTGGAGCCCAGGGCCTCGCGGGCCTGCCGCATCACCCGGTCCACCATGGGGCCTGGAAGCTGCCGATTGCGGGCCGCTTCGCGCAGGCCCTTCGCCAGCCCGGTACGCGCCAGGGCCTGCCAGACGCCCTCGGGACTCCGATCCCGGCGGATAATGCGGGACTGGTTGACGGCAATGTCCCCGCCGCGTTTGAGGATCGCCTCCAGGTCCGCCTTGTCCAGGCTGGCATCCTCGCCCTCGGTCAGCCCGGGTCCCAGCTCCGCGCGCAGGTGGCCGATGCGGGACTTCACGCGCCGCGCCAGATCCGCCCGCGCCTTGCTCTCCGCCCGGCTGCGCCCGGCCAACGGACCCGCACCTTCTTCCTCTTCCGCCTTCCCGAAGCCGAGGACGAGCCAGTTCTCGCCGTTGGCCTCCGCGACGAGGTCCCGCCACTCGGCGGGCAGATTGTCGGGAGCCGGCTGCGCCACATAACGGGGGCCACCCCCGCACCCGGCCAATAGTCCCGCCACCATCAGACCAAGCATCCAGCGCCCTGCACAGGCCATGTTTCCTCCTTTCGGCACCAAGAGACTCTATGGCCCGTAGTCTGCCGGACTGTCCGTGGGTGTCCAGCGTTATCCCTGGGCGACCAGGAGAATGTTCAGGTCCATTACGTTGGTTCCGGTGGGTCCGGTGACCAGGCGGTCGTTCAGAAGCTCCAGAACCGCGCCGCTGTTGTGCCCATCCAGGGCCTCTCCTATCGAACGTCCCGCTTGCGCCGCGCGCTCCCGGGTGGCGCCGTCCACCCAGCCGCCGGCCGCCTCCGTGGGCCCGTCCGTGCCGTCGGTACCCGCGCACAGAGCGCCGACGCCGGGTATGCCGTCGAAATCCCCGGCCATGGCCAGGGCCATTTCCTGGCTGCGCCCGCCCTCCCCCGGATCCGCTCCGAGGGTCACCGTGGTCTCCCCGCCCCAAAGCAGGGCGGCCGGGGCCGCCAGGGGGGTGCCGGAATCCGCCGCCTCCAGGGCCACCGAGGCCAGCGCCCGGGCAGCCTGCCGCGCCTCTCCCTGGAGGCGGCTGGTGAGTATCAAGGGCTCGTAGCCGCGCCGTCGGAGCGCATCCGCGGCGGCCTCCAAAGCGCTTCGGTTGTTACCGACCACCACGTTGCGGCTGTTGCCTAGCTCGCCGGACTTCGGGGTCTCGGCATGGGTGCCGGCCCGTCCGGCCTCCAGGTGCATTCGCAGGGAGGGGGGGAAATCCGGCATCTCGGGGAGAAACGCCAGGCCGTCGGCGTAGGTGGTGGGATCGGGTGCCGCGGGGCCAGAGCCGATAACCGCCGGATCGTCCCCTACCACGTCGGACAGCAGCAGGGCCGTCACCTCGGCCGGGGCGGCGGCCCGGGCCAGCTGACCACCCTTAAGCAGGGAGCAGTGCTTGCGCACGGCATTGATGGCCTGGATGGGCAGGCCCGCTCCCACCAGGGCGGCATTGGCGCGGAACCAGTCCTCGGGATCGAGGCCGGGGGGCAGGACATCGGCCAGGGCGGAGGCGCCTCCGGATACCAGCAACAGGAGCCCATCCCGGGGCCCCAGCGCCTCGACGCGGTCCAGAATGGCGGCGCCGGCGTCCAGCGACCGCGCGTCGGGCCGGGGGTGGCCGGATTCCAGGACGGTCACGCCCGCCGGACAGGCCGCCCCGTGGCCGTCCTTGGTCACCACCAGCACCTCTTCCGGGCGCACCGGCAGCACCTCCATGGCCCCGGAAACCATCGAACACGCACCTTTGCCCACGGCAATTACCAGGGTCCGTCCAGCCGGCGAAACCGCCCCGGGGTGGTCCCGCAGCCATCCGGCCACGAGACGGTCGGGCTCCGCCGCCTCCAAGGCGCTCCGGAAGGCCGCCTCGGCGTCCGTCTTCAATCGCTCCTGCCGTTCCATGGAAGCTCCTCCGCATCGGCGGTGATCGGGGGAGGTGGGCCCCTGGACAGGGCCCGGGATTTCGGTCGGTCGGGAATATGTGCTGGCGCTTCCGCGCCCGGAGGGCGTAGCGGGTCCGAGGCGACGCTATCCGCTCAGACCAGGCCGGCGGTCACCAGCGCCTGCTCCAGATCGGCCTTCAGATCCTCGGCGCTCTCGAGACCCACGGAGATCCGCACCAGGCCCTCGGTAACGCCGCCGGCCTGCCGTTCCGCCTCGGAAACCCGGGAATGGGTGGTGCTCGCGGGGTGGGTGACCGTGGTCTTGGTATCGCCGAGGTTGGCGGTGATGGAGGGGATCTTCAGGGCATTCACGAAGCGGAAGGCGTCCTCGCGGCCGGCGGGCAGCTCGAAGGCCAGCAGCCCCCCGAAGCGGCTCTGCTGCCGTTTGGCCAGCGCATGGCCGGGATGGTTGGACAGGCCGGGGTAGCGGACGCGCTCGGCGCCCAGGCGCTCGGCAAGGTAAGCGGCCACTTCCTCGGCGTTGTCGCAGTGGCGCTCCATACGCAGGGAAAGGGTTTCCAGCCCCTTGAGGAAGACCCAGGCGTTGAAGGGGCTCATGGTGATGCCGGCGGAGCGCAGGATGGGGAAGATTTTTTCCCCGGCCAGCGCCTCCGGCCCCACCACGGCGCCGCCCACACAGCGTCCTTGGCCGTCCAGATACTTGGTGGCGGAATGGACCACCAGGTCCGCGCCCAGCTCCAGGGGACGCTGCAGGGCGGGGGTGCAGAAGCAGTTGTCCACCACCAGCCAAGCCCCGGCGCGATGGGCCCGCTCCGCCAGATCGGCGATATTGGCCACGGCCATGCCGGGATTGGAGGGGGTCTCCAGGAAAAACAGCTTGGTGGCGTCGGTGGCCGCGTCCGACCAGGCCTGACCGTCGGCGGGGTCGACGAAAGTGGTGGCCACGCCGAAGCGGGAGAAGATGTTGTTGAGCAGCCCCGTGGTGGAGCCGAACAGGCTGTTGGAGGCCACCACGTGCTCGCCGGCGTTGAGGAGACCGAGAAGCGTCGCGGTGATGGCGCCCATGCCCGAGGCGAAGGCGACACCCCGCTCACCGCCCTCCAGGCTCGCCAACCGCTCCTCGAAGGCGCGCACCGTCGGATTGGTGAACCGCGAGTAGATGTTGCCGGGGCTCTCGCCGGCGAATCGGGCCGCAGCCTCCTCGGCCGTATCGAAGACGAAGCTGGAGGTGGGGAACAGGGCCTCGCTGTGCTCCTTCTCCCCGGTGCGGTGAATGCCCTCGCGGATGGCGCGGGTCTCGAAGCTGGGGTCCTCGCTCATCCCGTCTCCTCGCGCAGCAGGCTCATCTGCGGCGTCTTCTCCTCGGGTGCAACGGGGTAATTGTCGGAGAAGCAGGCATCGCAGTAGCCCGGCTCCCGGCCACCCATGCCGCGGTAGAGGCCCTCCAGGCTCAGGTAGGCCAGGGTCTCGCAGCCCAGGCTGGCGCGAATCTCCTCCTGGGTATAGTTGGCGGCGATGAGCTGCTCGCGGTCCGGCGTATCGATGCCGTAATGGCAGGGGCCGATGGTGGGCGGGGCGCTGATGCGCATATGCACCTCCTCCGCCCCGGCGGCCTTCACCATGCCGACGATCTTGGCACTGGTGGTACCGCGAACGATGGAGTCGTCCACCAGGATCACCCGCTTGCCCTTGAGGATCTCGCGCACGGCATTGAGCTTCACCTTCACGCCGAAGTGGCGGATGGCCTGCTTGGGCTCGATGAAGGTACGGCCCACGTAGTGGTTACGGATCAGGCCGAGCTCCATGGGCAGCCCCGACTCCTCGGCATACCCCATGGCGGCCGCCACCCCGGAATCGGGGACGGGCACCACCACGTCCGCCTCCACCGGATGCTCGCGGGCGAGCTCCCGGCCGATGGCCTTGCGGGCATTGTATACGTTGATGCCGTCGAGGGTGCTGTCCGGACGCGCGAAGTACATGTACTCGAAGACGCACATCCGCCGGGCCTGAGGCTCGAAGGGAAAGTGGGAGCGGACGCCCTCCGGGGTGATCACCACCATCTCGCCGGGCTCGACGTCCCGGACCAGGTCGGCACCGATCAGGTCCAGGGCGCAGGTCTCCGAGGCGAGCACGTAGGCGCCGTCGATCTCTCCCAGCACCAGGGGCCGGAATCCGAGCGGATCGCGGGCGCCCACCATGCGCGACTCGGTCAGGGCCACCAGGGTATACGCTCCCCGCACCTCCCGGAGGGCGTTGGCCAGCCGTTCCTCCACGCTGGCGCCCTGCGCCCGGGCCACGAGATGGATGATGACCTCCGTGTCCATCTCCGTCTGGAAGATGGAGCCCTGACGCTCCAAGTCCTCGCGGAGCTGGTTGGCGTTCACCAGGTTGCCGTTGTGGGCCATGCCCAGACCACCGTGCTGATAATCAATAACCAGCGGCTGGGCGTTGCGCTCCACGGAGGCGCCGGAGGTGGAATAACGCACGTGGCCGATGGCGTGGCGGCCCTTGAGCCGGGATATATCGTCGGGACCGAAGACGTCCGCCACCCGGCCCATGCCCCGATGGGTATGGAAGAGCGTACCGTCGCAGGAAGTGACGCCCGCCGCCTCCTGGCCCCGGTGCTGGAGGGCGTAGAGGCCCAGATAGGTGAGGTTGGCCGCCTCTTCGTGGCCGAATACCCCGCAGACGCCGCACTCGTGCTGGAAGGCGTCATTGTCGATGGTCACCGCATGATTCATGAAATCACTCGTCGCTGTCCAAGCTGTTCTGGATTATGCGCTCCAGGCCTTCCCGGTCCAGGGCGTCTTTCCCCATCTCCTCGGCCTGTTCCTTGATCTGATCGAGGGGCAGCATACCCGCGTTGAAATAAGCGCCGTACTCCTCCGGAAGCAGGCGATGCAGGAAATTGGCCACGGGATCGAATCCGGGGCGCAGGGCCGATTCTCCATACACCGGAAAATCCCGTACGGGGGTCCCTCGTACCACTAGGACCACAACACCGACGATAACGATTCCCCGGAGCACGCCGAAAAATAATCCCAGGCTTCGATCGGTGGCCTTGAGCCCCGCGGAATGGACCATACGGTAGGCGAAAATGCCCACCAGGGAGGCCAGTAACAGGGTGACGAAGAATAACAGCAGGAAGGCGGTAACGGCACGTACCTGCGGATCCGCAATGGTACCGTCCAGGGCGTTTGCCAGCGGGGAGCCGAGCCGGGCGGCCACCACCACCGCCAGCACCCACGCCGCCAGCGAGAACACCTCCCGCACGAATCCCCGCCAGACGCTGATCACCGCGGAAACGCCGATTATCAGCAGCCAGATCACGTCGAGGAGCGTCACGGGAGCGGGTTCCTTTCTCGGCGTTTCATGGAAGCGGGGCCGGCGACCCGATCGCGGCCTAATCCAGCCTCAGGACCAGGAGATCGCCGAAGCCCGCCTGCTCCAGGGAGGAGACCAGGGACTGAACGGCCTCGCGGGATTTGCCGTCACCCACGACAACCCGGTTCCACTCCTCGCCTTTTACCGTGGCCGTCACGATCGCGGCCTCGAACCCGTTTTCCCGCAGGCGGTCCCGAAGGCTTCCGGCATTGGCCGGATCCCGGAAGGAGCCCACCATGACCGTCCAGAAAGGCCGCTCGGGCTCCGCCTTGGCGACCTCCTCCGCGGCGGGCGCGTCGGCCTGTTCCTCGCCGGCGGGCTCCGGAGTGGGGGCAGATTCGGTTTCGGCCTCGTCTTCGGCCACCTTGCTCCCGGAGCCGGTATCCGGATCGGACCCGGCCTCCGTTGCACCGGCGCCCGGGTCTGCTTTTCCGGCGGCGGACGGCTCCGGCTCGGAAGCGGAGGAGGCGTCGGAGGTTTCCTGCTCCGTGGAGGCTTCTTGGATATCCGGACTCGAGCCGGAATCGTCCTCCGCGTCAGCGGAGCGCCACCACTTCTCCTGTCCTCCGACGCCCTTGTCTGTCGCTTGATCCGGCGAAAAACCGCCGTCCTCGCCGGAGGCGCCGAACGAGCTGTCCGATTCCCGTTGGGTGCGGGACTGCAGGGATTCGGGCTGAATCTCCACCACCCGGGAGCGGTCCGTTTCCTCTCCGCCGAACCAGAGCGGCAGGACTACCACACCCACCACAAGCAGAACCACCAGGGCACCGACGAATTTGTAGAAGCGGGCCGGTTTGTGGCCGCCACCGGAGCCGCTCGCTTCCCCGTCGCTCATCTCAGCGACCCCTCTTCCAGATGCGGCTCTCGCTCTTCATGGACGGACGTGACATCCAGGGCCTCCAGGGCGGCAGCCACCATGAGGAAGCTACCGAAGATCACGATTCGATCCCGTTCCGGGCGGGCGTCCTGGCGGGCCGCGTCGAGGGCGTCCGCGGGCTCGGGGAACGGCCCCTGCCTGCTGGGCCCGGACACCGGCAGGGTCTCGGCCAGCTCGGCCCCGCTCATGCCGCGCGGAACGGGCACACCGCAAGGGTACCACCGGTCGACGACACCGGCCATGGCGGCCGCAACCGCTCCGACATCCTTGTCCTGCATGCTGCCATACACGGCCAGCGTCCGTCCCTCGGGGGGAGACGCGCTCAGCAGGGCGGCAAACTCCCGGGCGGCGGCGGGATTGTGGGCCACGTCCAGCCATATGGGGACCGCTCCCGGAAGGCACTGCCCGCGCCCCGGCAGGGCCACCCGGGCCAGAGCCACGCGCCAGTGCTCCTCCCGGAGGCGGAACGGCTCCGGGAGGAGAAGGCCGGCGGCGATGGCGGTGGCCGCGTTGCGGATCTGGTAGTCACCCGCCAAGCGCGGCTGCGGGAGCGGCCCCAGAGTCTGCCCGCACCCGGACCAGGACCACCAGCCGTCCTCGGCAGCGGTGCCACGGAAATCCCGATCCTGCACCCACAGACCGCCGTTGGGAGCCCGGAACAGGCTCTCGGGCGGCTGGGGATCACCGCAGAGGGCCGGCGTCTCCGGGCGGAAGATCCCGGCCTTCTCGGCCCCGATGGCCTCCCGGTCCTCTCCGAGAAAGGCCTGGTGGTCCAGGTCCACCGAGGTCACCACGCTCAGCAGCGGGTCCCAGATATTCACGGCATCCAACCGCCCCCCGAGACCCACCTCCAGCACGGCGATATCCACCTCTTCACGGAAGGTGGCCATGGCCACCAGGGTGGTGAACTCGAAATAGGTCAGCGGGGTATCACCGCGCGCCTCCTCCACCTCGGCGAAGCCGGGCAGGAGGCCCTCATCGGAAACGGGGAGGCCGTTCTTCCGGATCCGCTCATTGAAGCGGAACAGATGCGGGGAGGTATAGGCGCCGACCCGATGGCCGGAAGCGATCAGCGCCGATTCCAGGAGGCTCACCACCGAGCCCTTGCCGTTGGTGCCGCCCACCAGCACTATCGGCATGGGCGCCTGGCGCAGACCCATACGGGCGGCAACGGTGCCGACCCGGTCCAATCCGAGTGCGATGTCACCCGGATGTCGGGCTTCCACCCGCTCCAGCCAGGCTCTGAGCTCCGGCGATTCCGTCACCGCTTGCGCGCCTCCAGCCTCAACCGGTCGCGGGCAGGTGGTTGAGGGTTGCCAGTATGTCGGCGATGGACTCGCGCATATCCCGTCTGTCCACGATGCAGTCCACGGCGCCGTGCTCCTGCAGGAATTCCGCCTCCTGGAAGCCCTCGGGCAGGGTTTCCTGCACGGTCTGCTGGATCACCCGCGGGCCGGCGAACCCGATCAGGGCCTTGGGCTCCGCCACGATCACGTCGCCGAGCATGGCGAGACTCGCGGAGACTCCGCCCATGGTGGGATCCGTGAGCACAGAGACAAACGGCAGACCGGCATCGTCCAGCTTGGCCAAGGCGGCGGAGGTCTTGCTCATCTGCATGAGCGAGTAGAGCCCCTCCTGCATGCGCGCCCCGCCGGAAGCAGAGAAATTCACCAGCGGCACCCGGTCGTTGACGGAGCGATCCACGGCCCGTACGAAGCGCTCCCCCACCACGGAGCCCATGGAGCCGCCCATGAAGTTGAAGTCGAAGGCCGAGGCTACCACCCCTTGCCCTTTGACGTAGCCGCGCATGGCCACCAGGGCGTCCCGCTCGCCCGTCTTCTTCTGGGCCAGCACCACCCGGTCCCGGTACTTCTTGGAATCCCGGAAGCGCAGGGGGTCGTTGGAATTCAGCCCGCCGCCGATCTCCTCCCGACCCTCGGGATCGAGGAAGAAATCGAGCCGCTGCCGGGCGCCGAGGCGATGGTGATGGTCGCATTTCGGGCATACCTGGAAGCCGCGCTCCAGATCCTTGCGATAGAGAATCGCCTGACAGCTGGGGCATTTGTCCCACAGACCCTCGGGGGTGGTTCCTCCCTTGTTCTGCTTCTCCTTGATCTTGGGAGGCATGATCTTCTGAAACCAGCTCATGTTCTGCCCGTCCTTCCCCTTTGCGGCACCTGCCGGTCGCCCCGCAGACGCCGGCGGTTGGTTCTTGTATTCGTGCGCGTCTCGCCGGCGGAATGCCGGAACACCTCCGCGCTCATTCAGCTCGGCGGCACGGCCTGGCGGTCCACCCCCTGGCGCAGATCGGCCACCTGCTCCGCAAGCGCCGCTCGCAGGGCCCCGGGGTCCGAGCCCCCCACATGCGCTTCCACGGTCCGGATCAGGGCGCTGCCCACCACGACGGCATCGGCAGCGCCGGCAACCGCAGCGGCGGAATCGGCATCCCGCACCCCGAAGCCCACGGCCACGGGGAGATCCGTGCGGGCCCGGATGGGTGCCACGTGCTCGCCGACGGAGGCCACGTCGAGGCCTCCGCCACCGGTCACGCCGGTCATGGAGACGTAGTAGACGAATCCCCGCGCCTGCTCCAGGGTCTCGTCCAGCCGCTCCTCGGAAGTGGTGGGCGCCACCAGCATGATCGGCGCCACGCCCGCCTCCGGCAGGGGCCCGTACCATTCGCCGGCCTCCTCCGGGGGCATGTCCACAGTTAGCAGACCGTCCACACCCGCCGCGGCGGCGCGCTCCGCGAACCGCGCCGGTCCCATGCGCTCCACGGGATTGGCGTAGCCCATGAGCACCACCGGGGTATCGGGATCCTCGGCCCGGAAGCGCCGCACCATCTCTAGAACGTCGTCGAGGGTAACATCGTGGGCCAGCGCCCGTTCCGAGGCCCGCTGGATCACGGGACCGTCGGCGAGCGGATCGGTGAAGGGTATGCCGAGCTCGAGCACGTCCACCCCGGCTTCCACCAGGCCGTGCAGCAGCGGCACCGTCTGGTCCGGATGCGGATCCCCCGCGGTCAGAAAGGTGATCAGCCCCTTGCGCCCTTCCCGGCGGAGCCGGTCGAAAGTGGTCTCGATGCGGTTCACGACGATCCTTCCGTTTCCGCCACCGTGTGAATGTCCTTGTCGCCGCGCCCGGAGAGGTTGACCAGGACGGCCTGGTCGGCGCGCATGGTGCGCGCCAGGCGCATGGCGGCGGCCACCGCGTGGGAGGATTCCAGTGCGGGGAGGATGCCCTCGGTGGCCGTGAGCTGCTTGAAAGCCGCCAGGGCCTCCTCGTCGTCCACGGTCTCGTAGGCCACCCGGCCGAGATCCTTGAGGTGACTGTGCTCGGGCCCCACCCCGGGATAGTCCAGACCGGCGGAGATGGAGTGCGTGGGCAGGATCTGGCCGTGGTCGTCCTGCATCAGGTAACTGCGCGAACCGTGCAGGATACCGGGCACGCCCCCGGTCAGGGGCGCGGCGTGGTGGCCGGTAGCCACGCCGTAGCCACCCGCCTCCACGCCCACCATGGCCACCTCCTCGTCCGCCAGGAACGGATAGAACAAGCCCATGGCGTTGCTGCCCCCGCCCACGCAGGCCACCAGGGCGTCCGGGAGCCGACCCAGCTTCTCGCCGATCTGCGCCCGGGCCTCGCGCCCGATCACCGCCTGGAAATCCCGCACCAGCATGGGGTAGGGATGCGGGCCGGCCACGGTCCCGATGACGTAGAAGGTGTCGGCAACATTGGTGACCCAGTCGCGCATAGCCTCGTTCATGGCGTCCTTGAGGGTGCGCGAACCGGCCTCCACGGAGCGGACCTCAGCCCCCAGCAGCCGCATGCGATATACGTTCATGGCCTGGCGGCGCATGTCCTCGGCGCCCATATAGATCACGCACTCCAGGCCGAGGCGGGCGGCCACGGTGGCGGTGGCCACGCCGTGCTGGCCCGCACCCGTTTCGGCGATGATGCGCCGCTTGCCCATGTGCCGGGCGAGCAGGCCCTGACCGATGGTGTTGTTGATCTTGTGGGCCCCGGTGTGGGTCAGGTCCTCCCGCTTGAGGAAGATCCGCGCCCCGCCGGCCTCGGCGCCGAGCCGCTTGGCCTCGTAGATCGGCGTGGGCCGCCCCACATAGTCGCGAAGCTCGTCCGCCAGCTCGGCCTGGAAGGCGGGGTCCTCGCGCAGCTCCCCATAGGCCCGCTCCAGCTCGAGGATGGGCGCCATCAGCGTCTCGGAGACGTAGCGCCCACCGTAGATACCGTAATGGCCGTTGCCGTCCGGCAGATTATCCTCGGTCCGCATCCCGGACTCCTTGTATGAAAGCCGCCACCCGGACCGCCGATTTGACGCCCGGACGCTCTTCGACCCCGCTGCTTGCATCCACGGCATAGGGCCCCACCGCACGCACGGCTTCGCCCACGTTGTCCGCATCCAGCCCCCCGGCCAGCACCACCCGCGAGGCCAGCTCGGCCGGGATCAGGGACCAGCGGAAGGTTCGCCCCGTTCCCCCGGCCTGTCCCGGCACGTAGGCGTCGAGGAGGAGCCGGTCCGCCCCGTAACGCTGCGCGGCCTCCCCGAGGTCCGTATCGGGCCCCACGCGTACCGCCTTGATATAGGGCCGGTCGAAGGCGCCGCATAGCCCGGGGGATTCCCCGCCGTGGAACTGCAGCAGGTCCAGGGGGCACGCCGCCAGGGTCTGCGCCACCTGCTGCCGGTCGGGATCCACGAACAGGCCCACGGCGGTAACAAAGGGCGGCAGGGCGGCCCGTATCTCCGCCGCCCGCTCCGGCGTCACCGCCCGGGGGCTATCGGGGTGGAACACCAGGCCGACGGCATCGGCCCCCGCCGCCGCGGCCATGCGGCCGTCCTCGGGCCGGGTGATCCCGCAGATTTTCACGCGCGTTCGGCCCAAGCCCTTCCCCAAGTCGTGCCGTTGGCGATCCAGTGGCAGTTCGCGCCGCGGAGTTCCCCCTGGCTAGAAGCCCGCCGGATCGAAACCGCCCGGCCCGCGGGTCGGCGGCGCGGGCGCGCCCCATTCGGGGGGATAGTGCACGGCGGCGAAATACAGCCCCTCGGGACGGGCGGTGGGCCCGGCTCGCTCACGATCGCCACTGGTCAGCACTTCCCCGATCCAGGCCGGATTTTGCCTGCCCAGGCCCACTTCCACCAGCGATCCGACCATAATCCGCACCATATTGTACAGGAATGCGTCGGCACGCACTGCCACCTGAATCTCCTCGCCCAAGGCGCGAACGGCGAGGCGCTGGACCTCGCGCACGGGGTGCGCCGCCTGGCATCCCGCCGCCCGGAAGGCGGAGAAATCCCGGCGGCCCTGCAGCCACCTTCCCCCCTCGGCCATGGCCTCCGCGTCCAGGGGGCCGCGCACCCAGGTCACACGGCCCTGCTCGAGTCCCGGCCGCCCCGGACGGGCGAGCAGTCGGTAGAGGTAGGTCCGCGCCCTGGCCTTGCGCCGCGCATCGAATCCAGCGGCCACGGGCACGGCCTCCACCACGGCGGCCCCTTGCGGCAGGTGCGCATTGACGCCCCGGATCCAGGCCTCGGCGGGCCGCTCCACCGGCGGGTCGAAATGCACCACCATGCCCAGACCATGGACCCCCGCGTCGGTTCGGCCCGCCGCCACCGCCCGGACGGGGGCGTCGGCCACCCGGGAAAGGGCGGTCTCCAGGGCCTCCTGGACGCTCATGGCGTTGGTCTGCCGCTGCCAGCCGTGAAACCTGGAGCCGTCGAATTCCAACAAGAGGGCCATTCGCCCGGCCATGTCTACCTCTCGCTCCGGAGCACCGTCAGGACCCGGCCAGCATCACGCTCCAGGCACCCGCCGCCGCTAGCAGCAGCCCATCCCGGCCCCGTAGCGGGCCGGGCATTCGAATCCCTCCGGCCTGCCGCAAGTACAGCGCTTCGGCATTGCGGTCGGCGGCCTCGCGGGCGCGGCGCAGCACCATGCGGGCGGCGATAATCTCCTGGCGCAGCTTGCCCGCCACCCCCCGCCCGCCCCGGCGGCGCAGGCGCAGGGCGTCGCGCACCGCGGCCGTCTCGCGGCGAACCGGCTCCACCCGATCCACCGTCCAGGCCAACAGCCGCCCGAAACGCTCCACGGGAACACCGAGCCACCCCAGTGGCCGCAGCACCCAGGACACGCCACCGGCCAGCTCGGCAATGGGGGTCGTTCGTACCAGGGCGGCCACCAGAGCCGCCATCAGCGCCACCACCCCCAATAGTCTGGCTCCCTCGATCAGGCCGGCTCGGACCGGGGACAGAGCCCCCAGCTCGGGCAGAAGCGGAGCGCCGGGCGTGAACCAGCCATGGAGCACCAGGATGAACAGGAAAACCAGCCGCAGACGCCGTAACAGCCGCAGACAGGCCTCCAGCGCCCCGGGCGAGCGCCCGAGGGCGAGCGCCGCGGGGAGGACGGTCGCGGCCATACCCGCGATCCGCTCCCCCAGGGTCAGCCCCGAGGCCAACAGCAGTACGGCGAGCACCTTGGCCCCGGCGTGATGCCGGGCCACCGCGGGCTGGGCACGCTCCACTTCGAGATCCAATCAGGTTATGAAACGGGCCGGACACGGAGGGAACGCATCTCCGAATACTGTGCCGGAGCCGCGGTTCCGCAAAAAAGTTGGCGCCCCGCCGAAGCGGGGCGCCGCAAGTCCGCGAGCCGGCGATTCAAGCCAGGGTCGCGAGCAGCTTCCGGGCCCGCTCCTGCTGGCCGCTCCCGCCGCGGGCCTCCACCTCCTGCAGAAGCCCCTTGGCGGATTCCTGGTCGCCCATGTCGATCCAGGCCTGCGCAAGATCCAGCTTGATCTCGAACTCGTCCTCGTCCTGGCCGTTGCCCCCGAGCCCCTCCGAAGCGGCATCTTCCGGGTCGGTATCCAGCTCCGTCCAGGAATCGTTCTCACCCCAAGTATCGGAACCGCCGAGATCCAGATCTTCCTCGGAAAGACTGAGATCCAGCTCTCCATCGTCCTCCTCCGCCGTGCCGGCTTCGTCCCCGAAAGCGCTCCGGGGTTCCCCGGTCCCGGAGGAATCTTCCGGCCCTTCCGATTCCGTGAAGAGCTCGTAGCCGGTCTCCCCCTCTGGCTCGGGCAGCTCCAGGTCCAGCTCGCCCCCGTCTTCGGCTTCCTCCGGCCCGGGGGTATCCGGCGTCTCCGGCGTGGAAGGCTCCTCTTCTTCAGTACCGGGCCATTCCAGCCCTTCCGCCATGCTGAAGTCATTCTCAGAGGCGATGGCGTCGCTTTCCGACTCCGATTCTCCGGTCCCGGCTTCCGGCTCCTCGGTATCCGAAAGGCTGAGATCGAATTCCAGGTCCCCTTCGGGCTCGTCGGCGGAGAACTGTCCCCCTTCGGACGATTCATCCGGGAAGGACTCCGGGGAATCCTTTTCCGACTCTCCGTTCGGGGCGGGCATTTCGGGCGTCGTTTCCCCGCTGTCGCCCGTCGCCTCGGCATCCAGGCTCAGATCGAGCTCCAGATCATCGTCCTCCTCCGCCGTGGAGGCCGCCGGTTCATCATCCGCTTCCGCTTCTTCTGCAGTCGGTTCGGTACTTTCCTCGTCGAGGGAGAAGGTCAGGTCCTCCTCCGATTCCGGAGCGGATCCCGTAGTGTCCTCTTCCAGAGCAGCGACTCCCTCCGGGGCGTCCGCCTCCGCCGCTCCGGCAGCCCCTGAATCGGCTTCCAGGTCGAAGTCGAAGGCACCCTCACCCTCGTCCTGCTCCGCTGCTTCCCGTCCCGGATCCGCTGCGGCCTCCTCGGGGTCCGTCTCTTCCGTCACGCCCAGGTCGAAGTCATCCATATCGAAGGTGGGCACATCCGACCCGTCCCCGGGCTGATCCCCCAAAGCGGCGAACAGGGTGCTCTCCGGTTTGAGCTGGCGACCCCGGCCGCGAACCTCCTCCTGCCATTCCCGGTGCTCGCCGCCGAGCTGGGCGAAGAGGCGGCGCGCGACCTCCTCGAACTGGTCCGCGTCCCCTTCCTGCTCGTACAGGTCCAGCAACCTTCCATAGAGCGCCCAATTTCGAGGGTCCACCGCCAGCGCCTCCCAGAGGGTGGAGCGGGCCTGCTTGAGCTCGCCGGACGCCACCTGGGCATTGGCCTCGCTCAAGGGATCCAGCTCCGCGGTATCGGCGGCGGGCTGCGGCGTCTCCCCGCCGCCCCCGGCCGGCGCCGGAGTCGTTTCAGTGCCCCGGATCCTGCGCCAGAGGGCGAGAATGGCCAGCAGCATGAGCAGATTAATACCCGCGAGCATCCAGAGTACGTAGCGATCCCGGCCCGGCATGCCCCCGGATCCGTTGTTGCTCCCGGTGGCGATCCGGGACATGGCCTCGCTCTGCTTGGCGATCAGGCTCTTCTGCTGGTCCACCTGGTCATTGAGGGAGGTGATCCGATTCTCCAGGGACTGGACCGTGGCCTTCATGGTGCTCCGCCGCGCGTCCAGGGTCTCGCGCATGCTCTCCAGGCTGGCCTGGACCTCCTTCGCCACCTTCAAGCCGGAAGGCTCCTCTCCCTTCCCTTCGGCAATGGCTTGGCCGGCCGCCGCGGCGGCCTCCTTCAGGTCGGGCTTTTCCCCGGAGGCGCCCGAAACCGGGTTTCCCGCATCGGCCTTATCCGAGGCGGCAGCCGCCGTCCGCGCCCCGGACTCACCCTGCTGTTCGGCGGTTTCCGGCCCGTCCTCGGCCTGCTTCCCCTTTTCGGACTGGTCCAGGGCCACCTTGAGGCGGTAGCGTTCATGGCCGGGATTGGTCTTCACCTGCGGGCGCCCGCGAGCCGTCCATTCCCGGCGCTGTTCCAGAATGGTCTTCTGCGCCTCGGCAACCGGAATCCGCCGGATCCGCTGCTCTTCCGGCATTTCCAGTACCGCCCCCCGGCGGAGCAGATTCATGTTGTTGTCGATGAAGGCTTCCGGATTTTCCTTCCAGACGGCCACCACAGCGGATTCCTCGGGTACCGAGGGATCCCGTCGGACGCGTTGGACAATGGTGGCGAGCGTGTCCCCTTCGCGGACGGGGCCGTACCGGTTCCGCTTGGACCAGCCCTCCGTGACGGCTACCTTGGGGCGCTCCACCGCCGGGCCGACCTTGCGCGGCACGGAGCCGCCACCGGAGGTTGCACTGTTTGTGCGCCGGTCCTGCGCCTGCCGGGCTCGGGAGGGCTCCGCCTCCGCGGACCGGCTATTGGCGGCAGAGGGCGGCGGGGTCGCCTTGGCGGGATCCAGGGCCACGGTGTACATCTTGAGGACCTGGTTGTCCCCGTCCCCCACCCGGATCATCACCTCGAACAGGGGGTCGGTCACCGGCCGGGAGCTGGAAATGACAATGCGGGGACTGGCGTCGCCCACCAGGCGGACCTGGATCTGGTTTACAACGGGCGAAGGGGATTTCCCCACCATCTCGTAGTCCGCCGGAGCGGCCAGGGTGGCTTCCAGGGGCGAACCGGATTCCCCCCCGCTGAGGTGAATCGGCGCCTCAGCGTGCAGCGGGCTGCCCAGCTTGGACTCGACCTGAAGGTCGCCCAGTCCAAGGGCCATCGTGGCCGGGGACACGGCCATGAATCCACCGAATACCACGGCGGCCGAGCCGGCCTTGGCGGACGAAGTCGGACGGGCCCGAGATGGGTTGCGCAGGCGCCCTGGGTGGGCGGATTTCGGCATGTGGGCTCTCCTGTTCGGGCCTGACGGGGCCTTTTTTACCGCAAACCATCCCGGATCGGCAACTCTGCGAGTGGGATTGTGTACTATGCAGCCCCTTTTTCAAAGCAGGTAGGAACAAACCAAAGATTTCCACCTTTGTCGAGGATGATTTTCGCTCCGTCCCCGCGTCCGGTGTGCCCTTCCTTCCGCGGTGCGGCGGGGCAAACGGAATTTATCCCGGCCAGTCAAAGGCTTTTGCCCATCGCCCCGTTTCCGCCGATATTTCCCCGACATTGCCGCATGGCGGGGCCGGCCGGAGGGCCTCGCTCTCGGCCTGTCCCGGTGCACAAATGGACACAGTCGCCCGCCTTGGACTCGGCGGAAAGCCTTGGATTTTTTGGGTACTCCATCGGGATCGGTCCGGTACGCCCGTAAATGGCATGCACATGCCCGATACCAGCCCGGCCGGGTCCGAAGCTTCCGGAAACAAAAAAGGCCTCCGGAGTCCGGAGGCCCATAGGCGGGTATAACGGCTGCCGGTGCGTGGGGGCTAGCTCGGCACCAGGATACCCAGCATGCGCCGAACGGGCTCGGCGGCCCCCCAGAGGAGCTGGTCCCCCACGGAAAAGGCGTTCAGGTATTCGCCACCCATGCGCATCTTGCGCAGCCGGCCAACGGGCACCTCCAGGGTACCGGTGGCAGCCGCGGGGCTCAGGCTTTCCATGCTGGGCTCTTTCTCATTCGGCACCACCCGCACCCAGTCATTGGCGGAGCCGAGGAGGCTTTCCACCTCCGCCACCGGCACGTCGCGCGTGAGCTTGATGGTGAAGGCCTGGGCATGGGAGCGCATAGCCCCCACCCGGACGCAGGTGCCATCGATAGGAATGGGGGCGTTCCGGCGTCCGAGTATCTTGTTGGTTTCCTCGGAGCCCTTCCATTCCTCCTTGCTCTGGCCATTCTCCATGGGCTTGTCGATCCAGGGGATGAGGCTGCCGGCCAGCGGCACGCCGAAGTTCTCCACGGGGAAGTCCCCGGCGCGCATTGTCTCGGTCATGGCACGGTCGATTTCCAGGATGCCGCTGGCAGGGTCATCCAGGCGCGCGCCGGCCGCGTCGCGGAGGGTGCCCATCTGGCGCACCAGCTCGCGCATGTTCTGGGCACCCGCGCCGGAAGCGGCCTGGTAGGTCATGGAGGTCATCCACTCCACCAGACCCTCGCGGAATAGCCCGCCCAGGGCCATGAGCATGAGGCTCACCGTGCAGTTGCCACCAACGAAGGTCTTGGTGCCCTGCTCCAGGGCGGCGTCGATGCGGTCGCGATTCACCGGGTCGAGGATGATGAGGCTGTCGTCGGCCATACGCAGGGTGGAGGCCGCGTCGATCCAGTAGCCCTTCCAGCCGGAATCCCGCAGGGGCCCGTATACCGCCTCGGTGTAGTCGCCGCCCTGGGTGGTGACCACAGCATCCATCTCCCGCAGGGCGTCGAGGTCATTGGCATCCTGCAGGGCCGGCACCTTCACGCCCACGTCGGGACCCGGCTGGCCGGCCTGGGAGGTGGAGAAGAACACCGGCTCGATCCCCTTGAAATCGTCTTCCTCGCGCATGCGCTGCATGAGCACGGAGCCCACCATGCCCCGCCAGCCGACGAATCCGATCCGCTTCACACTGCCTCCCGCCATTGCATCCGTACCTGTTTGGGTTGCGTCCAACCTGGCGCCCCCTCACCGGGAGCCCCTGAAAAAACCGCAAGCCGCCGCGAGGCGCGGCAAGGTCGCAGGGCGACTGAAGGGATGCCCGAAGGGCAGGGCCCCTTGGAGCCCGGAGGCCTTGCCGCGCCTCGCGGCGGCCACCACTAGCCGCGCAAGGCCGCCACCACCGCGTCGCCCATCTCGGCGGTGCCGATGGCCTGCTCGCCCTCGGCGGCGATATCCGGGGTGCGCAGCCCGTCCTCCAGGACCTTCTCCACGGCCCGCTCCACCCGGTCGGCCAGCTCGCTCTCGTCCAGGCTGTAACGGAGCATCATGCCCACCGACAGGATGGTGGCCAGGGGATTGGCCTTTCCGGTGCCGGCGATATCCGGTGCCGAGCCGTGGATGGGCTCGTACATCCCGGCGCCTTCGGTATTCAGGGAGGCGCTGGGCAGCAGACCGATGGAGCCGGTGAGCATGCTGGCCTCGTCGGAAAGGATGTCGCCGAACATGTTCGTGGTCACCATGACGTCGAACTGCCCGGGTGCCCGGACGAGCTGCATGGCCGCGTTATCCACGTACATGTGAGACAGCTCAACATCGGGAAATTCCCGAGTGCCCACATCGGTTACCACCTCGCGCCATAGCTCGGTGGACTCGAGCACATTGGCCTTGTCGATGCTGCACACGCGGCCGGAGCGCTTGCGGGCGATATCGAAGGCCACCCGGGCGATGCGCTCGATCTCGTCGCTGGCATATACCAGGGTGTTCACGCCCTTGCGCCGGCCGTCGGGCAGCTCCTCCACACCGCGCGGCTCACCGAAGTAGATCCCGCCGGTGAGCTCCCGCACCACCATGATATCGATGCCGGCCACCACCTCGGGCTTGAGCGCGGAGGCCCCCGCCAGTTCGGGAAAGACCTTGGCGGGCCGGAGATTGGCGAACAGGTCCAGCTCCTTGCGCAAGGCCAGCAGGGCCCGTTCCGGACGCACGCTGTAATCCAGGGCCTCCCACCGCGGACCGCCCACCGCGCCGAGGAGCACGGCGTCCGCCCCCCTGGCCAGCTCAAGGGTGGCCTCCGGCAGGGGGTGGCCGGACTGGTCGTAAGCGGTGCCGCCCACCGGCGCCTCTTCCCAGGCCATGTCCAGGCCGAAATTGGTGCGCAGGGTCTCCAGGACCTTGCAGGCCTCGCGGACGATATCGGGGCCGATACCGTCACCGGGTAGAACGGCGAGCTTATGCGTCATGGGATTCCTTTCTTGCTGCCTTGGAGGTAATGGCGCGCCACGTCGCCGGAGCCTCCATGGCGCGCTCCACCGGACCGCGACCTACCTCAGCCCTGCACGGGCACCCCGAACACCCAGGGCGCCCGCCGGCCATATTCCGACTCGAAACCGCCAATGGCGGCATCGCGCTCCAGCGTCAAGCCGATCTCGTCGAGACCCTCCCAGAGCATATGCTTCTTGTGCTCATCCACCTCGAAGAAGAGCCGCTCGTCATGGGGTGTCGTAATGGTCTGAGCGTCCAGATCCACATGCAGCTCATGGCCCGGCAGCTCCTCGACCTCCTTGAACAGCTGGTCCACGGTGGCCTCGTCCAGGGTGATGGTGAGGATGCCGTTCTTGGTGCAGTTGTTGGCGAAGATGTCGGCAAAGCTCGGCGCGATGATCACCCGGATGCCATAGTCGGCCAGCGCCCACGGGGCGTGCTCCCGGGAGCTGCCGCAGCCGAAGTTCTCCCGGGCCAGCAGCACCTGGGCCCCACGGTAGCGGGACTGGTTGAGGACGAAGTCGGGGTTCTCCGGGCGGGCGCTATTGTCCTTGCCCGGCTCCCCCTCGTCCAGGTAGCGCCATTCGTCGAACAGGTTCACCCCGAAGCCGGTTCGCTCGATGGACTTCAGGAACTGCTTGGGGATGATGGCGTCGGTGTCCACATTGGCGCGGTCCAGCGGCGCCACGAGACCCTTGTGACGGGTAAACGGTTCCACGGCCCTACTCCCTTACGAATCAGAACAGCGAAGACGGACTAACCGCCGAGTACGCCAAGCGCGCCAAGAACGGCAAAAGACACTAGAAAAAACAACCTTATCGCAATGCCCTTTTCCGATCTGGGCATGTTGTTTGGTTTTCTGCTTTCCTTGGCATCCTTGGCGGTCCGCGGTCTTTAGTTCTCGCCGGTGACCTCGCGCACGTCCTCGAAGTGCCCCGCGATGGCTGCCGCGGCGGCCATGGCCGGGCTCACCAGATGGGTGCGCCCGCCGCGGCCCTGCCGGCCCTCGAAGTTGCGGTTGGAGGTGGAGGCGCAGCGCTCGCCCGGAGCGAGGCGATCGTCGTTCATGGCCAGGCACATGGAGCAGCCCGGCTCGCGCCACTGGAAACCGGCGGCGGTGAATACCTTGTCCAGGCCCTCTTCCTCGGCCTGCTGCTTCACCAGCCCGGAACCGGGCACCACCATGGCCTCCACACCCTCGGCCACGCGCTTGCCGTGCACCACCGCCGCGGCGGCACGCAGATCCTCGATGCGGGCGTTTGTGCAGGAGCCGATGAACACCTTGTCCAGGGCGATCTCGCGCATGGGGGTGTTGGGCCGCAGGCCCATGTACTCCAGGGCCTTCTCCATGGCCGAGCGCTTCACCGGATCGCTTTCCCGGGCCGGATCCGGAACCTCCCCGCTCACCGGTACCGTCATCTCAGGCGAGGTACCCCAGGTCACCTCGGGGATGAGCGCCCCGGCCTCAAGTACAATCTCGGCATCGAATTCCGCATCGGCATCCGAGGCTATGCCCCGCCAGTAGGCCTCAGCAGCGTCCCAGGCTTCGCCCTCGGGGGCGTAGGGGCGGCCGCGGAAATAGTCGATGGTTTTGTCGTCCACCGCCACCATGCCCGCGCGGGCGCCGGCCTCGATGGCCATGTTGCACACGGTCATCCGCCCCTCCACGGAGAGATCGCGGATGGCCTGGCCGGCGAATTCGATGGCATAGCCGGTGCCTCCCGCGGTGCCGATCCTGCCGATGATGGCCAGGATCACGTCCTTGGCGGTCACCCCAGTGGGCAAGGGCCCGTCCACGGTCACCCGCATGGACTTGGGCTTGCGCTGCGGCAGGGTCTGGGTGGCCAGCACATGTTCCACCTCCGAGGTGCCGATACCGAAGGCCAGGCAGCCGAAGGCGCCGTGGGTGGAGGTGTGGCTGTCGCCGCAGACCACCGTCATGCCGGGTAGCACGATGCCCTCCTCGGGCCCGATGACGTGGACGATGCCCTGGCGCGGGTCGTCCATCTTGAACTCGGTAATGCCGAATTCTTCGCAGTTGCGGTCCAGGGCCGCCACCTGCTTGGCCGAGACCGGGTCGCTGATGCCTTCCGAGCGGTCGGTGGTGGGCACGTTGTGGTCAGGCACGGCGTAGGTCAGCTCCGGGCGCCGCACCTGGCGCCCGGCCAGCCGCAGGCCTTCGAAGGCCTGCGGGCTGGTCACCTCGTGCACCAGATGGCGGTCGATATAGAGCAGGGAAACGCCATTCTCGTCGGTTTCCACCACATGGGCGTCCCAGAGCTTATCGAGGAGGGTCTTTCCGGACATTTCGGTTTCCGATTTCTGAAAGAGAAAGACTTAAAAACAGGGATCCGCGCTCAAAGCTGCGGATGCTTGGCCGGCGGCTCGCCCATGAGCTTATTCAGGGCATGCACATAGGCCTTCACCGAGGCGGCGACGATGTCGGTGTCGGCGCCCTGACCGTTGACGATGCGACCGCCGCGCTCCAGGCGCACGGTCACCTCGCCCTGGGCATCGGTGCCGCCGGTGATGGCGTTCACCGAGTAGAGCTTGAGCTCGGCGTCCAGGTCGGTGATGGTCTCCACGGCCTTGAAGGCCGCGTCCACCGGGCCATCGCCGGAGGTGGTGGCCGATTGCTCGGCGCCGTCCACTTCCAGGGTGAGCTGCGCCTCCGGCGTTTGCCCGGTGTCGGAGCAGACATGGAGCCTGGCCAGCTTGAAGCGCTCGGCCACCCGGGTCACTTCGTCGTTCACCAGGGCCAGCAGGTCCTCGTCGAAGATCTCCCGTTTGCGATCGGCCAGGGCCTTGAAGCGCTCGAAGGTGGCCTCGAACTGGTCGCCGTCCAGGTGCACGCCCAGCTCCTCGAGCCGGGTACGGAAGGCGTTGCGGCCCGAGAGCTTGCCCAGGACCATGCGGTTGCGCGACCAGCCCACGCTCTCTGCGGTGATGATCTCGTAGGTCTCGCGCTCCTTGAGCACGCCGTCCTGGTGGATGCCCGACTCGTGAGCGAAGGCATTGGCGCCGACGATGGCTTTGTTGTTCTGTACGGCGAAGCCGGAAACGGTGGCCACCAGGCGACTGGTGGGCACGATCTCGGTGGTCTCGATGCGCGTGTCCACCCCGAAGTGATCGGAGCGGGTACGCAGGGCCATGACCACCTCCTCCATGGCGGCGTTGCCGGCGCGCTCGCCGAGGCCGTTCACCGTGCACTCCACCTGGCGGGCACCGTTCTCCACAGCCGCGAGCGAATTGGACACGGCCAGGCCCAGGTCGTTGTGGCAGTGCACCGAGAAAGTGGCCCGGTCCGAATTGGGCACCCGCTCGCGCAGCATCCGGATGCGCTCGCCGAACTCGTGGGGGATGGCGTAGCCCACGGTGTCCGGGATATTGATGGTGGTGGCTCCGGCGTCGATGGCCGCCTCCACGATCCGGCACAGGAAATCGGAATCGGTGCGTCCGGCGTCCTCGGCGGAGAACTCGACGTTGTCGGTGTATTTGCGGGCCCGCTTTACCGCCGCCACCGCCATTTCGTGCACCTCGTCGCGGCTCATCTTGAGCTTGGCGCGCAGGTGGATGTCGCTGGTGGCGATGAAGGTGTGAATGCGCGGGTCGGCGGCACCGGCCAGCGCCTCCCCGGCACCATCGATGTCCGCCTCCCGGGCCCGGGCCAGCCCGCAGATCTGGGAGCCGCGGATCTCGTCGGCGATCGCCTTCACGGAGGCGAAATCGCCCTTGGAGGCGGACGGGAAGCCCGCCTCGATCACATCCACCCGCAGCCGCTCCAGGGCGCGGGCGATCTGCATTTTCTCGTCCTGATTCATGGAAGCGCCGGGGCTTTGCTCCCCGTCACGCAGGGTGGTGTCGAATATCAGTACTCGATCGGCCATGGGGCAGTCTCCGCTCGTCCAACCGGCCTCGACGGAAGGCTACGGACAAATTGGGGAAACGGGCTGAAATCAACGACCTGCTCGGTGCGCCTCGTTCTGAGGACGGCGCACCCGGCCGGATTCCGCGGATTTGGAAACGGGGGTGCGGGTTAGCCGCGTAGGAGGCGTAGCCGCCGCAGGGGCAGGAGGGATAGGCGCAGGAAGGGCATCGCGGCAACAGCGGCACGTACGGGGCCGAAGCCGCCTTCCGGGGCGGCCCGGAATCGACAGGATGCGGCGCCTTGAATCGCTGACACTCCCATTGGTGCAAATCCCCTGGGCATGAAGTTTTACCAGTTATAGAACCTATTGCTCCGGGCCCTGGCTGTCAACCTTGGTACGCTCCCGGCGCTGGTGGCGCTTGTGCCGGAGCTGGCGCATGGTGTCCACCGGACCGGCCAAAGCGTACAGGAAGAAGAAGCCGAACAGCACCAGCGGCGGATGGATGGCCACCAGGATCAGGACCCCCACGATCAGCACCGCCGCGGGGAAGGGCACCCGATGCCGGAGATCGGCATCCTTGAAGCTGCGGAACCGGATATTACTGACCATGAGCAGGGCCAGGGCATATACACCGAACAGGGCCGCCACGTTCACCCAGACCCCGGTCAGCCCGGTCTCCTCCACGAACAGCACCCAGGTGACCAGGGTGGCGGCCGCGGCCGGGGCGGGCAGTCCCTGGAAGTAGCGCTTGTCCTTCACCGCACTCTGGGTGTTGAATCGGGCGAGGCGCAGCCCGGCGCAGGCCGTGAACAGGAAGCCACCGAGCCAGCCCACGTTACCGAAGGGACCGAGCGCCCACTGATGGGTCAGCACCGCCGGCGCTAGGCCAAAGGCGATCACGTCCGAGATGCTGTCGTACTCGGCGCCGAAGTCCGTTTCGGCGTTGATCAGCCGGGCCACCCGGCCGTCCAGGCCGTCGAACACCAGTGCCACCAGGACCGCCACCGAGGCCAGGGCGTAGTCCCCCTCCACGGATTTGATCAGGGCGAAGAAGCCGCTGAACATGGCCGCGGTGGTCAGCAGGTTGGGCAGCACGAAAACCCCCTTGCGGGGGTTGGCGCGGGTCCGCATCATCCGCTTCCCCAAAAAAGCCGGGCCGCGCCCCGCCGCGACGGCAGGACGGGCCCGGATCCATTTCTCCGTCCGGCGCGACGGCTCAGTTCTTTTCCCGGTCCACCAGCTTGCCGGCGCTCATGAAGCTCATGGCCGAGCGCAGGCGCTCGCCCACTTCCTCGATGGGATGCTCGCGGGCGAGGCGGCGAGCCGACTGAAGCCGCGGGGTACCGGCCTGGTTCTCCAAAATGTACTCCTTGGCGAAGCTGCCGTCCTGGATCTCGCCGAGGACCTTGCGCATCTCCTCCTTGACGTCCTCGTTGATGAGACGCCGACCGCGGGAGAAATCGCCGTACTCCGCGGTGTTGGAGATGGAGTAGCGCATATTGGCGATGCCGCCCTCATAGAGCAGGTCCACGATGAGCTTCATCTCGTGCAGGCACTCGAAGTAGGCCATCTCCGGGGCGTAGCCGGCCTCGGTGAGGGTCTCGAAGCCGGACTGGATCAGCGCCGAGAGGCCGCCGCACAGCACCGCCTGCTCGCCGAACAGATCGGTCTCGGTCTCCTCGCGGAAGGTGGTCTCGATGACACCGGCCCGGGTTCCCCCGTTGGCGCGGGCGTAGGATAGGGCGATAGCGTGGGCGTTGCCCGTGGCGTCCTGCTCGATGGCGATCAGGCTGGGCACGCCGCTACCCTGCTCGAAGGTGGCCCGGACGGTATGGCCGGGGCCCTTGGGCGCCACCATGAAGACGTCCAGGTCGGCGCGCGGAACGACCTGGCCATAGTTGATGTTGAAGCCGTGGGCGAAGGCGATGCCGGCGCCCTGCTTCAGGTTGGGCTCGATCTGGCCGTAATAGAGCGCCTTCTGGTGCTCGTCCGGAGCCAGCACCATGACCACGTCGGCCTTGGCCACGGCATCCTCCACGGAGGCCACCTTCAGGCCGGCGTTCTCCGCCTTGGCCCAGGAGCCCGAGCCTTCCCGCAGGCCGACGGTCACGGAGACCCCGGAATCCTTCAGGTTGTTGGCGTGCGCGTGGCCCTGGGAACCGTAGCCGATGATGGCCACTTCTTTCCCCTGGATCAGGGAGAGGTCGGCGTCCTGATCGTAATAAACCTTCATGGTGCGTGCGTCCTTTCCTGAACCTGCCGGTTTCGGCGGATTATAAATGAAAAAACAGTGATTTGCCCGTCCGGAACGCGAAGGGGGTGCGATGCCGCACCCCCGTCCAGGCTCCCGGCGTGTACGGGCTACATGCCGCGGGCGCCCCGCCCGATAGCGATGGCGCCGGTGCGCACCACCTCCACCACCTGGGCGGGCTCGAACAGCTCCAGCAGCGATTGGACCTTCTGGCCGTCACCGGTCACCTCAAGGGTATACGAGGAATCGGTGACGTCGATGATGCGGCTGCGGTAGATATCGGCGATGCGCTTCACCTCGGCGCGCTCCTCGCCGGATTCGGCCTGCACCTTGAGCAGCACCATCTCCCGCTCCACATGGGCCCCTTCGGTGAGATCGGTGACCTTGATCACCTCCACCAGCTTGCGGAGCTGCTTGATGATCTGCTCGATGATGGGATCGTCCCCCCAGGTGACGATGGTCATCCGGGAGACCTCCTCCTCGTCGGTGGGCGCCACCGACAGGCCCTCGATGTTGTACCCCCGGGCGGAGAACAGGCCCGCCACCCGGGAGAGCGCCCCCGCTTCGTTTTCTAGAAGAACGGATATCACGCGTCGCATGGGGCGCCCCTCAAACCAGGACCATCTCGTCCAGGCCCGCACCGGCCGGAACCATGGGATAGACGTTCTCCGCCGGATCCACCACGAAGTCCAGGAACACCAGCCGGTCGGTGCTCAT
The DNA here is from genome assembly GCF_041821045.1 of Thiohalorhabdus sp. Cl-TMA. NCBI lineage: Bacteria > Pseudomonadati > Pseudomonadota > Gammaproteobacteria > Thiohalorhabdales > Thiohalorhabdaceae > Thiohalorhabdus > Thiohalorhabdus methylotrophus. The sequence continues at coordinate 52,420 of NZ_JBGUAW010000005.1, read as the reverse complement.
GGCCTCGCGGAGCATGCCTTCCACGTCACCGGGCTTGTCGGTGCGCAGGCCCACGTGGCCGTAGGATTCCGCCAAAGCCACGAAATCCGGGAGGGCGTCCACATAGGACTCCGCGTAGCGGCTCTCGTAGAACAGCTCCTGCCACTGGCGCACCATGCCCAGGTAGCCGTTGTTCAGGTTGATTACCTTCACGGGCAAACGGTACTGCTTGGCGGTGGAAAGCTCCTGGATGTTCATCTGGATGCTGCCCTCCCCGGTGACGCAGGCCACCGCCGCGTCCGGATAGGCCATCTGCGCGCCGAGGGCGGCGGGCAGGCCGTAGCCCATGGTCCCGAGGCCGCCGGAGTTCAGCCACTGGCGCGGACGCTTGAAGTGGTAGAACTGCGCCGCCCACATCTGGTGCTGGCCCACATCGGAGGTGACGATGGCATTGCCCTCCGTCACCTCGTAGAGCTTCTCGAGCACGAACTGCGGTTTGATCAGACCGCTTTCGCGGTCGTACTGGAGGCAGTCCCGGCCGCGCCACTCGTTGATCTGGTCCCACCAGGGGCGGAGGCGCTCCAGGTCTCCCGGACCTTCGCGGTCCACAACCTGGCCCATCTCTTCCAGGACCGACTGCACATGGCCCACGATGGGAACATCCACCTCCACGTTCTTGGAAATGCTGGCGGGATCGATATCCACGTGGACGATCTTGGCATGCGGCGCGAAGCGCTCAATCTTGCCGGTCACCCGGTCGTCGAATCGGGCACCGATGGCCACCAGCACGTCACAGTGGGTGATGGCCATATTGGCCTCATAGGTGCCGTGCATACCCAGCATGCCCACGAACTGCGGATCGTCTCCCGGATATCCGCCCAGCCCCATCAGGGTGTTGGTGATGGGGAAATTGAGCTTGCGCACGAGCCGGGTCAGCTCCTCGGCGGCATCGCCGAGCACCACGCCGCCGCCGGTGTAGACCATGGGCCGCTCGGCGTTGCGCATGAGCTCCACGGCCTTCTTGATCTGGCCCGAATGCCCCTTGATGGTCGGGTTGTAGGAGCGCATATGCACTTCCTGGGGGTATTCGAACTCGCACTCGGCGGCGGTGATGTCCTTGGGGATATCCACCACCACCGGCCCGGGACGGCCCGTGGACGCGATATAGAAGGCCTTCTTGATGGTGGAGGCCAGCTCGCTGACCTCGCTGACCAGGAAGTTGTGCTTGGTGCAGGGCCGGGTAATGCCGACGTTATCCGCCTCCTGAAAGGCGTCGTTACCGATCAGGGAGGTGGGCACCTGCCCGGTAATCACCACCAGGGGCACCGAGTCCATGTAGGCGGTGGCCAGACCGGTGACGGCGTTGGTGGCCCCCGGGCCGGAGGTCACCAGCCCCACGCCCACCTTTCCGGTGGCCTGGGAGTAGCCCTCGGCGGCATGAATGGCCCCCTGCTCGTGGCGAACCAATACGTGGCGCACTCGATCCTGCTTGAACAGGGCATCGTATACGTGGAGTACGGCGCCGCCGGGGTACCCGAAGACCGTATCCACTCCCTCTTCCTGCAAGCATCGGACGACGATTTCTGCGCCAGTGAGCTTCAAGGCTCGCTCCTGTGTATAGACTTGAAGATGGCTGCGCGAGGGCCGCCACCTGGTAGCCGCTACTGCGTTATCATGGTCTGCTGGTAGACAGGAAAATTCCGTATTTTACGCACCCTAGGCCCGGACCGCCAGGGTGTCAATCTAGCCCCATTCGCCGGCCGAAGGCATGACATTATACGCCACTTTCCCCTATGACTGCCCTTACCTTCCTGACCGGACGGCGGTTTCCGCCGTTTACGATCCGGGAGTGCCCGTTGACAGCCGCCTGTACGGGGAGCTGATCCGTTACGGATTCCGCCGCAGCGGCCCGAGGCTGTACCGGCCGCACTGTCCGGCCTGCAGCGCCTGCGAATCCCTGCGCATTCCCTCCGAACGGTTTCGGTCCGATCGCAGCCAGCGGCGCATCTGGCGGCGGAATGCGGACATTCAGGTCAATATCCGGCCCGCGGAACTCGATCCGGACCATTTTGATCTCTATCGCCGCTACCAGAAGGCCCGGCATCCGGGCGGGGAAATGGATTTCCAGGACCCGGAAGACTTCGAGCGCGCCTGCCTGAGCTCGCCGGTGGATACGCGTCTGGTGGAAATGCGGGATCCGGACAACCGGCTGCTGGCGGTGGCCATCACGGATTTCCTGCCAACCGGACTCTCGGCCATGTACACGTTCTTCGAGCCCACGGCCGAACGGCGCTCGCTGGGGACCTACGCCATCCTGTGGCAGATCGACCATGCCCGGGAGGCGGGCTATCCCCACGTGTATCTCGGCTATTGGATCCGGGAATGCGCCAAGATGGCTTACAAGAACCGGTTCCGGCCGGCGGAGGTCTGGACGGGAAGCTTCTGGCGGGAGCTGGAAGCGGAGGAATAGCGACGAACCGGGCAGGGTCGTGTCGTCCGGTATGAAACGGGGACCGCCGGGCGGCCCCGCTCCGGACCGTTACTGCTCGATCACGCCGCAGGCGATCCGGGGGCCTGCATCTCCGGCGGGATCGGTCATGTAGTCGTCGGCGCCTTCGTGGATCACCACGGCCGCCCCATTATCGTCGAGCAGCTCGTCGTTCATGGATACCTTCGGATTGAAGATGACCGCTTCCAGCTCGCCCGAATCGGGCACGTAGATATTGGGCATGTCCCCGGCGTGGTAGCCGTCCTCGTTCATGAAGCCGTGCTGGTGGTCTTTCGGATTGTAATGCCCGCCGGCGGACTTGAACGGCGGCTTGCATTTGCCCTTTTCGTGGATGTGGAAGGCATGGGTGCCCTCGGGCATTCCGTCGAGCTCGGCATGGACGAGGACGCCGTGCGGACTCTCCTCCAACGTTACCTCACCAACCTCCTCGCCGTCCTTGTTCTCGAGCTGAGCGGTGGCCTCTTCGGCCAGGGCTTGGCCAGCAGCCACAAGCCCGCACAGAAGCAGGACCGCAGCGGACAATCCCGGGACCGCACGTGCCATGATCGTGCCTCCTAATGCCCGGAAGCGCCTCAGCCGGACGGACTCCCGGACGCTCGCTGGAAGTGGATGCCATAGGATCTTCCGGCCCAACGTAAGACTTCCCGTCCACCCGTGTACAGCCGGATAGGAGCACCCCTTACGCCGCTGGGCCGGGCTCTATGGCGCCCCTTCCAGCCCCCCGATCTCCTCCAGGGTGCGCCGGTACGTGTCCCGTTCCTCCTCTCCGAACCGGACGGCGGCCAGGGCCGCATCCCGGGCCGCCTCCCGGCGGCCCCGTTCCTTGAGGACCACCGCGAGATTGTTCCAGGCCGCTGCCGCGCGGGGATGCTGGCGCAGGGCGCCGCGGAAGGCTTTCTCCGCGCCTTCCAGGTCGCCCCGCCGATAACGGCTGTTTCCCAGCCCCATCCACCCCCCGAGCTGCCCGGGCCAGCGACGGGTGACCGCGGCATAGACACGCTCCGACGCCTTGTCCTTGCCGGTACGTTCAAAACCGACGGCGGCCTCCAGAACATCCAGGGGCCCTTTGCCCGCCGGCAGGTCTCCGGGCGGAAGCACCACCAGCGCCCAGCTTCCCCCGCGGTCCCAGGTCCGCTCGAAGGTGGCCAGCGCCACTTCCCGCGCCGGCGTCCGCCCCGTGTGAAGGATGACCGTTCCGCGTGACAGGTCATAGCCGATGGCCACCGCAAAATGCCAACGCGGCCACCAATCCAGGCCGAGGTTCTGGAAAACGAGCACGGGATGGCCGGCACCCAGCTCGGCCAGCACCCCTTGCAGCTCCCGGACGGGAACCGCCAGGCGCCCGTGGCGCCTGGCCGCGGCGATAATATCGGTCCGGAAGCTGCCCGCACGCCCCGGTGTGAAAACCTGGGGGGCCACTTTTTCCTGCGCCACTTTTTCCCCCGACCAGGAGAGCACCATAGCCAAGGACGCCGGGCCGCAGTAATGTTCCTGCTGGGGATAGAACGGTACCCCGACCACCTCCGAGCGTTCCGGAAGGGTGCCCGAATCCTCGCGAAGCCCTTCGCTTTCAAGATGTGCGCACGCGGACAGCATGGCCGCGAGCAACAGGGCACACGCCCTCCGCAAGACCGGCCTCCGCTACGGCTTCTTGACGAAGGGGAAAACGTCGGTGAGCCCGGCGATATCGGTAATGAGCAGCAGGATGAAGACGAAAATGGCTCCGCCCACCAGGGTCCCCAGGGCATCGCCGCCCGCGGGCTCCCGCTCCAGCGCCCCGGCAAGGCGCCTCACCTCGGAGTCGGTGAGGCTGTCCACCCGGGAAGAGGCTTCCTTGGGGCTCACTCCCCACCGCTCCAGCTGCTGCCGGACATCGCTCCGGGCCAGGAAAGCCTGCACGCGCGCCCGCTTCTCCACCAACCGGGCGTCCTTCACCACTTGTTCCGTGGATACCAGACCCGCCTTCACCACCCCCATCGGCATGGACAGCAGCACGACCAGCACGGCGAGCGGCATGGCCAGTACAGGCCCCAATTTCTCTACGCGCTGCATGAGTGACCCCCTTGGCTTGGACGAGAGATTTACGGTGCCTGAACGGCTTGCGTAACGCTTACAGGCCCTTACTTCGACACTAGGGACAAAAGCACTCCCGGACAAGGAGAGCACAGCCGCCCACCGGTCCATCCCTGGCGACACCCCGCCTCCGTCTTCTTGCCCGAGGAGGATCCGCCTTGACAGCCGGTGGCTCCCCCGCCGTGATGAGTAACTGAGGCTCAAAAAAACAGACACCGCTTTCGCGAAGACGCCCACCCTCTCCCGTCGAAAGGCCGACAAGAGGTGAACATGCAGGTCTTTGCCCACATCGGGATACCGAAAACCCTGACCACCTCCCTGCAGAAGGACTTCTTTGCCCAGCACCCCGAAATCGCATACCTGGGGGTAGGCGCCGACGGCGGGATCGGCTACGCGGACGAGGAGCTCGAGCGCATCTTCGAGCACCTCCTCCTTTACGGACGGAGCGAAATTTTCGAACGGGAAAGCCAGGAGGCGAGGAAAAAGATCGAAGCGGAAATGGCCGAAGCGCGGCGTGCGGGGAAAGCGGCCTTCGGGGTGTCCCTGGAATGGCTCTCCTTCCGCTTTTCCGCCGACATGAGCGACACACGGCGCAGTGCCCATAGGCTCCGGACGCTTCTGGGTCCGGATACGAATATCCTGTTCACCCTGAGACGGCAGGACACGCTGCTCCACTCCCTTTACAACGAATACGTCAAGGACGGGCTTCCCCTATCCTGGAAGGATTTTCTTTCCTATATATACAAATTCAGGGAACGCAATTTCTTTCTGGATCTGTGCTACGACGAGCTGTACGAATCGTATGCGCAAGCCTTTGGTCCGGAACGAATCGAAGTGGCTTTCCTGGAGGAATACCTGGAAGCGTCCGGGGCTTTGCGGAGGCGAAACGGGCGCGAGGCCATCGTGGCGGATCTGTCCCGATCCCTGGGTATCGCACAGCATGACACCCCCTTGGCGCATCACAACCCATCCCTGCCCCGGGAAGCGCTGGCCGAGAAGCTCCGCCTCAACCGGGAATTGCGGCATGATTTCGGCAATCTGCTCTTCGAGCACGCCAGCCTGCACCGTCAGAGCGCCGCGCACGCGCGGGACAGGACCCTTTTGGATATCGATGTCTACGGAGACGTACGGCGGAAGAGAATGCTGATCGCGGAGGCCGATGCACGCAGCCGAGCCCGGCTTCCCGATACCGACGAGGTGCGCCCGGATCCCGACGATCCCGTTTATGGCTGGCTGCTGGAGCGATTCCGGGAGGCCAACCTCCGGCTGTCCCGGAGAATCGGCCGTTCACTTCCCGAGGGATACTATTTCCCGGAAAACGGGGCACCCGCCTTCTCTTAAACTTCCCCGTCCCGTGGGCATTCCGGGACGATTCCCTCTTACAGGAAGGCGCCACACATGGAAAAATCCATGGAGAACAAGAAAAGCTCGCGGAGCTTCACCGATGCAGGCAGGCGCTCCACCCAGGCAGTGAACTCCTGCCACCGCGGCCATCTCCCGCTCGGAATAATCCCACCAGGCTCCGGTCGGGCAGCAGGCTCCCCTCCTCCGGCTCCACGGGCCAATTCCAGGTCCACAGCCCCTTCCCCCGTCACCACCGTTACCCGGCTTCCCGCCCCGGCAATGACTCGGCCCGGCCGATCGCCACTTCCAGCGGGCCGCTCCCCACGATCTACCACCGACCGTATGGGGTAGTCCCGTTCCCGGAATCGGATATGGCAGTCCCGGTGCTCGGCAACCCGGGCAATGAACCAGGATGGTGCTCGCCAATCCAACAGTAAGGACTCGGGCGGCTCGGAGCCCGTTTGTCGCTTCCAGCTGAAATGGCAGGGAAGATTGGTGGACCGCATCCCGCCTTCGGGAGACCGTCCGGCCTTCATGGCCCGGATCACCTCGCTGTACATGGGCCGAATCCGTTGAGCCGCCCGCATTTCCAGATCCCGCCGGCCATCCCCTTCAAGAATCGGAATCTGCTCCTGGAGAAGGGGCGCCCCCGTATCGATTCCCGCGTCCAGGAAATGAATGGTGACGCCGGTCCTGCGCATTCCGGCCAGGAGCGCGCCGGGAATCGGATGCTTACCGCGCAGCTCGGGAAGAAGCGAGATATGGGTATTGAGCACACCCCGCGGAAACCGGCCCAGGAAGGACAGGGGAAGCAAGTCCCAGCGGGAGACCACGACTAGATCCACCTCGAGCTTGTCGATAAGCCCGGAGACCACGGGATCTTCGGCTTCGCCTGCCGCCGAAAGCCGCAGTGCGGCGGGAATCGGCCATTTGTCCCCGAATACCCTCTTGGTCCTCCGCACCCACAGGGCGGGACGGCTCAGGCCGGTGGAGGAATATTCAACCACCGCCTCTACCCGACCACCGCCCTCGTTGATGCCCTCGAAAATGGGCACCTGGAAGGGACTGCACCGGGTAAGCAGCAAGACACGGGGAGAATCACCACCTGACAAGCCCACCTCCCATTGCCGCCACGGCACTTCGGAAGACACGCAGGAAGTCACGCCGTGGATGAAACGGAAGCTCCATACCAGCCAATACGTGCAAATTTCCGTGGAATCAACCTCCATCCCACCAAAACATTGTAAATAAATTTGAAATCAGGGTTCATCCCGATCCAACCGTCAAAAAGTAAAGATACATACTGGCGGGGACCCATTCGGACAGAGCAGAAAGCGGAACTGCTCCGGGCGCCCGACAAAAGCCAAAAAAATGAGATTCCGCGTGCGGGGCTGATGACTTCGGAAAAAAGCGTCAGCTTCACCACCCCTTTTGATTGAACCGCATCGCAAGGACCTACCCATGAACGCCGTGGGCAGCCCCTATCTGCCGGACCCCGAGAAATTCCATGGCTATCTGAACCGGATCTACGAAACCGGTCGCCTTTCCAATAACGGACCGCTAGTCAGGGAGCTCGAGGAGCGTCTTCAGGACTTCCTGGGAATCCGCAACCTGCTCCTGGTGGCCAACGGCACGCTGGCACTGCAAGTGGCCCTTAAGGCCTTGAACGTGCGTCACGAGGCGGTAACGACCCCGTTCACCTTTATTGCCACCAGTGCGGCCCTGTGCAACGAAGGGGTCACTCCCCGGTTCGCGGATATCGACCCGGAAAGCCTCAACCTGTCTCCGGAGCGGATCCGGGGGCATGCGGGCCCGGGCACTTCGGCCCTAGTCCCAGTGCACGTTTACGGAAATCCCTGCGATGTGGAGGAGATAGAACGAATCGCGGCAAACAGGGACCTCGCGGTCATCTACGATGCCGCGCATGCCTTTGGCATAGATTACGACGGAAACAGCATCCTCCGCTGGGGGGATGCCTCGGTCCTCAGCTTCCACGCCACCAAGCTATTCCATACGGGCGAAGGCGGAGGGATCGTCTTTTGGGACGATCAGGCCCTGGAACGGGCGCGAAGCCTTATCAATTTCGGACTGGATCCGGGAAACGGCGAAATCAAGGAAATCGGACTCAACGCGAAGATGAGTGAGCTCCACGCGGCCATGGGGCTGGCTGTCCTGGAGGATCTTCCGGACATTCTCGCCGCCCGGAAAGAGGTACTGGAAACCTATGAAAGGGAGCTGCAAGGATGGGTGGAGTTTCAGGAATGGGGCCCAAAGGCTTCGAAAAATGGGGCGTACGCGCCGATACTCTTGAGCGATGTCAGCGAGCGGAAAAGAGTAGAAAAATACCTATCGGGAAATGGGATTGCATGTCGGCCCTATTTTTCACCAGCTCTACATGAGACCTCCCCCCTCCGGACCGGTACCGACCTCCCGAATGCGACGGCACAGGCCGGGCGGGCACTTTGCCTCCCGATCAGTCCCGGGCTGAGCAGAACGCGGGTGAAATCGATCTGCGACCGCATAAAAACGGTATTGAGCAATGAGTAAAATTCTATTCCTAGGCGGGAGCAGGAACCAGATGCCGCCGATCGAATATGCGAAAAACGAGAACCATTACGTGATCACCGTGGATTTCAAGCCCGATAACCCCGGTCACGCAGTGGCGGACGAGTACCACAACCTCAGCACACGGGATCATGAAGGAGTGCTGCATCTGGCTCGGGAAAAACGCATCGACGGGATTGTCGCCTACGCCTCTGACCCGGCGGCGCCCACGGCCGCCTTTGTGGCCGAAGAGCTGGGCCTCCCCGGAAACCCTTACGAAGCCGTAAGCACTCTGGCGGACAAGAAGAAATTTCGGGATTTCTTGCAAGCCCATGGTTTCAATAGTCCGAAATGCGAAGTCTTCTCGGATGTCCGGGAGGCCGGTGCATTCCTTTCCGAAATCCCGGGAGACGCCTTCGTCAAGCCGGCGGACTCATCGGGAAGTAAAGGAGTGACACGCCTCAAGGAGCGCACGGCTTTCGCGGAGGCCTTCTTCCAAGCGGCGGAGTTCTCGCCCACCGAGCGCGTGGTGATAGAGGAAGAAATCCCCAGAAGCGGATATCAGATCGATGCGGACGCATTCGTCGTGGACGGCGATCTGAGATTCTGCTGCTGGTCCAATCAGCATGTGGACGCGAACTGCAGCGGAAACGTTCCGGCCGGGATCAGCTTCCCTTCCACCCTGACGGCGCAGAAACAGGCCCATGCGGAGAAGGAAACGCAGCGCCTCCTGGATGCAATCGGCTTCCGGAACGGTGCGCTGAATATCGAGCTGGTCTTCACGGATACCGGTGAGCTGTACTTCCTCGAGGTGGGTCCCCGGAACGGCGGGAACCTGATCCCCGAGGTCACCCGGTACGCCACCGGCGTGGACATGATCAAGTATACGGTGGATGCGGCCTTGGGCCGGGATTGCAGTGATCTGGAAAACCGGCCGGTATCCGGATTCTGGTCCTCTTACATTATCCATTCCCGACGGCCGGGAAGATTCAGGGAGCTGCGCGTATCCAGCTTGCTCGAAGAGAAAATCGTCGAATGGGATCCGTGGGTGGCCGCCGGGGACCGCGTGAACGCATTCCAAGGGGCTCATCATACCTTGGGCACCTCGATCCTGCGTTTTTCCGACATGGAGGAGATGCTGTCGCTCATGGACGATATGGAAAGCCACATCGAAGTATGTACGGACTGAGCGGCGAAAACCGTGCAGCTACCGAATTCTTTGAAGAGCCTCCCCCATAGCCTTCCGGTCATGACCGAACGCCCCCGAATCGCGCATGTGTCCCCGGACGACAAGTTCCTGGATTCGGCCTACAGGTTTTTCGAGGAGGTTGCCCCGAATTCGAACCGTTTCCTGGTTTCTGCCGGAACGGACAGGACCCGATATATCCGGGAAGCGCCTGTCCGGCCCATAGGCCCCGCCCGGTTAAGGCACAGAAAATTCGGGGAGCAACTGCAGGAATACGATCTGGTGGTCCTGCACTCCCTGGATGCCTTCAACAAGGAGCTGGTCGGCCGGGCGCCGGCAGGGGTGAATTTCGCCTGGGTGGGAATGGGCTACGATTACTACGACCTGATTTCCGAGGGAGCCGATAAGCTCTTCACCGAAAAGACCCGGGCAATATTCGAGAAATGCCTCCGCCCCGGAGGTCTTCGCCAGGACTTGCAGCACTATCTGCGTAAGCTGACCCCCTGCCGCGGGGCTTCGATCACCAAGGAAGAGGCCGCGAGCCGAGTCAATTTCTTCTCCCCGGTAATCAGTCCCGAGTACCGGATGGTCGTGGAACGGATCGGGCACCCGCGGCCCGGCTTCCTCGACTGGAATTACAGCCTGAACGGCCGCTTTTTCGACCGTACCGAAAGCTGCCACGCAGTGTCCGGAAACGACATCCTTTTGGGAAACAGCGCGGCTTTTTCCAATAACCATGCGGAAGCCATCGATTTCATAGGAGAGATCGACAGCACGGAACGGAGGGTTATCTGCCCGCTCAGCTACGGCAATGCATGTTACGCGGAATTCGTTGAAAAGTATGGAAGAAGCACCCTGGGGGAACGGTTCGCGGCCCTGCGCCGGTTCTTGCCGCCGGACCGTTACCTGGAAGCTATACGGCCCTGCTCCAACGTGATCATGAACCACTTCAGGCAGCAGGCGGCAGGAAACATCGCCATGATGCTCTTCCTGGGCGCCAAGGTTTTCCTCAACGAGGAAAACCCGTTATTTGCGTATTATAGAAGCCTCGGAATACAGGTCTTTTCCATGGAGGAGCTGGCTTCCGACCCCGGTCTACTGGATTCCGACCTGCCTTGGTCGCGCGTGCTGCAGAACCGGAGCATCCTGCGGGAAATTCTGGGGTGGGAGGCGGGGGTTCGCAAAACACGCGACTTTATCGCGACCGCCATTGGCTAGCCCGTTTGCGGCCCGCTCGCTTCCGGGCCCGGGATGGGGCAGCCCGAGCCCTTCCCGGGCATATCCCATTGTGCTCCCGGGCTCAATCCGCTCGCCCGTTACATCCCTCCGAATTGCAGGCGCTCCGCCACCGCATCGAGCCCTTTCTGCGCGCAGGCCTCATCGATATCCCCGCCCGGCGCTCCGCTAACCCCGACAGCGCCGACCATGGTCCCACTGCCCATCTCGATGGGTAGGGCTCCGCGCGCGAACAGCAGACCCTCGACATGATTCAGGGTGCTGCCGGCCTCGGGCCGACTGGCTTCCAGCTCCTTGGTGGAAACGGAGAACATTACCGAGGTATAGGCCTTCTGTTTAGCGATTCGAAGGCTCACCTCCGGGGCGTAGACATCCCGCATTACCACCTGGGTATCCCCGTTGCGATCCACCACTGCCGCGGTGACCTGATATCCCTTATCCCGGCAGGCCTTCACCGCCGCCTGGGCAATGTCCCGGGCAAGCTCCATGGACATGCGCTTAACCGACATGAAGTCCTGTCCCGCCGTTTGCGCCTGTGCACCGAACGGTAGCAGCAGGCACGCGGCCAGCATCGCTTTCCAAATCCTCTTTCCGATTTTCTCGGTCATACCCATCCTCCTTTGCTTCCATGCCCGCCCGCAGGCATTCCGATGCCTGGGGCACTACCTGGAGACCCCACCTCCGATCGAGCTCCTTCTCCCAGAATCGAAGCCCGCGAGAGCGGAGACCTCCGCGTCACTCCGCACCGGGACCGGCATCCTCACGGGCCTTCATTCGGAACCCGCCCACCAGGCCCAGCACTCGCCTTCGCAGTTCTTGACTGCATGCAGCCGTGTCCACTGCGCCGGATCCGTTCCGACCGCACTCCCCGCCGAGCCGCCAGACCTTGTGCCTGTACCCCGAGAGCAGGCCGGTCCAATCAGGACATTCGGGTCCTGCGAGGGCCACCACCAGATCCCACGCGGCCGCTTCGGTGGACGACCACGGAACCGGTTCGGGCAAGGGACCGGGCAGATCCGGTGGAAGCAGACGCTTCGGGGAAGGCGGCTCGGCCTCCCAGGCCGCGGCCCCGGCCTCCACCCATCCGTCTCCGAGGTACCCGGCCCAGGCGGCCGCCATCCCGGAAAGCTCCCCCCGCTCCGGATCCAGGAACAATATCCGCCCTTTACGCTTGTACATACCCTCCCCTCCGATATCCCTTCCCGGGAAACGGTCGAACCGATGCATCCAGGCGGGTATCCTGTGGAGTCTTTCGGCCAATGACAACCGGTTTCACCCAGGAGAAGCCATGATTGGCGCATTCCCGAAACCCGTACTGGGCTTCGTCGCCTATAGCGGCACGGGCAAGACCACGCTCCTTACCCGCTTGATTCCCCTCCTGCGGGAGGCGGGACTGCGCGTCGGACTGGTAAAGCATGCCCATCATGGCTTCGACCCGGACATCCCGGGCAAGGACAGCTATCGCCTGCGCAAGGCCGGAGCCGCGCAGACCCTGGTCGCCTCTCCGAGGCGATGGGCGCTGTTCACCGAGGAGCCGGAGGAGGGAGAGGCTCCCCTGGCGGCAATGCTGGAACGTTTGGATCCCGGGCGGCTCGACCTGGTGCTGGTGGAAGGCTTCCGTGGAGAGGACATCCCCAAGATCGAGGTGCACCGGCCCGCCCTCGGACAGCCCGCCCTGTATCCCGAGCTGGAGGGCATCATCGCGGTGGCCCTGGATGCACCTCCGGAACTGGATTTCGGGAACCTTCCCCTGCTGGATATCAATCGGCCCGAAACGGTGGCCGCTTGCATTCAGGTAGAGATGCGGGAAGGCCGCCTTCGAGCCGGCGTATTCGGGGAGGACCCCCAATGCTAGAGCAGGAGTTCAAGCTCCAGGTCACGCACCAGGAGCGGTTCGAGGAAATCGCCGGGGCACCGGAAGTTCGCTCCCTGTCCGAGGGTCCCGAGCGAACGATCGAGATGACCGCGGATTACATTGACACCGCCGGCCTCCACCTCCTGCAAGCAGGCTATGCATACCGGGTACGCCGGGAGGGCAGCCGATGGGTGGCGACGGTCAAGGCGGATGCCGGGGAGAATGCCGGGGACGGCCTTCATCATCATCGGGAATGGGAGGCCCATGTGGACACTCCGGAGCCCGATCTGGGGGTCTTCGCGGATGCGGAGCTTATCCAACGACTGCGGGCCCTGCAGGGCGACCTGCCGCTCATTACCCTGTTCCGGGTGGACATGGTGCGCCGGGCTCGCGACCTCCGGCTTGAAGGGGGTACAACAGCGGAATGGGCGGCCGATCGAGGCACCATTGTCGCGGATGGCCGGGAGGACCCTATCTGCGAGGTGGAGCTCGAGCTGAAGGACGGCTACCTGGGGGCCCTGCAAGAGCTGATAAACACGCTACAGTCGAAATATCCGTTGGAGCCAGGAGCCCGGACCAAATTCTCCCGGGGGCTGGCCCTGGCCGGCCTCGGACAGTCCACGAACGAATGAAGGCCCCGGGCCCGGGATGTCCAGTAGCGTTCCCGGGAACCCCCTACCGGAATGATAGAATCGGCCGCGCAGTCCGGCTGCGGATTCGAGCCCAAGCCGGGTAAGCTCTCCCCGTTACTGGCATGAGGAGCGGTTGGCGCTTCCATCACTCCATACCCGCCTGCCCCTGGAATGGTCCGAGGACCTTCCGGAGCCCGTGCCGCCAACGGAGAAGCCCCGTTTCGGCCGGTACCTGGAAGTCCTAAGGGAGCATCCCGATTCGCGGCCCCTCGGTCCCGAGGAGCCCGATCCGGTGGGACTAGCCGCTCTCCAGCACATCCCCGGGAGCCTCCGGCTCCGGTTCCTGGATAAGCTCTATGCGGCCTTCCGCCCCACGGAGCCGGCGCGCCTGGACCGTTTCATCGATGCCTATCTGCTTCTGGCCCGACAAGGTTTCAGCATCCTGCCCATCCGCAGCCGAAGCCGCAGGCGGCTCGCCCAGGCCACTACCCACGCGCTCGAGCTGATGCAGATCCTGTTCCGGGCCCATTGGCATCAGAACCGAATTCCGCCAAGGGAATGGTGGGCCCGCTTTCTCGCCACCTTCCGAGGCGCCGGGGCCGCACATCTTTTCGCGGTACGCGGCCCCTCCCTGGTAGGGGATACCGCCACCACCCCGCTGCGGCCGTCGGCCCGCCTCCTTCTGCAGGCCGCCACCAACCCCCACGCCTGGGAAAGCGAGCTGCACGCCCATCTGGAGCAGTTCCTTCAACTGCTCAGCGAGGATGTACTCCTTTTCCCCGCGGCCTCCCCATCCGCGTACGTGGAAAGCCGCCGGGGCCGGTTCGTATTCGATGCCGCCGGGGATCAACCGCCGGTACTGCCCGACGGCCTGGACCCCCGCAAGCCCACCGCCAAGGCGCACGCACCGGATTGGTGGATCATCGATGCCAGCCGGGCCCTTTCCCGGCTTACGGAGCTTCGCCGGAACCTGGACCTCGGAGCGGCTCCAGCCCGGCTACACCCCCTCCTCGCGGAGACGCCCGAGGCTCCGCGGCGCATCCTTCTGCAACGCCTTGAGCGGATCCTGGGAAGGGGGAACCGGCGGCGGAGAACACCGCTCCCCGTCCCCAGGCCAGTACATGTTGCGGTGGGCATGGAACAAGCCGTCCGGCATTGCTTCGCGGGTCGCTGGAGCCGGTCCGGCGACCCTGCCACCCTGAAGGCCAACGTTCGCCTCCAGAGCGAGGTCCTCGCCCATCCTTCCGCGACCCCGGAGGCAGGAGGCTGGGAGGCCGTGGAGTGGGACGAGGCGGGGATCCGGCTTCGCGGCCAGGGAGTTGGAAGTGGCACGCTGGTGGGCAAACCAGTCCTGATCCTCGACCTGGAGGAAAGCCCGGATACGTCGACGCCACGCATGCAGGCAGGCTTGGTCCGCTGGCACCAGGACCTTCCCGCATCGGGCGGGGTACAGGCGGGTGTGGAGCTCCTCCCGGGGCACCTGCATGACGGCTGGTGCCGGATCTCCTGGAGCATGGGGAATGCGCTCCAGGAGCAGCCGGTGCTGCTTCTGACCCAGTCGCAGGGGCCCACATCCATGCTCATGCCCGCGGGCCTTTTCCGTTCCGGGGCCCCGTTCAATATCCGCATCGACAACCGGGACCGGCTCGGGGAAATGATTCAGCTCGCGGAGCCCGGCGTGCATTTCGAGCATGTCCATGTCCGGCTCAAGGACACGCCGTAGGGGCCCCGGCCGGGAATGCATGACCAAAAAAACGACGGCCCGTACAGGCCGTCGTTTTTTTCCTGGTGCCGAAGCCCTTCCCGTACTAATTCTGCTCCAGATACTCCAGGTCGGAGGCCTCGGGCTCACCCAGGCGCCAGGAGCCACGGGTCTTGGCGTGGCGCACCGCAGCGTTGAAGGCGGCGGAATCCACATTCCACATGATCTCGAATTCCTGGCTCGGGAAGATCAGGTCCGGATCGTTGATCTTGCCGCTGTTGAACTTGTAGATCAGGGGCCAGGCAAAGGGGTTGCCGTAGATGGCGTCCGCGGATGCGACATCCCACAGCGTGTCTCCCCGGCCCACCTTGTACAAGCCCTGGTCATCGGACTGGATGATCAGCGTGCCGTTGGCCACGGATTTGCGCTCCCCGGCCATACGATCACCACCTTCCCGGTCCCGGCTGGCGTCCTGCTGGCCGGCCTTGGCGGCGCCGACCCATTCCTCCTCGGGGAAATCGCCGCGCTGCTTGGCCGCTTCCTCGGCCTTCTTGTACTCTTCCTGCTCTTCTTGGTACTGCTCGAGCCCCTTCTCGGCCTGGAACTTGGCCTGCTCCGCCGCGTCGATGGCCGCCTGGTAGTCACCCTGCTCCAGGCTGTTCTTGGCATTGTTCAGGATACCGAGAGTGCTTTTCCAAAGCCCCCAATCATCCGTTTCCTGCTGGGTCTTCTTGACCGCAGCTTCGGCCTCGGAAACGGCCTGGGCAGCCTTTTCCTGCATGCTCATCTCGGCCTGCTCCGCAGGCGCTTCCTCGGTTGGCTGGGAGGCGCAGCCACCCAGGGCCAAGGAGGCCCCCAGCACCATCCCGCCCAAATACAGGAGTCGGTTCGCTCGGATCATAAGCCCGCACACTCCTCGCTGAGTGGTTTCTAGGAATCGGCGTTGCCGATGACCCTATCAAAAAAGGAAACGGGTGCCCAATTCAGGACACCCTTTTCCCAATCACTCACCGGAAGTTTTGCCGGAGACCCAGCTGGCTTCGTTGAAATTGCCGCTATTGCTGGCGGTCTTCGCGGCGACCTGGAACTGGTCCTGCTCCTCGCGATACTGGGCCAGTCCTTTGTTGGCTTGAAAGCGGGCCTGGCGTGCAGCGTCGAGGGCGGCCTTGTAATCACCCTTTTCCAGGCTGGCCCGGGCATTGCCCAGGATTTTCTTGGTGCTCTTCCACAGGCCCCAGCCATCGGTTTCGGTGCGGGTTTTCTCCACGGCGGTCTCGGCCTTCGCGACGGCCTGCTCGGCCTTCTCCGCCATCCCCATCTTGGTGCCGTCCTGCCCGGCGCAGCCCGCCAGAATCAGTGCACCACCGAAAACGAGACCGAGCATCTTGGCAAAAGGCTTCTGCTGGATCACGGAACCTGCTCCTTCCCGAGGTTTGCATTTTTGGAGACGACGTCTCCCTAGAACAAAGAATGAGGCCCTTGATGCACCCTCTCGGCAGGCGAGCTCCTCCTTTGCGTACCCCTAAAGAGGAAATGCCCATCGACAAAACAAAAGCAAGGCCCTTCGCGCTGTCGATTAAGGACTTGCGTTTTCCGGAATCCAAATCCTCCCCATTGTGGTTGCTCCCCCCAAACAAGCCCGGCAGAATACCGCCCCGTTTCCGAAGCAGGATGTGCGCCGGGCGCTGTCCTCCACGGCGAGGAAGATTCGGACAAAACGACGTACCCTTGCGGGCTTTTGAAGTCGAAATTACGCCCGCCCGGATTGCAGTGTCAACACTACACGGACATTTCATGCGCAGGGAACATAATTCCTTTAAAAATTACTTATAGTGGCCTTCAAGCATTTTATGCCCCTCCTTCGCCAAAACTCCGGTAATCAACATGCGCAAGCTCCTCGCCAAGCCCGCCCACAGCCTTTCAGCCGAGACGTGGCAATGGCTCGCCGTTGCCGGCCTGCTGGGCCTCATAGCGAATTCCATGGCCTGGGCCCTCTGGTGGAGTCCGCACGGCCCCTATCCGGCCTGGATGACCATAAAGACCCTGCCCCTGCTGCTTCCCCTTCGCGGACTGCTGCACGGACGGCGACGGACCGCGCAATGGGCAAGCTTTCTGCCCTTCCCCTATCTGCTCGGGAGCATCCTCACCGTCTATGGTTTTCTGGTTCCCCCCTATTTCACGGTGACGGCGGATTTCGCGGGAGGAGTGCTGCAGGGCGTGCTCAGCCTCCTGCTCATGACTGGATGCATGTACTACGCCTATTCGACGGCCGGGATGCGGAAGGACTGAGCCTCTCTGACACTTGACCAGAATAGGACGGGCGGCACACGGCCCCGTCCGGGATCCCCGGGGAAGCGACCACGTACAGTGCCGGGAACCCGGCGGACCGGTACCGGCGGAGCAGCACGGCTAGGGGGAGAAGGTGCGGCCGCGGACCTCTTGTACGGTTTGATCCAGGATGCGGGAAATGTCCCGGGACCAGTTCCGGAATTGCTCCTGAAGCCCGGGGTTGAACATCCGCCCCACCACCGTCGGGTTTACGACCGAGAGGTGCGTGTCGCCTTCATCGCCCTCGTAGATGGTGATCTTGAGCGGCAGGTACGGAATGACGCGGGGGTCGATCCGGCGTGCCTCCTCGAAGGCCTTCCGATCGCCGAAGAAAACGATCTTGTAGGGAGGTCGGTCGAATCCCTTGGCCGCCAGCCCCTGGTCCACGTTCTGGATCCGCGTGAAAGTGAAGCCCGCTTCATGGATGGCGGCCTGGATGTGGTTGAGCACCAGCCCCACATGGGCGCCCGGGATCTCCCGCTCCAGGAAGTTTGAGCGGGCCTGGTCGGCCCCGGCCTGGGAAACGGTCAAAAGCAATGCCAGTACGGTCAGGATGCGCGCCGCCATCAGAAGTTCGCCTCCTGCATAATCCGGAGATATTTTTCGCTTACCAGGGAGCAGAACAGCTCCAGCTCCGGCTTATGGAAAAGCGGGGACAGGGCCTTGGGATTGATGGCGCTCATGACCGTCCGTCCGCCCTCCCGGTAGACGCTGATCTGGCAGGGCAGGAAGGCACCCACCCGCTCATCCACCTTCAGCGCCTTGTCGAGGAGTCCGAAGCTGCAGAATTGCAGGATATGGACGGGGCTGTCGGGCTTTTTCGCCGCGGGCGGCAGACCCTCGTAGAGGGTCTGCTGCCGGATGAAAACGAAGTTGTGGCTGTTGATGGACATCTTGAGCATGGGGATGAGCTCGTCCATGGGCAGATCGGAGCGCACCTCGATTACCGGCTTGGCGAGCGGGTCCACCCCCTGGCCCCAGCTACGGATGTAGGCCACCAGATCGTTCATCTGCTGGTCGGTAAGCTCCTCCGCTCCGCCATAGGCCCGCATGGGCGTGCCCTCCCGGCCACGCAGCATGGTCGCCTTGATGAAGGCATCGCTGGCCGCCGCCAGGAAGCCGGAGTTGTTCAGCGCCGGCGGCACCACGGCCTTCTTGCCCGTAATATGACCCGGCGCGGCCTTGGGCTGGGTGCCTCCCTGCCCCTTGTAGCCGTGGCATCCGGCGCAGTTCCGCTCGAACAGCTCGGCACCGTGGTCGGCGCTCCCTTCTCCGACTTCAGGCAGCTCCGCCTCCGGGCCTTTCTGCCATCCCTCGATGAAATCCGCGATCCGCCCCCGCTCGGTCCGCGTCAGGAGATGTGCGAATCCGGGCATGACCCGGCCGGGCCGGCCGTGCTTGATGGTCTCCATCAGGTATTGCCGGTCGGCGATGCGGAGGAAGTCCTCCAGATGCAGGGGCAATCCGATCCCGCCCCGACCCGACGGCCCGTGGCAGGTGGCACAATGCTCCCTGAAAAGCTGCTTGCCGCTGGGGGAATTCGTGGGTTCGGCCTGGACCGGCCCGGAACCGAAGAGCGCGAAGAACAGGCAGTGGAGGAGGATACAGCGCTTAAGCACGGCGGGCTCCTGACAAGGTCTTGGGCACGCTCCCGATAGTACTTCAGCGCCTCCTTATAAAGAATGATCCCGATCAAAAGGGCACCCGTCTTCCAGGAAAAAACGGCTCCCGGATTCGGGGATCTTTCTCCCATTCGACCGGGAATGGAGAAAGCCATCGGCCGGAGGAAATCTTCGCAGCCCCCGGAAGAGGCCGCTGGACAGCCTGCAGGCGACCATGGAAGGGGAGCGGACCGGGTACCGGCGGGCATCCACAGCCCTCTAGCCTTCGGCGCGGAAGACCTAGTATTCTACGGGCGGAAAGGGAACCCCCTACAGGTCATGCTGGAGCCGGATCTCTGCGAATGCGCTCCAGCCCTCGGGGGAGCGGGTCCACCCCCACGACCCAACTAAGAAAGCATCCCGGATGCAGCAGATCCACATCGCCCGTTACCCGGTGCTCGATCGGGAGCAGGAGCTCTTCGGGTACGAGCTACAGTTTCGCGACCCGGACAACCCGGGGGCCGATGCCTCCCATCTGGCCCGGGAGCTGCCCACCGCCCTGGTGGATACCCTCGACAGCCCGGAATTCGGTAAGCTGCTCGGGGGGCGCACCGCCTTTATCCATGTTTCGCCGGAATTCATCAGCCGGGGGTTCGCCGATCTGCTCCCCGCCGAACGGTGCGTGCTCGAGCTGGTCCAGACCGTGGAGCCGGACCAGGCGCTTATCGACCAGCTCCTCGGCGCCTCGCGAAAGGGCTTCCGGCTGGCCCTCAGTCTTCTGATCGCCGACCCGGGATACCGCCCCTTCTACGAGGTGGTCGACTACATCAAGGTGGATTTCAATCTGGTCGGGGACGAGGCACTCGACGATCTACTGGTCTCCCTGCCGGACAACGGGGCCACCCTGATCGCCGAGAACGTGCACAGTCGGGAGGCGTTCGAGGAGGCCCAGGATCGGGGATTCCACCTGTTCCAGGGCACCTTTTTCGCCCGGCCATCGCAGATCACCACCGAGTCCCTGTCCCTGCAGCAGACCGCCCTGCTCACGCTCTACAAGCAGGTTTCCGGCGAGGCGGAATTCGACGAGATCGAGGCCACCTTCAAGGAAAACCCGGACCTCAGCTACAAGCTCCTGCGGCTCATCAATTCACCGGCTTTCCACCGGGCCAAGGATATCCACTCCATCCGGCAGGCGCTGGCCCTGCTGGGCAAGTTCAATCTGCGCAAGTGGATCGCGCTGCTGCTCTACTCCGGGGCGGGACGGGGCGACATCCGCAACCCCCTCCTGGAGGAGGCGGTGATCCGCGGACGGCTCATGGAGCTGGCCGCCGGCCACATGGACGAGGACCCCTACTTCGCGGAAAGCGCCTTCATCACCGGTGCCTTCTCCCTGATCGAGGCGCTGGTGCAAAGGCCGCTGGGCCAGGTGGTGGAGGAGGTCCGCTTGGATACGGATATCGCCGATGCCCTGTTGAGCCGTTCCGGCCCCCTGGGCGACCTCCTGACCACCATTATCGAGCTGCGCGAGAAGCGGGCCCTGCCGCGGAAGAAGCCGGACAACCTCTACGTGCTCCGGGACGCCGACCTCTATTCCTACGAGGAGCAGGCCACCAGGGAATTCGAGGAGCTGGAGGATCTGGATAGGCAGGATCACGACGACGGCGATTCCAGGTCCCGAACCTAATCGCCGCCTCCCGGGCCGTACCCCGCGAACCGCTCCAGCACGCGCTCCATCTCCTCCAGGCCCAGAAGAACGGGATCGCCGGCCTGCAGGGCGAGCAGGTACTGGCGGGCCAGATTCTCTACTTCCCTGGCCAGGCCTAGGGCCTGCTCCAATCCGGTCGCCCGGACCACTAAGCCGTGGTTCGCGAGCAGGCAGGCCCGCAGGTCACCCATGGCAGCGAGAAGCTGATCGGAAAGCTCCTGGGAGCCGAATGTGGCGTAAGGGGCCAACGGAATCTCCATGCCCCCGGCCACGGCCACCATGTAATGAAAGGCCGGAATGGGCCGGTTCAGGCAGGCCAGCGCGGTGGCGTAGGGGGAGTGAACGTGGACCACCGCATCGGTTTCGGGATAGGCGGCCAGGATGTCCCGATGGAAGCGCCATTCGCTGGAGGGACGCAGGCGGCCCTGGACCACGCCGCCCTCCATGTCCTGTTCCACCAGATCCCCGGGGCGCAGCTGCTCGTAGGGTACGCCGGAAGGGGTGATCAGCAGTCCACCGGGGACCCGGAGGCCAACATTGCCCGAGGCGCCCTGATTCAGGCCGGCCTGCCCCAGCTCGTCCATGGCCGCCACCAGGGACCGGCGGGCAGTGATATGTCTCATGATGCCGACCGTTCGGGATAGAGGCCGGCGAGGCCAGCCTCCGAGGCCGCGCAGACGCCGCGCTCGGTGACCAGCGCGGTTACCAGGGAGGCGGGCGTGATGTCGAAGGCCGGATTGACCGCGGGCGTGCCCTCGGGGGCGATGGCCACGGAACTCACCAGGCCGTCGCGGGCTCGGCCAGAAATATGGGTCACCTCCACTTGGCTCCGCTCCTCGATGGGGACTTCAGCCAGCCCGTCCGCCACCGTCCAGTCAATGGTGGACCCCGGCAGGGCCACGTAGAAGGGCACCTGCGCTTCCCGGGCAGCCAGCGCCTTCAGGTAGGTACCGATCTTGTTGGCCACATCGCCGCTTCGGGTCGTGCGATCCGTGCCCACGAGGCAGAGGTCCACCCGGCCGTGCTGCATCAGGTGACCGCCAGCGTTGTCCGCCACCAGGGTATGCGGAACGCCGTGCCTGCCCAGCTCCCAGGCGGTGAGGGCGGCCCCCTGGTTGCGGGGCCGGGTCTCGTCCACCCAGACATGGACCGGGATGCCGGCGTCATGCGCCCGATAGATGGGCGCCAGGGCGGTCCCCCAGTCCACGCAGGCCAGCCAGCCCGCATTGCAGTGGGTCAGGACATTCACCGGTCCCTCCCCCTTGGCCCGGTGCGCCGCCTCGATCAGCGCCAGGCCGTGGTCCCCGATCCAGCGGCAGGTTTCCACCTCCCCTTCGGCGATTTCCGAGGCCTGCGCATAGGCCGCTTCGACCCGTTCCGCGGGGGGCAGCCTCCCCAACCGCTCCCGCATTGCCTCCAGGGCCCAGCGCAGGTTCACCGCCGTGGGCCGCGTCGCCAGCAGCTGATCATGGGCCCGCTCCAGGGCCGCGTCGGAGGCATCGGCGCGCAGGGCCAGGCAAAGCCCGTATGCGGCCGTGGCGCCGATCAGTGGCGCACCACGCACCCGCATGGACCGGATCGCCTCGGCGGCCGCCTCCATGCTGGCCAGGCGGGCGACCCGCCACTCCCAGGGCAGGCGGGTCTGGTCGATGATGTCCACCGACCAGCCGTCCTCCGCCAGCCAGATGGTGCGATAGGGTACGCCGTCCACGCGCATGGGCGATGACCTGTCGGTTGCCGTGACCCGGCTCCGGCGCTCAGTCCCCCTCGAACTCGATGAGGGAGGAGACCGCGTAGCCGCGCTCGCGTAGCTGAGCGCTACCGCCGAGATCCGGGAGGTCGATAACAAAGGAGCAGCCGACGACGCTGCCGCCCACCTGCTCTATGAGGTCCAGCGCAGCCCCCGCGGAGCCACCCGTAGCGATCAGGTCGTCCACCAGCAGGACCCGCTCGCCCCTGGCGATGCAGTCGGTATGGATCTGGATCGCGTCGGTGCCGTATTCCAGGTCGTACTCCGCGCTCACCGTCTCCCACGGCAGCTTGCCCATCTTGCGGGCCGGGACGAAGCCGGCATGCAGCTGGTGGGCGACCGCCCCGCCGATAATGAAGCCCCGGGCCTCCACGCCCACCACCTTGTCCACGGCGCTGGCCTCGAAGGGCGCCACCAGCAGGTCCACGGTCTCCCGGAAGCCCGCCGGATCCTGCAGCAGGGTGGTGATGTCCCGGAAGATGATGCCGGGCTTGGGATAGTCGGGGATGGAACGGACCCGTTCCCGCAGGGACGGATTCTGGCTCATGTTTCCTCCGTGTCGGTGGTCAGCACCCGTCCGGCCACGGCGTCCAGGCGCCGGACGGTTTCGGCGTCACGCGCCTCGGGCATGGTGATCAGGGCGGTATCCAGGACCCGGTCGCATCCCTGGCCGCAGGGTACGGGGCGGTGGTCGAAGCTCTCCGCCAGTGCCGTCACCAGGGTCCGGGCCTTGCTGGCATTGGCCTGCAGCACCCGGATAACGTCCTCCACTTCCACGTTACCGTGGTCCGGGTGCCAGCAGTCGAAATCGGTGACCATGGCCACGGTGGCGTAGCACAGCTCCGCCTCGCGGGCCAGCTTGGCCTCGGGCATGTTGGTCATGCCCACCACGTCGCAGCCCCAGGAGCGATACAGCTCCGATTCGGCGCGACTGGAGAACTGCGGGCCCTCCATGGCCAGGTACGTGCCGCCGCGATGCACCCGCAGCCCCTCCTCCCGGGCCACCCGCTCCACCAGATCGCCGAGCCGGTTGCATACCGGCTCGGCCATGGAGACGTGCGCCACCAGCCCCGCGCCGAAGAAGCTCTTCTCCCGCTGGATGGTACGGTCGATGAACTGGTCCGTAACCACGAAGGCTCCGGGGGGCAGATCCTCGCGCAGGGAGCCCACGGCGCTCAGGGAGAGGATGTCGGTGACCCCCAGCCGCTTCAGGGCATCGATGTTGGCCCTATAATTGACCCCGTTGGGCGGCAGGGGATGCCCCCGTCCATGGCGGGGCAGGAAGGCCACCGGCAAACCGGCCAGGTCGCCCACCAGGATCCGGTCGGACGGGGCGCCGAAGGGCGTTTCCACCCATTCCCAGCGGGCGTTCTCGATTTCCTCGATGTCATAGATCCCGCTGCCGCCGATCACTCCCAGCATGGGCGGGCTTGGCGCATCCTCGGGCATGCATGCTCCTCCGGTTCGACTCCGTGCGCTCCGGCCCGACCCGGACCGGAGTCAGATAAACGGATTCACGGCTCGATGGTTAACCGCTCGATCAGCTCGGCATGCTGTGGGAACTGCGCCTTCAGGGCGGCGCGGCTCCCCAGGCGGAAGTCGTCGAACTCGAATCCGGGGGCCACCGTACAGCTCACCAGCACGAAGCTGTCGGGCTCGGTAACCTCGGCCCCGAACCAGGTACCGCGCGGCACCACCGCCTGCAGAGCCTCCCCCGCCTCCGGATCGGGCCCCAGCCGGATGTCCGCCCGCTCTCCGTTTTCATGGAGGCAATAAATGTTCGCGGCGCTCCCCGCGTGGAAGAACCAGAGCTCGTCGGATTCCATGCGATGGAAGGCGGACATCCGACCGCTCTTCAGGAGGAAGTAGATGGCGGTCTGATAGGAGCGGCTCCCCTCGTACCGGTCCGGTAGATGGACCGCGTCCATTCCCTCCGGGGCCCGGAAGGTCTCGCGAAAGAAACCGCCTTCGGGGTGCTCGGTGAGGCCGAGCTTGTCGATCCAGTAGTCCGCATTGCGGCTCATGCGTCGTGCCTCGCTGCTCGCTGGAGCCTGGGGCTCAGCCGTCCAATTCCGGGTGCTCGGGATGGGCGCGGAGCTTGTCGCGCAGCCCCTCCAGTATGTGGGCCAGGGCCGAAGCGTCGGGCGGCGTGGAAAGCGCCTGCATTTCCTCCGTGCCGGGGCGCTGTCCCCGGCACAGGGCGGCGGCATCATCCGCCAGACGGCTCAGCCGTTCCAGCTGCTCGGCGCTCAATTCCAGGGAGACGGATTCCGCGCTCCCCAGATGGCCCTGGAGGAGGCTCCGTATGCCCTCTAGGAGATAGAGGTCGCGCACGCGGAGGGCATCCTCCACGCCCTCCTCCGCATCCTCCTCCAGGTACTCCTTCAGAGAGACCACCGCGCTTTCCACGAACCAGGCGGTAATGGCCAGTTCCTGGGCGTCCAGGTGCGCCGTTGCCATGAGAGCCCCCACTCAAAAAAACGCCTTATTGTAACGCCCCAGAGAGCCGTGACGAAGTGCGGCGTTCGCCTTGATCCGACCTGGAGCACAGGCGCAAGGTGGATTTTTGACCACCTCACAGGAGGTGCCGTATGTGCGTC
This sequence comes from Thiohalorhabdus sp. Cl-TMA, assembly GCF_041821045.1. Taxonomy (NCBI): domain Bacteria; kingdom Pseudomonadati; phylum Pseudomonadota; class Gammaproteobacteria; order Thiohalorhabdales; family Thiohalorhabdaceae; genus Thiohalorhabdus; species Thiohalorhabdus methylotrophus. The sequence continues at coordinate 27,376 of NZ_JBGUAW010000005.1, read as the reverse complement.
TGCGAAAGCGATCTCGTCAAGATGAAGCTGCACCTGATCACCCGGCGCCATTACCCGGGGATCCGATACAACGAGGAAGCCCTGGGGCGGATCGCCAAGAATCTGGGGATCCGTTTCGAGCGGGAGATCCGCGACCTCGACGGCGAGCAGCAGGCGGACCTGGCGGCCGCCGTCTTCCTCGGCCTGCCCGAAGGCGCTCCGCGTGAACCGGGGCCGACGGTGGAGCCCGATCGGCAGCGCAAGGAGACCACGCCGACCTGACCGGGGCCGGCTTTCGCATGAATCCCGCCCCGGCCTCCGCCGGGGCTTTTTTCGGCCTGTCAACAAACTGCAACCCGGCCTCGCTGCAATGGACCCTGCGGATTCCAAAGCGGGCCCGGCCCGCAGGAGGAGAGTTTTCATGAAGCGCAAACGTCCCGCCTCCCGGACCATCAACCGCCGCCGCCGTACCCGCCAGGAGCCGCTGCGCAGACGTCCCCGCCGGCAGCGCAGCCCCCACCCGAGCCGTAACCGGCGCTGATCCGTTCCCCACCCCGAGCCCTCTGATACCCTGGAGCCGGACCGACCGCGTCCGGATAGTACCGGGAAACCAGAGGGTTCCGCATGTCCAGCGAGAAAACCGCCGTCCATCGGCTCCCCGTGGGCCGCATCGCCACCCGCCATCCGATACCCGCCGGAGTGCGCTCCCGGCCCCCCCATACCCGGCCGGGGCGGGCCTGAGCCATGGATATCCAGTTCCTGGGAGCGGCACGGGAGGTTACGGGATCCTGCTTCCTCATCCGGGTGGGCCGCAAGCGCATTCTGGTGGACTGCGGCCTTATCCAGGGGAGCCCCGAAGACGAGGAGCGCAACCGGGACTCCTTCCCATTCGCCGCGGACCGCATCGACGCGGTGGTCCTGACTCATGCCCACCTCGACCACTCTGGCCGCCTGCCGCTGCTGGTGCAGGCGGGCTTCCGGGGCCCCATTTACACCCACCGGGCCAGCCGCGACCTGTGCCGGATCATGCTCAAGGACGCGGGTAACCTCAATGAGCGGGAGGCCGAGGCGGTGAATCGCAAGCGCCGCCGGCGCCGACTGGATCCCGTGGAGCCCCTGTACACGGTCAAGGAAGCGCAGCGCGCCATGCGCCGCTTCCGGGGCCTGGACTACGACGAGATCCGCCGGATAATGCCCGGGGTGCATGTGCGACTTCGCGATGCCGGCCACATCCTGGGATCGGCCATCGTGGAGCTGTGGCTGGAGGAGGACGGCCTGGCGCGCAAGCTGGTTTTCAGCGGCGACCTGGGGCACCACGGCTCTCCCATACTGCGCGACCCGAGCCCGGTGGAAGAGGCGGATCTGGTAATCCTGGAATCCACCTACGGGGACCGGCTCCACCGTTCCTGGGAGGCCACCTGGGGAGAAATGGCCGAAATCTTCCGGGAAGCGCGCTCGGAGGCCGGCAACATCCTCATCCCCGCCTTCGCCGTGGGCCGGAGCCAGGAGCTCCTGTACACCTTCGCCAAGCACCACCGGGACTGGGGCCTGGATGACTGGTCCATCTTCCTGGACAGTCCCATGGCCATCGAGACCACGCAGGTATATGCCCGCCACAAGGAGGTGTACGACCCGGAGGCCGTCAAGCGCAGCCAGGAGAACGGCGGCAACCCCTTCGCGCTCCCCAACCTGCAGATGACCCGCACCCCGAGGCAATCCATGGGCATCAACCGGGTCCGTAGCGGGGCCATCATCCTCGCCGGCAGCGGCATGTGCACGGGCGGCCGCATCAAGCACCACCTGAAGCACAACCTGTGGCGCGACGAGACCCATCTGGTGTTCGTCGGTTACCAGGCGCACGGAACCCTGGGCCGGCGGCTGGTGGACGGCGCCCGGGAGGTGGAGCTGTGGGGAGAGCCGGTAAAGGTCGGCGCCCGCATCCACACCGTGGGAGGCCTTTCCGCCCATGCAGACAGCGAGGGCCTGCGGCGCTGGTACGCGGGATTCACCCGGGGGCCCGCGCTCGCCCTGGTCCACGGCGAGGAGACGCCCATGGAGGTTCTGGGCGACCGGATCGCCGAGCTCCGGGGCCGGCAGGGGATCTTCCGGCCCGGTAACGGCGAGCGGATCGACCTCGCCGAGCTTCCTGAACGGGCCGGCACCGGCTAGACGGCTGCGCCACTTCGCACCCCTACTCCGCCCGGACGGGGCCGGCAGACGGACCGCCGCGGCGCCTGGTTGGGACCGCGCCACACCCCTCCTTCCGGGGCGGATTTCCGGGATACCCGACGGGCACTCCACTCCGCGCCTTCCAGGACCATGCCAACGGGCGGCTACAGATCCGCGCGCGCCTGCCGCTACCTTCCCCGCTGAAATTTGATCTCCCGGGATGCCCTGGGTTGCGCCACACCCGACGAACCGGGATAGGTGGAATAGAGGCTTCCACAAATTCGGCAACCACGGTCGGTCTCGGGAAAATGGCTTTCGGACAGGGCCTCCTCAGCCAGCACCGCCCCCTTCACCACACCCGGACCCGCCGGCGTCTGAGCGGTGCCGTGGCGGTACTGGTGGTATTCCTCGCGCTGTCCACGGAGAGTGCGCTGCTCGGCGGTTCCTGGTGGGCGCTTGCCACGGCATGGGCCGGTTTGATGCTGGTAATGGCCGGCATCTTCGGCCGGTTGCTCGCCACGTTGTTCATCGGCGGACACAAAGGGGCGGAGCTGGTGCGCGCGGGACCGTACGGGGTGACCCGCAACCCCCTCTACCTTTCCAGTCTGCTGGCCACCATCGGTCTGGGGCTGGCGAGCGCCAATCCCCTCCTGCTGCTTCTGCTCCTCCTGGCTTTCCTGCTCTATTATCCGGGCGTGCTGACCCGCGAGGAGGAGAAGCTGGCCCGTCGGCACGGCGCCGCCTATCAGGACTACCGGCGGGCGGTTCCCCGATTCTGGCCCCGCCCCGGCGCGGATTGGCGGGAGCCAGACTGGGTAACCGCCTCACCGCGGCAATTCCGCATGGCCCTTGCGGACGCGGGCTGGTTCATCATCGCCTATATCGCCCTGCGCGCCATTGCCGAGGCCCACGCCCGCGGCGTGCTGCCGGCTTACACCCTGCCCTTCTAGACCGCCGGAACGGCAAAGGCCCCGCGCTTGCGGGGCCGCTCTCGCCACGTCAGCAGGGATTTATCCCCCGGTAGCCTCTTAATGGGTCGACTCGGGGTCCTCGGCGGGACCCAGGGGCAGGACCGCCAGGCCTTCCTCCAGCAGGGCTTCGGCCTCCTCGCGGGTCGCCTCGCCGTGAATGCTCCGGTCTTCCGTCTCCCCTTTCTGCATCCGGCGCGCCTCCTTGGCGAAATCTTGGCCCACGTATTCGGAATGGCCGCCGATATGCTCCCAGACCCGGCGCATGAGCTCGCGCGCGGCGGCTTCCCCCCTGGCGGGCCCGGGCGCCGCCGTCGGCTTGCCGGCCCCCGTGGCCACCCGGGAGCCGCTGACCGCCCGCTTGAGCCGATCGGAGCCACAGACCGGACAGGTCAGCTGTCCATTGTCGAGCTGGGCCTCGAAATCGGCGCCGTTGGCGAACCAGCCTTCGAAACGGTGCTGATTGCTGCAAAGTATGTCGAAAACGATCATGTCGTTCCTCGAACAGCGAGCGGGCAAACTGCGCGAGCAAGGGGACAGCAAGATGATGCGCGCACGGTACAAAACGCCCTTAAGAATACGCTCGTGGACCGGGGGAGGAAAGCGGTCGCCTCAGGCGATCCGGGGGATATCGAAGCGGAGGGGGCTGGTGCGCGGCAGATGCGCGCGCAGGATCTCCATCTGGTCGCCCCGGATATTGCGCCCCGTCAGCACCATCCACTCAGCGTGGACCGGTGCGTACGGTACAGCAAGCAGGGGCATCCGGGCCTCTTCGGGGGTGCGCCCACCCTTTAGCCGATTACAGCGCCGACAGGCGGTGGCAACGTTCTCCCACCGGTCGAGACCGCCCAGGGAAAGGGGATGAATATGGTCGCGGGAAAGCTCGCGCCGGTCGAAGCGACCGCCGCAATAGAGGCAGGTCCACTCGTCGCGCTGGTAGAGCTCCCGGTTCTCCCGCCTCGGCAGGGGCACCCGGTCACCGGGATGGCGCGCCTCGGCCACCACCGCGATGGACGGAACCTCCACCATGCTGCGCTCCCCGGTCTCCCGGGAGACCCCGCCCCGCACCCGGTAGACGATGTCGCCCATGGGCTGCTGAATCAGTCCCCGGCACTGGAGAATTACCAGCTCTTGCCAGGTAGCCCAGGCAATAGGTCGCGTTCCACGGTTTAAGAGCAGAGTGTGCACCATAGGGTCATTCCATCCTGGTTGCTACCTTACTCCCTCCGGTTTCTAAAGCCAACACTTTTCAGAAAGGTGACACGACGCCGGCTTCCCACGGCCGGTCATTCCCCGGCGCCGCCACCGCCCGTCGCCGCCTTGGCCGCCCGCCAGAGCCGCTTCAGCTCCCCCAGGGACTGCGTTTCCATGGCCCGCCCCTCGGTACGCAGGGCCCCCTCCATATGCCGGAACCGCTCCTCGAAGCGGTCGTTGGAGCGGCGCAGGGCGGTCTCCGGGTCTACCCCCAGACGCCTTGCGAGCCCCACGGCGGCGAACAGGAGGTCCCCCACCTCATGCTCGACGCGCTCGGCCGGACCCTCCTCTTCCACCTCGTGCCGCAGCTCACCGAGCTCTTCATCCACCTTGGCGAACAGGTCCTCATCCCGGGGCCATTCGAATCCGGTCCGCTCCGCCCGCTCCTGAAGCTTCCCCGCGCGCTGCACGGCGGGCAGGGTCCGCGCGACGTCGTCCAGGGCGCTTCCGGACCCCTCGCCCGCCTGGCGCGCGGCGCGCTCCTCCGCCTTTTGCGCTTCCCACGCCCGGGACTGCTCCTCGGCCGACTGGAAATCCTGCCCGCCGAAAACATGGGGATGGCGTCGCACCAGTTTGTCGCTGACCGCGGCGGCCACGTCACCGAAGTCGAAGCGCCCCTCTTCGCGGGCGATCTGGGCATAGAAGACCACCTGGAAAAGCAGGTCCCCAAGCTCGTCCGGAAGGTGGGCCCAGTCCTCCCGCTCGATGGCGTCCGCCACCTCGTACGCCTCCTCCAGCGTATGCGGGACGATGGAGGCATAGGTCTGCTGCCGGTCCCAGGGACAGCCGCCCTCCGGATCCCGCAGCCGGGCCATGATCTCCAGCAAACGGCTCATCTCGGTCATGCGCGCTCATCCTTCCTGCTCCGGCGCCGAATCGGTGCGCTCCCGCAGTTGCCGCTTGTGCACATCGGCCCGCTTGTCGGCGATGCGTGTGGGCTCCGGCAGCCGGTAGCGGGTGCAGCAGGCCAGCGTCCAGGATACCGCATCGGTCACGTTGCAGCGGTGGCCCGGGCTGACGAAGAGCGGCCGCACGTTGCGCCGGCTGCGGAGCACGGTCCCGAGCGTCTCGCCGCCGTCCATGAGCGGCACCCGGTCCCCCTTCTCCACACCCAGTCCGACCGCATCGTAGGTTCCCACCAGGCGCGATTTGGCCACACCCACAGCCGGCCGATCCAGCAGCAGACCCATGTGGGAGGCGATGCCGAGCCGGCGCGGGTGGGCAATCCCCTGACCATCGAAGAGGAGCAGATCGGGGAGCGTGTGGAGGCGCTGAAAGGCCTCCAGGATGGCCGGACCCTCGCGGAAGGAAAGCAGACCGGGGACATAGGGGAAGGGGATCGGGAGGGCGGCGATTGCCTCTTCCACCACCTCCAGCTCCGGATAGCGAAGCACCACCACCACGGCCACCACCCTGTCGGTCAGGAAGGCGGAATCCACCCCGCCTACCCGACTAACGGGACGGTCCAAGGGCTCCAGCCGCACCTGTCCGCGGAGCCGCCCCTGTACCGCGCGAGCGGTCTCCGGATCGTCCGGCAGCGCTCCGTCCATGGGATCCACAGCAGCTACCTGCGACCCAACAGGCCCCGGAAAAGGTCTCGCCGGCTCACTCGGCGGGGCCCCGGGGAGGATTCCGCGTCGGACGGGGTCTGCCGCCCGTTGCGTCGGGCCGCCCGCTCCCGGGCCCAGACCAGGGCCTCCTCGGTATCCTGGAAGGCGCCCATGCTGGTCAGGAGCATTTCCACCAGGTGGTGGCCCAGGCGCGTGTCGTAGGCCACCTCCAGGTCGTGGATCACCCCGTCGAAGGGGAAGCGCAGCTCGGCGCCGACCACCACGCGGCCATCCTCCTCGCACTCCAGCTCGGCCGGCTCCGGAAGGGCCGACAGGTCGTGCGGTTCCCGGGGAAGGTAGACCTGCATGGCGGCCCAGGGGGTAACCAGCAGCACCTGATGCCAGCCGTCGCGGGTTTCAGGCCCTTCCGCCCGCACTTCCAGGCATTCGTTCAGACGGGGGCTGCCATAGCCCAGCATCTCGAACTGGATCCCCTGATAGGCGGCCTCGAGGCCGGCAACCGGATCCGGAACGGCATGGAATTCCCAACGGGGCTCGTCCTGGCTCATGGCGGCTCCCAGGATGTGCCTGTTCACGAGTGCTCGGCCATGCGCGGCAGCAGCCGCACCAGCCAGATGGCGAAGGCCGCCAGCCACAGCCAGGCGGCCCAATGGGTTGCTGTCATCATGCCGCCCTGCCCCTCCGGCGTCCAGAGGGGCAGGAGCAAGCGCAGGAGCACGCTCCCCTGAAGCAGCCAGAAGGCCACGCGCAGGGCTCGGTCCGGGTCCAGGGCGCGACCGGCGTGACCGAGGCTTACCCGCATGCTGAACACCAGGGCGAGCGAGGCCATACCGCCCAGGCCCACGGCGTGGACCCAGGCGCGGCCCGCGTCGGGCCAGCTTGCTCCCAGGGCAACGGCCCCGCTCAGCGCCAGGCCGACCACGAACCAGGCCATCGGGACCAGCTTGGCGCCTACCAGCCACCGGTGCACCGCCGTGGCCGGGGACCAGCGCAGGAGCTCGCGGAGCACCCAGCCGGCCAGAAGCACGTCCACCGCGCCGCCCGCCAGTGCCGCACCCGACCCGGGAGACGCCGCCAGCACCAGCCGCACCCCGATCCCGGCAGCCAGCACGGGCAGGAAGCGGGGCCCCTGAGAGCCCTGATATCCGGGGATCGCGTTGCGGGCGAACATGGGCACTAGGCGATGGGAGAGGGCCAGGGCCAGCCCCATCTCCGCGTACAGCCCCGCCCGGATCGCCCAGTCGTGCAGGCCCGGTGCGCTGAGGCCCCAGGCCAAAGCGTCCAGCAGGGCGGCACCGCCCGATATCGCCAGAGCGGCCAAGGCGTAGCGGGGCTGGTGCGGATTGCCGGCGTCCGGCAGCCAGCGCGCCAGGCCCGCCGCGGTCCCCAGCATCAGGAGGGCACCCAGACATCCCGCCCCGATAGCCAGGGCCACCCAGCCACCGAGTCCGCCTATCCAGATCCCCGCCTGTGCCAGCAGGAACAGCGCAATGAGACCGACCCAGCGCCGGGGCGGCACCTCGTTCGGATGGCGGCACTGGCGCGGCAGGGCAGTGAGGATGAAGCCAAAAATGAAGAGCTGCAGCACCCCCCAGACCTGGGTATGGCCGTGAAGCCAGCCGGGGGGGATCGCCGGGATGGGAACGCCCGGACCCAAGCCGCCCAGATACAGCAGCCAAAGCGCCCAGCCCGCCATGACGGCGAGGGCATAGAGGGCGGCGCCGGGAAAGAATAGACGGTAGGGCTCGCGGAGGAGGACGGCGCGGTTGCCGCGGGCATCTGCGGAAACAGCCATGGTGATCCGGCTCCGGGTGGTAGGGACGAAAGCGGGAAGTCGGATCAGGATGCTCGGCCGGCCCGGGAACCGCCTTGATGCCCGTCAAACGGCGCCACCCCGGAGCCCGGGACCACCGGGCTCAGCGGCCGGCGGACTCCTCGCGGTCCAGCCAGAGACAGTCCCCCGACTCCTCCTGTATACGCTCCAGGAAGTGGCGGTGGGCGGACCATTCCGCGCTTGTGGGCTCGACCACGGCGAGCGGTGGGCGGTGGCTGGTATCCTCGGGGGCGAGGAGCCGTTCGGCGGCACTAGCCGGGGAGGTCTCCTCCGCCGCCAGGGCCAGATCCTCCTGACCACCGGTCATGGCCAGGAAGACGTCGGCCAGGATTTCGGAGTCCAGCAGGGCACCGTGCTTGTCCCGGCGGCTGTTGTCCACCTCGTAGCGGCCGCACAGGGAATCCAGGTCGTTCTTCTGTCCGGGATGCCTGTGCCGCGCCTCCTGGAGGGTATCCAAAATCTGGCAGTGGTCCTCCAGGCGGGGCCAGCCCGCCTTCTGCAGCTCCATGTTCAAGAAGCCCACGTCGAACGGGGCATTGTGGATTACCAGCTCCGCACCATCCACGAAGCCGAAGAGCTCCTCCGCCAGATCGGCGAACACCGGACACTCCGTCACGTCCGCGTCGGTGATGCCATGGATCGCCGTGGACTCCTCGGGGATGGCGCGCTCGGGGTTGACGTAGCGGTGGAAGACCCGGCCCGTGCGGCGGCGCCCGGCCACCTCCACGCAGCCGATCTCGATGATCCGATCGCCTCCCTGCGGGTCGAGGCCGGTGGTTTCGGTATCGAGGATGATCTGACGCATCATGGGCGGGACCCTCAGTCTACCCTGTTCTGTGCTTCGTCCAGCGCGCGGTTGGCCAGGGCATCGGCGCGCTCGTTCTCTGCATGGCCGCTATGGCCCCGGATCCAGTGAAAGGCCACCTCATGCTTTTGAAGGAGGGCATCCAGCTCCTCCCACAGGTCGCGGTTCTGCACCGGCTTCTTGTCGGCGGTCTTCCAGCCCCGCCGCTTCCAGTTCTCCATCCACTCGGTGACGCCCTTGCGCAGATACTGGGAATCGGTGGTCAGATCCACCCGGCAGGGGCGCTTCAGGGCCTCCAGCCCCCGGATGGCCGCAGTGAGCTCCATCCGGTTGTTGGTGGTGTCCGGCTCGAAGCCATAGAGCTCCCGCTCTTGGCCCTTGAAGCGAAGCAGGGCGCCCCATCCCCCCGGTCCGGGGTTGCCGCGGCAGGCGCCGTCGGTGAACAGCTCAACGGTCTCGGGTCCAGCCATATTCTCTATCCATGGAGTAGGCAGGCAGGCATTTTTCGCGACCCCGCCCCAGCTCCGCCCGGAAGGCGGGGCCGAGCAGCGTAAGTCCCGGCTCCTCCTTGCGCGCCTGGATGCAGGCTACCCCGCCCAGAGGGAGCTGCTGGCGCTTGGGCAGCCGTTCCAGGAAGCGCAGGGCGCTGAGCGGCCCTTCTCGGTCTATGGGCGGCCGATAGAACAAATACCGGCTCCGCTCGTGGGCCAAGCCCGTGGATTCTAGCATGCGTCGCACCATGAACCCGGGATAGAAACGCCCGCTCCAGGGGGAATAGGGGGTGGGCCAGCGGTGGAAGGAGCGAGCCACTCCGAATAGGGAAAAGGGGTTGAATACCAGCACCAGAAGCCGGCCATTGGAAGCGAGCACCCGCTCGGCCTCGGCCAGGATCTGATAGGGCGAGCGGGAATATTCCAGGGGGTGCACCAGGGCCATCAGGTCCATCCAGCCGCTGGGGAACGGCAAGGTCTCCGGCAGCCCCCAAACCAGGTTAACGGGACGCGGAGCGGAGCCCGGGCTCCCGCCAAGGCCCTCACCGGTGGCGGGGACCAGGAGATTGGGACGGCGGCTGCGGCGGCACAGGCTCTCATAAAGGGGGGCATAGATCTGCGGCGCGATGGCCAGCGAATCCTGCACGGGGGGCAGGTCCGCCAGCAAGCGCCGGAGCAGATCGTTTTCGGCCGCCATTAGGGTCCGCCCGAAGGGACCTTCATACCAAGCCACCCTGGCCTCCAATTAACAACGAGCCTGGAAATTGCGCCCAAACGCGGTCCGCCCGTGTGCAGCACCGTGAACGGGGCACGTCGCTCGGGCCAAGCGCGAAGCCCGAGCTAAGTCGCCCGGGCCGATCGGCGGAAAACGCCGGGAGCCTGCCGCCGCCTCGGGTGGCGGGACCTGCGGGAAAGCCCGAATAGGCCAGCCTGGCGCACCTCTTTGATATACTGGACAGTCGAGATCGCCAAGAGCATTTGGGGCTATTTCCGGACCTCCTGCCCACCGGCATCCATTGTCGAGGATTCGGCCCGGTTTCCCAACCCGAAAGGAGCATCCATGGACACCCCCGTAGCCCTGGTCCCCGCACTACGGGATAACTACGTGGCGCTGCTGCACTCTCCCAACGGCCGCAACGTCGCCATCATCGATCCTTCGGAGGCGGATCCGGTGAAGCGCTTTCTGGAGGAGCGGGACCTGCAGCCGGTGGCCATCTTCAACACCCACCACCACCCCGATCACGTGGGCGGCAACCGGGAGCTGCAAAAGGCCTACGACCTGCCGGTTTACGGCGCCGCGGAGGATCGCGACCGCATCCCGGGGCTGACCCATCCCATGTACGACGGCGACCGGGTAACGCCCCCCGGTCTGGACCGCGTGGGCATCCTCTGGGATATCCCCGGCCACACCCGCACCCATACCGCCTTCCTCTTTCCCGAGGACGAGCTGGTCTTCGCCGGGGACACCCTGTTCGTCGCTGGCTGCGGCCGGTTGTTCGAGGGTTCCGCCGAGCAGATGGAGACCAGCCTCTCCCGCCTGGCCGGCCTTCCCGATTCCACGCAGGTATATTGCGGTCATGAATATACCGTCAAGAATCTGGAGTTCGCCCTGGCGGTGGAGCCGGATAACGGGGAGATTGCGGAGAAGCTGCAATGGGCGCGGGAGAAGCGCCGGAAGGAGGAGCCCACCCTGCCCTCCACCATCGGCGCGGAGAAGCGGACCAATCCGTTCCTGCGGGTGCGCGAGCCCGCGGTCCGGGAGGCCGCCGGCGGCCGCGGAGCGGCCGACAGCGACCCGGTGTCCGTATTCGCCGCCCTCCGGGATTGGAAGGATCGGTTCTAGCCCGCCGCGCTCAGAACAGGTAGTAGGGCTGCTCCGCGCGCTCCTTGGAGCAGTACATGGCCTGATCCGCCCGGTTGAGCAGCAGATCCGCTTGATCGCCGTGCTTGGGGGCCATGGCGATGCCGATGCTCGCCCCCAATTCCACCGTCACGCCGTCGGCATTCAGGGTGACGGGCCGGGACATGGACCGGAAGAGCTTGCGCGCGAGCTCCGCCGCCATGTCTTCGCCGGGCAGATGCTTGAGCAGGACCACGAACTCATCGCCGCCGAAGCGGGCCACCGTATCCCCTTCGCGCAGGGCTTCCCGCATACGCCCGGCCATTTCCCGCAGCACTTGGTCGCCCGCCTCGTGGCCGTACGTATCGTTGACCGCTTTGAAGGCATCCAGATCCACGAACAACAGGGCCAGCCGGTCCCGCCCCTGCGGCTCCCGGTGACGGTCGGCGAGTGCCTGGGTTAGCCGGTCGTGGAGCAAGCGGCGGTTCGGCAGGCCGGTAAGGGGATCGTGATTGGCCAGGTGCTTGATGGCGGCCTCCCGCTCCTTTTCCTCGGTGACATCGCTGAATACCGTCACATAGTTCGTGGCCTCGCCGAGCTCGTTCCGTACCACCGAAACGGTCAGCCGGGCAATGAAAACGGCCCCGCTCTTGCCGAGGGCGCTGAGCTCGCCCCGCCAGTGGCCTTTTTCCGACAGAATACGTCCCAGCTTGCTGAAGAACGCCGTGCCGTTCTCGCCGGCGCCCAGGAAACGGCTGTCCCAGCCCACCACCTCCTCGGCGGAATACCCGGTCATCGTGGTGAACGCCTCGTTCACCATCTCCACCCGGCCTTCCGCGTCCAGGATCATCATGCCCTCGGCGGACGCCTCGAAAACCGCTGTGGCCAGACGGAGGTATTTGTCCGCTCGCTTGCGGGGGGTAATGTCCCGGAGGATTAGCTGGCCCTGGTTGCCCCGTGCTTGCTGGAGGGGAATGGCCATGAACTTGCAGGCGGAGGGACACCGGCCGTCGGCCTTCAGGCATTCGCCTTCCTGGAATTCGTCGTGCGGCTGGAGGCCGGCGATCACCCGGTCCAGCCGCCACGCCAGCTCGGGATCCTGCGGGCAGTTCAGGAACTCGGTCACTTCGCGCCCCTGGATCTCGGCCAGCGAGGAAACCCCGAATAGCTCCAGGGCGGCGGGATTGGCGAAGGTCATGCCCTCGTTGTTGTACAGAACCACGCCGTCCGGGAGGTTCTCCACGAGCGTTTGCAGGCTCTCCTGGCTTTTCTTGAGGGCGTAATCCGCTTTCTGCCGATGCACGGCGAAGCGCAGGGTCCGGATCAGGAGCTCGGCATCCATGCCGCCCTTGTGCAGATAGTCCTGGGCCCCGGCTTCCATGGCCGCCTGCCCGGGCACTTCCTCATCGGTGCCCGTAAGCACCACCAGCGGAATTTCCGGGAAGGAGCGGGTAAGGATCTGGATGGAGGGCAGTCCGCGGCAATCGGGGAGCACCAGATCGAGGAGCACCACGTCGAAGGGCTGGTAACGCAAGCGGGCGAGGGCGCCCGCCAGGCGGTCGCAGGTCTGCATCTGGATCCGGCTTTTTGGGCCGGCGGGCAGCATGGTCCGGATCAAACGGATCAGCCCGGAGTTGTTGGAGACCAGGAGGAGCTTCAAGGGCGGGGCCAGGGCCGCACGCTCCTTCCGGGTACCCACGGGCGAAGCCAGGAGTCCTCCTTCCCGACCCAGGCGGGGGACCTGCCCTGAGCCGCCGAAATCGCTTCCGGACGGAATCCACACCGCTGCCCCTCCTGACGGCCCTGCCCCGCCTGTGGACGGGAGCCCGGCGCCCATGACATTTACCGGCCCAGCCGTCCGGCCACGCCTCCTGACGGAGCCGAATCTCCGGGCGATACAGACAGAAGTAGCATCCGATTGTTCGGTGGGGAAAGAAGGGTTATCGATAAGGATCAAGAAAGCCGCTCAGGCATGGGCGGGAAGGCGGGCCCGCGCCGCGTGAGCCCGGCGTCCCCCCTGCCCGTTCCGGATACCCCGACACCGATCGCGGCCTAGCCGCCCGCCTCCAGGTTCAGACCCACCACCCCGAGGATAATCATGGCGATGCTGGCCAGCTTGAGGGAGGTGACCATTTCCTGGAAAAAGGCGATGCCCACCAGGGCGATCAAGGCCGTTCCGGTTCCCGCCCAGACCGCGTAGGCCACCCCGATCTCGATGCGCTTCACGGCCATCGTCAGGCATGCGAAGGACAGTCCGTACAGCAAGGCCATGAGCACCGAGGGCACCGGACGGGAAAACCCGTCGGATAATTTCATGCAGGTGGTTCCCGCCACTTCCAGAACGATGGCCGCCAAGAGGAATCCCCAAGCCTGCATGCGTACGCTCCTCCGGAGTGGCGGCGGATCGGGAGAGACACGCTCCGCCGGCACGGTCGCCCCGAAGGGTTTACTCCCCTTTCAGGGCCTGGACGCGCTCAATGGGTGACGGATGGGAATGGAAGGTCCGGGCGTAGAGGGGGTCGGGAGTCAGGGTGCTGGCATTCACCCGGTACAGGGCCACCAGGGCCTGGGCCAGCGCATCGGGATCACTGTATCGGGCGGCAAAGGCATCGGCCTCAAGCTCCCGACGCCGGGACCACCAAGCCCCCAGAGGCTGCAAAAAGAAGGCGAACCAGGGGCCCGTCAGCACGAGCAGGGTCAGGAATGCAGGATCCGAGGGGCGCGCCACCCCCAGGCCGGTGTAGAACCAGCCCTCTCCCCTCAGCCAGGCCAGCAGCGCCATAACCCCGAGGGTGGCGAGGACATTCAGCACGAAGCCCGAGCGGATGTGGGCCAGCCGGTAGTGGCCGAGCTCGTGCGCCAGCACCGCCTCCACTTCCGGCGGAGCGAGCGTGTCCAGCAGGGTGTCGAAGAACACCACGCGCTTGGCCCGCCCCATACCGGTGAAATAAGCGTTCCCGTGGGTGGTGCGCCGGGAGGCGTCCATGACGTACACCCCCTTCAGGCTGAATCCGCACCGCTGCAGGAGGCCGAGAATTCTTTGCCGTAGACGGGGCTCCTCCAGAGGGGTGAACTCGTGGAATAGCGGCGCGATCCACTTCGGATACAGCCAGGTCAGGGTCAGGGTAAATGCCGTCCACAGGCCCCAGGCGTACAGCCACCAGAGCAACCCGCCGCGGTCCATTAGGACCAGGAAAGCGGCCACCAGCGGCCCCGCCAGCAACAGCGTCAGCACCCCCTCCTGCAGCAAGTCGCCGATGAACAGCCCGGAACTGCGCCGGTTGAACCCGAATTCCGCCTCCACCCTGAAGGTCCGGTAGATTCGAAAGGGGAGGCCGGCCAGGGCCACCAGCAGGCCCACCGTAAGGACGGCGCCCACCCCCCATACCACGACGGGGGCTCCGCTTCCCGCCCAGAAAGCCAGGATACCCGCCAGTCCTCCGCCCAGCGTGAGCGCCAAAAGGAGCAGCGCCTCCACTACGGTCTCGGCCATGCTCACGCGCGCCTGTGCGCAGGCGTAGTCCGCCGAGCGGGCGTGGCTCTCGGCGGATATCGTATCCCGGAAGGCCGCAGGGACGAGGGCGCGGTGGGCCTGAACGTGGCGCCACTGCCGGTCCAGTAGCCATAACCGGACGGCAGCCACCACGGCCACCACGGCCGGGAAGACCCAGCTGAAGATGTTCATAAGGGGAGCTCAGGCGTTTTCGGGGACCAGGGCCAGCAAGCGGCGACGGCGCCAGTGCTCCGCCACCACCCGGTGCACACGCTCCGGGCTCGCGGCCTCCAGGGCTTTCAGCCGTTCCTCCCGGGGCACCGTTCGCCCATGATAAAGGATATCGCCCACGGCCTGGGAGAGCCGCTGCTCTAGCGTCTCCCCGCTGCGGAGCAAGCCGGAGCGCAGGCTGTGCCGCGCCCGCTCCACTTCCTCCGGCTCGAACCCCTCGGCCACCATGCCATCGAGGATCTCCCGAACCAGATCCGCTGCCCGCTCGCGCTCCTCGGCGGGACAGGCCAGATAGACCGCCCACAGCCCGCAATCGCGCAGGCTGTCAAGCTCCGAATACACGGTGTAGGCCAGTCCGCGCTCCTCGCGAAGCTGCCGGAAAAGCCGCGAAGTGACCGAGGCACCGAGGATATGGTTGGCTATTCCGGCGGCGAAACGGTCCTCGTCCAGCCGCGCCGTGCCGGGGGCGCAGATTCCCACGTGGGCCTGCTCCACATGGCCGTCGAGGATGCCTTCCCCGGCGCTGAACGCGGGGGGTCGGTCGGCGGGACGCTCGCCCCTGGGCAGTTCCCCGAGCTCCCGGGCGCACTGATCCCGGACGGCCTCGGGATCCACGTCCCCGGCCAGAGCCACCGTGATCCGGCCCCCGGTGTAGCTGCGGGCATGGTACGCCGCCAGACGCTCCCGATCGGTTTCGGCAATAACGTCGGGGTTGCCGAGTATGGGCGCGCCGGCGGCATGCTCCGGCCACCCCTCCGCCACCAGCCTGTCCAGGAGCCAGGATTCGGGGTCCTCCCGCACCATGGCGGCTTCCGCGGCCACCACGCGCCGCTCCCGCTCCAGCTCCTCGGCGGGAAAGGCGGGCCGGGCCACCATGTCGGCGAGCAGGTGCAGCGCGTCGGCCGCGTCCTCGCGCAGCACCTCGAGGGTATAGGCGGTAAGCTCCCGCCCCGTCCAGGCATCCACCTCGGACCCGTAGCGGTCCATGGCCTCCGCGGCGTCACGCACGGTGAAGTCCCGCGTCCCCTTGAAGACCATGTGCTCGAGGAGATGCGCCAATCCGCTCTCCTCGGGCCCCTCGAAGCGACTGCCGTTCTCCACCCAGATCCCCAGGGCCACCGCGGGATGGCCGGGCTCCGGACGCACCAGAACCCGGACCCCGTTATCGAGCAGATAAACGGTTTCCGGGACGGCGTCGGCGCGACGGTTGAAAGCGGGGAAAAGGGTGCTCATGGCATCCCGTCGGGGTCTACGGGCACGGCTGTTCGGTGGCGTCTCAACCGGCGTCCAGGACCTTCTTGGACAGCCGGATACGGCCCCGGTTGTCGATCTCCAGCACCTTAACCCGGACCATGTCGCCCTCGTTGAGGTAGTCGGTAACCTTCTCCACGCGCTCCGGAGCGATCTCGGAGATGTGCAGCAGGCCGTCCGTTCCCGGGAGGATATTCACGAAGGCGCCGAAATCCGTAATCCGGACCACCTTGCCTTCGTAGATCTTGCCCTCCTCCACTTCCTCAACGGTCTTCTCGATGCGCCGCTTGGCCTCCTCGGCACCCTCGGCGTTGGTGGAGGAGATGTAGACCGTGCCATCATCGTCGATATCGATGCTGGTTCCGGTCTCTTCGGTGAGGGTGCGGATATTCTTGCCCCCGGGCCCGATGATGTCTCGGATCTTCTCCGGCTTGATCTTCAAAGTGATCATGCGCGGGGCATACTGGGAAAGTTCCGTGCGGGCCTGATCGATCACCCGGCCCATCTCCCCGAGGATGTGCATGCGGCCGTCGCGGGCCTGCTCGAGGGCATTGGCCATGATCTCCCGCGTGATACCGGCGATCTTGATATCCATCTGCAGGGCGGTCACGCCGTTCTTCGTCCCCGCAACCTTGAAATCCATGTCGCCGAGATGGTCCTCGTCGCCGAGGATGTCGGAGAGCACCGCGAACTCGTCGCCCTCTTTCACCAGCCCCATGGCGATGCCGGCCACCGGGTCCTCGATGGGACAGCCCGCGTCCATCAGGGCGAGGGAGGTGCCGCAGACGGTGGCCATGGAGGAGCTGCCGTTGGACTCCAGGATCTCCGAGACCACGCGGAGGGTGTACGGGAAGTCCTCGTGGCTCGGGATCACCGCCTCCAGGGCCCGCTTGGCCAGCTTGCCGTGGCCGATCTCCCGCCGCTTGGGCGACCCCATGAAGCCGGTCTCGCCGGTACAGAAGGGTGGGAAGTTGTAGTGAAGCATGAAGCGCTCACGGGTCTCCCCCTCCAGCGCGTCGATCACCTGGGCATCCTGCCCCGAGCCCAGCGTGGCGACCACCAGGGCCTGCGTCTCCCCGCGGGTAAAGACGGCGGAGCCGTGGGTTCGTGGCAGAACGCCCGTCTCCACGGTAATGGGCCGGATATCCGTGAGACTGCGGCCGTCGATCCGCGGCTCGCCGGCCAGGACGTCCTCGCGGACGATGCGGCTCTCCAGCTCCTTGAACAGATCCTTGATCTCGCCGGCACGGTCGGGATCCCCTTCCGGATCCACCTCCAGGGCCTCGAACAGCTTGTCCTTGGCCTCGCCCACCGCGTCCTGACGATCCTGCTTCTCACGGATGGCATAGGCCGCGCGCAGATCGGCTTCCGCGATCTCGCGCACCTGCGCCGCCAGCTCGGCATCCGATTCGGGCTCCTCCCACTCCCAGCGGGGCTTGCCCACGGTAGCCGCCAGATCGTTGATGGCGGAGATCACGGGCTGCATCTTCTCGTGGCCGAACAGCACCGCGTCCAGCATGGTTTGTTCGGAGAGGCGGTTGGCCTCCGACTCCACCATCAATACGGCCTCGCCGGTACCGGCCACCACCAGGTCCAGATCGGAGGACTCCAGCTCCTCGAAGGTGGGATTGAGCACGAACTCGCCGTCCACGTAGCCCACCCGCGCACCGCCGATGGGACCGTCGAAGGGAATCCCGGAGATGGCCAGGGCGGCGGAGGCGCCGATCATGGCCGGGATATCCGGATCGTTCTCGCCGTCAGCGGACAGCACGGTGGCGACGATCTGGGTTTCGTTGAGGAAAGAGTCCGGAAACAGAGGGCGGATGGGCCGGTCGATGAGCCGGCAGGTCAGCGCTTCCTTCTCGGAGGGCCGGCCTTCCCGCTTAAAAAAGCCGCCGGGGATCTTCCCGGCGGCAAAGGTGCGCTCCTGATAGTTCACTGTCAGCGGGAAGAAGGCCTGTCCCGGCTTGGCCTCCTTCCGGGCCACCGCGGTGACCAGCACCACAATGTCGCCGAGCGTCACGGTTACGGCCCCGTCCGCCTGGCGGGCACGGTTGCCGGTCTCCAGCGTGAGCGGTTGCCCGCCGTATTCGAGTTCTACCTTGTGAGCTTCGAGCGGCAAAGGGGGCTCCTGAGGGGTTATTTGCGGATCCCGAGACGTTGGATCACGGTGCGATAGCGGTTCACGTCCTTGCCCTTCAGGTAGTCGAGCAGCTTGCGCCGCTTACCGACCATCTTGAGCAGGCCGCGCCGACTGTGATGGTCCTGCTTGTGATCCTTCAGGTGCTCGGTCAGCTCGGTGATCCGAGTAGTGAGCAGCGCGATCTGCACCTCCGGAGAGCCGGTGTCGTTGTCGTGCTGCTTGAATTCACTGATGACTTCATTTTTCTGCTCGGCGGTCATGGTCATGCCGCAAAAACCCCTCGGTTGCAATCCATTCCGTCCAGACCCGCTTGCTTGTGCGAATCCGGCGCGGCGGAGAAACGTCAATGCCCCGGGATCAACCGGGGCGTGAAGGCTTAATTCTAGACCCAGTGGCGGCTGCGGAGCAAGCGGGCCCCGCTTTTCAGGGCAGATGGAAGAGCCGCTTGGGGGCCACGCGCCCGTCCGCCAGCGTGGCCCCAACACCCAGGAACTTCCCGGAATCGTCGTAGAGCCGGAGGAACTGGCCCTCCGGGGCCTTGGGCACCATAACGGGCTGCCCCTGCAGGAGGTAGTAGGCCGCGGTCTCGCCGAGCTCCACGGCCGGGAAATCGCTCAGCGCCGCATCGACGGCGAGCACCCGGTGGCGGCGCTCCTCGAAGGATTGCTCCTCCAGGGTCTCCAGCGCCACGGCATCCTCGATACGGAAGGGGCCGGAGGCGGTGCGCCGCAGCTCCGAGAGGTGGGCGAAGCAGCCCAGTGCCCGGCCGATATCGGTGGCCAGGGTCCGGATGTAGGTGCCCTTGGAGCAGCGGATATCCAGCTCTAGCTGCTCCCCATCTAGGGAAAGGAGCCGGAGCTCGTGGATCTGCACCGTCCGCGATTTGGGCTCCTCCACCTCCTCGCCGCGGCGCGCCTTCTTGTAGAGCGGCTCGCCGCCCTGCTTGATCGCGGAGTAGATGGAAGGCACCTGCTCGATCTCGCCCGTAAACCGTTCCAGCACCTCGCGGACACGTTGCTCATTCAGCTCTACTGGGGCGCTCTCTACCACGTCGCCCTCGGCGTCCCCGGTGGTGGTCTCCTGGCCGAGACGGAGCGTTGTCCAGTAGCGCTTGTCGGCCTCCAGCAGGAACTTGGAAACCTTGGTCCCCTCGCCGAAGCAGAGCGGCAGCAGCCCGGTGGCCATTGGGTCCAGGCTGCCCGTGTGCCCGGCCTTTCGGGCCTTCAGGAGCTTTTTGGCCTTTTGCAGCGCGGCGTTGGAGGAGAGTCCCCGGGGCTTATCCAGCAGCAGGATCCCGTTGACGGCATCGCTCATAAGACGGCTTTCATCCTGTTCGGAGTTAACGGATGCAGGGGGCCGCGGAGGTTTATCCCGCGCGGTTGAGCTCTTCCTGGATGCTGGCCACCAGCCGGTCCCGGGCCTGATCCAGCGGAAGCTCCAGGCGGCACCCCGCGGCCCGGGCATGCCCGCCCCCACCAAATCGCTCGGCGACGCGCGACACATCCACCTGCTTCTTGGAGCGCAGACTGGCCTTGTAGGCAGTTTCCTCGAGCGTGGGGCGCAGGAGGACCGCCACTTCCACGCCCGCCACCGAGCGCGGCAGCTCCACCAAACCTTCGGCGTCCTCGGGGGCGGCGTCCGCGCGCTGGTAGGCACCGGGATCCAGCGGGATGATACCGATGCGCCCGTCGCCGTGGAACTCCAGCAGCCGCAGGGCCTCGCCCATCATCCGCAGCCGGGAGGGCGGATTGTTCTCGTGCAGGGCGTGATGGACGGTGTACGGCGTGGCCCCC
This sequence comes from Thiohalorhabdus sp. Cl-TMA, assembly GCF_041821045.1. Lineage (NCBI taxonomy): Bacteria > Pseudomonadati > Pseudomonadota > Gammaproteobacteria > Thiohalorhabdales > Thiohalorhabdaceae > Thiohalorhabdus > Thiohalorhabdus methylotrophus. The sequence goes on along the minus strand of NZ_JBGUAW010000005.1, from coordinate 7,554 downwards.
GCCCGCACCAGCTCGGTGACCGCCTCGAAGGTGGTCACATCGGTATTGCTGTAGCGGAAAAACCCGGTATCGGTGGCAATCGCCGTGTAGAGGCACAAGGCCGTTTCGGAGCCGATGGGCGCCCCGATCTCCTCCAGGAGCTGGAAGGCCAGCAGGCCAGTGGCGGAGGCTTCCGGGATCACCACGTTCATGTCGCCGTAGCGCTCGTTGGAACGGTGGTGATCGAGGTTGATGACCGTGCCGAACCGGGAACGATCCCCGGGTGCGTCCCCGAGGCGCTCCCAGTCGCCGCAATCCAGTGTCAGCAGAACGTCCCAGTGCTTTCCGTCCCCCGGCCCGCTGCGCACGAAGTCGCCGGCGGGCAGGAAGGACAAGTAAGAAGGCACCGGGTCGGCGATGCCGAGAAGGGCCTCCTTGCCCATGGCCGCCAGGCCTTTGGCCAAGCCCAGACCGGAGCCGATGCCATCGCCGTCCGGACTGACATGGGTGGAGAGCAGCACGCTGTCGGCCTGGGCGATGCAGGCTGCCGCATCGGCCAGGGTCGCCTCATTCGCCATCGGTTTCCCCGTTATGGAGCGAACGGAGCAGGCGGTTCATGCGATCGCCCTGCTCCAGGGAGTCGTCGTAGGCAAAGTACAGGTGCGGAACCGAGCGCAGGGTGAGCCGGCGGCCGATCTGGCCGCGGATGTACCCGCTGGCACGCTCCAGGCTTTCCTGAACCGCATCCCGGTCCTCGTCGGCCTCGGTGCCGGGCATGCACGAGTAGTGGACCCGCGCCGACTTGAGGTCCGGGGCCACGTCCACCTTCAGAATGCTGACCCAGGCCAGGCGCGGATCGCGGAGCTCGGTCTGCACCAGCGGGCCCAGCTCCTGTTGGATGAGCTCCCCCACACGTCGCGTTCGGGAGGTTTCTTGACTCAACGATGCTTCCTTCGCCCGCGGCCTGCTGGACCGGCGGGCCCTGACGGACCGGATGGCCGAGCGGATCGCTGTCCCCGCCCGGAGCGAGAGGCCACGCTTTGCCGAGGGAATGCCGGTGGCCGGCGGCCGGCGCCCGCCGCCGTCAGTCCAGGGTCCTGGCGGTCTCCCGGGATTCGTAGCATTCCAGGACATCGCCGATCTTCAGGTCGTTGAAGTCCTTGATGCCCATACCGCACTCGTAGCCTTCCCGCACTTCCTTGGCGTCGTCCTTGAAGCGCTTGAGGGAGTCCAGCTGGCCATCGTAGACCACCACGTTGTCGCGCAGCACGCGAACCTTCGCGTTGCGGGTGACGTGGCCCTCGATGACCTGGCAGCCGGCCACGGTGCCCATCTTGGGCACGCGGAACAGATCCCGCACTTCGGCGCGGCCGGTGATCTCCTCGGTGATCTCCGGCTCCAGCAGCCCTTCCAGGGCCGCCTTGACCTGGTCCACGGCCTCGTAGATCACGCTGAAGTAGCGCACGTCCACGCCGTTCTGCTCGATCAGCCGCCGCGCGGAGGCCTCCGCGCGGACATTGAAGCCGATGATGATGGCCTCGGAGGCGAGCGCCAGGTTGACGTCCGACTCGTTGATACCGCCCACCTGGGCGTGGATCACCTTGACCTGCACTTCTTCGTTGGACAGCTTCTCCAGGGATTCGCGCATGGCCTCCACGGAGCCCTGGACGTCGGCCTTGAGCAGGATGGGCAGCTCGGCCACCTCGCCTTGCTGCATCTGCTCGAACATGCCCTCCAGCTTGGCGCGCTTGTTGGCGGCGATCTGCTGCTCCTTGGCGCGCTGGTGGCGCATTTCCGATATTTCGCGCGCCTTGCGCTCCTCGGTCACCACCTGCGCGTCGTCGCCGGCCTCCGGGACGCCGGAGAGCCCGAGCACCTCCACCGGCATGGAGGGGCCGGCATCCTCGACGTTATCACCGTACTCGTTCACAAGGGCCCGCACCCGGCCGTACTCGGGCCCCGCCAGGAGGACATCTCCCTGATGGAGCCGACCCTCGCGCACCAGGATGGTAGCCACCGGGCCGCGGCCTCGGTCCAGCTTGGATTCGATGACGATACCCTGGGCGGGGCCCTCGGCCACGGCCTGGAGCTCCAGCAGCTCCGACTGCAGAGCCACCATCTCCAGCAACGAGTCCACCCTGTCCCCGGTCTTGGCGGAGAGGTTCACGAACACGGTCTCGCCGCCCCAGTCTTCCGGGATCAGACCGTGCTGGGACATCTCCTGCTTGACCTTTTCCGGCTCCGCATCTGGAAGGTCGCACTTGTTCACGGCCACCACGATGGGGACCTCCGCCGCCTTGGCGTGGTCGATGGCCTCCATGGTCTGGGGCTTAATACCGTCATCGGCGGCCACCACCAGGATCACCATGTCGGTGACCTGCGCGCCGCGCGCCCGCATGGCGGTGAAGGCCTCGTGCCCCGGGGTATCCAGGAACACCAGGGTGCCGTTATCCGTATCCACGTGGTAGGCGCCGATATGCTGGGTGATTCCGCCGGCCTCGCCCGCGGCGACCTTGGCCTTACGGATGTAGTCCAGCAGCGAGGTCTTGCCATGGTCCACGTGGCCCATGACCGTTACTACGGGAGGGCGGGCCACCGCCTCGCCCTGGGGTTTTTCGGCCGCCAAGACCTCCTCCTCGAGGGCTTCCTCCGATACGTGCTTCACCTTGTGCCCGAGCTCCTCGACCACCAGGGTGGCCGTATCGGAGTCCAGGGTGTCGTTCTTGGTAACCATGACGCCCATCTTGAAGAGCTGCTTGATCAGCTCGGTGGCCTTCAGGGCCAGCCGGTTGGATAGCTCCTCCACGGAGATGGTGTCGGGTACGGCCACTTCGCGAACCTGAGGCTCGGGACGCTCGAAGCCGCGGCGGTCCTCGCGCTTCCGCCCTTCACGCTTGGCGCGCTTTTCACGCTTCTTACGCTGCTTCTTGGATTCGAAGCCCTCTTCCTCGGAAGCCTCCTTGTTCCGGAGCTCTTCTTCCTGTTCCTTACGTCCCTTCTTGCTCTTGCCCTTGTCGGGGGCGGGGCCCTCCTCCGGGGCAGGCTGCTCCGCGGGCGCACCTTCCACGGCGGCGGCCTCCTCCGCAGGGGCTTCCTCGACCGCCGTCTGCTGCTCGGCCGGCTCGGCCTCCTCTTCCATCGGGGCCTCTTCACGCTCCGTAGTCTCTTCGCCTTCCTCGGTCTCCGGCGCGGCCTCGGCTTCCGCCGTACTCGGCGCCTCGTGCTCCTCGGCAACGGGCGCGGAGCCGGCGGCAGCCCCCTCCATTTCCAGCTCGGCAGCCTCGGCGCCTACGGTTTCCGCTTCCGGCTCTTCGTCGCCCAGCTCTTCGTCGCGGCGCCGCTTGACGAAGGTCCGCTTCTTGCGCACCTCCACCTCCACGGTCCGGGATCTCCCGTGGGAGAAGCTCTGCTTCACCTGCCGGTTGGACCGGCGCTTGAGCGTGATCTTGCTGGGTGCCGGCTCCTCTTCCTCGTCGGCACCGCCATGGCTCTTGCGCAGATAAGCGAGCAGCTGGCGCTTATCCTCGTCGTTGACGAACTGATCGGCGGAGTGCTTCTCCACCCCGGCGGCCCGTAACTGCTCGAGGAGCTTTTCGTCGGACGTCCCCATCTCGCGGGCGAATGTGGATACCTTAACCTTGCCCATCACCATTCTCCTCTCTCAGCCGATTCCAGCGCACCGCCAGAGCCTGAATCTTGTCCGCCATGCGGGGGTGCGTAACGGTGGCCACCCCCACTTCAGCCGGTCCAAGGACTCCCCCCAGCTCACTCTTGGCCGGGGCCCGAAAGACCCGATCCCCGCCTGCCCGGCTGCACATGTCGGTTACTGTTCGTTGTGCCGCGTCCACGGCAATCAGCACCCAATCCGCCTGTCCCGCGGAGAGGGCATCGGTCACGCGATCGCTACCCCACACCACGGCCCCGAAACGATGGGCGTGCCCCAGCTGCTCCCTCAAAAGTCGCTCCAGGCCGTCAAGGGCTTCGATACGCAGTTCCTCCGCGGATTGCTCGGGAGGCTTCGCCTCCAGGGCCCGCGGGACCCCTTTGGGCTGTAGGCCCTTGCGGATGCACGCCCTCCGCGGACACAGATAGGCGCCCCGCCCCGGGAGCTTGTCCCGAAGATCCAGCACCGGGAGCCGGTTGGGTCCAAGAACGAAGCGCAATAGCTCGCCTTTCGGGTGTACCTGACGGCAGGCACAGCATTGGCGCTCGGGGTTCGCCATGTATTCTCGTTCAGCCCTCCGTGTGGCCGGAGGCCTGTTCGCCTCCTTCGAACCAGGGCCGACGGGCAGCCATGATCAGGTCCTGGGCCTGTTGCTCGGTGATGCCTTCGATGTCGAGCAGCTCATCCACCGCCGAGTCGGCCAGGTCCTCCTGGGATTTGACGCCGCCACTCACCAAGCGGCGGGCGGTGGCCTCGTCCATGCCCTCCACCTCCATGAGGGACGGATCCATTTCCGACTCCAGGCGCTCCTCTTCGGCGATGGCCTTGTTGAGCAGGGCATCGCGGGCCCGGGTGCGGAGCTCCTGGGCGATCTCCTCGTCGAACTCCTCGATGGAGGCGAGCTCCGAGAGGGGGACGTAGGCGATCTCCTCCAGGCTAGTAAAGCCTTCCTCGGCGAGAATCCCGGCCACCTCCTCGTCGGTCTCCAGCTGCTCCATGAACAGCTTTTGGTAGACCTCGAATTCCTTGGTCCGTTTCTCGCGCTCCTCCTCCTCGGTGAGGATATCGATCTCCCAGCCGGTAAGCTGACTGGCTAGCCGAACGTTCTGGCCGCCGCGTCCGATGGCGAGGGAAAGCTGGTCCTCGTTCACCACCACGTCGATGGTGTGGAGCTCCTCGTCCACCACCACCCGGCTGATCTCCGCAGGAGACAAGGCATTGCAGACGAAGGTGGCCGCATCGCCGGTGTGCTGAATGATATCCACCCGCTCGCCGGCGAGCTCGTCCACGACCTTCTGCACCCGGGAACCGCGCAGGCCGACGCACGCCCCTACGGGATCGATCCGATCATCGGAGGTGGACACGGCGATCTTGGCGCGCGATCCCGGATCCCGGGCGGCCCCGCGGATCTGGATGATGCCCTCGGCGATCTCCGGCACTTCCAGCTCGAAGAGGCGCACGATCAGCTGCGGATGGGTCCGCGACAGGAAGACCTGCGGGCCGGATTGCGTCCGGCGCACATCATACAGGTAAGCCCGTACTCGGTCCCCCGCGCGCAGATTCTCACGCGGGATCTGCTCGTTGCGGGGCAGGATGGCCTCGGTACGGTTCAGGTCGATGATGGCGTTGCCGCGCTCCATGCGCTTGATGACGCCGGTGATCAGCTCACCGACCCGGTCCTCGTACTCTTCCACCACCATGTCCCGCTCGGCCTCACGGACCTTCTGCAGGATCACCTGCTTGGCGGTCTGGGCGGCGATGCGCCCGAACTCGATGGGCGGCAGATCCTCCTCGACGGTACCGCCCACCTCCACCTCGGGATCCCGTTCCCGGGCCTCGGAGAGGTGCATCTCCTGCTCGGGCTCTTCGAGCTCGGCGTCGTCGGGCACCACCGTCCAATACCGGATGCTCCGGAAATCACCGGTATCCTTGTCAATCTCCACCCGGATGGCCTTGTCCTGGCCGTACTTCTTCTTGGATACGGTGGTCAGGGCCGCTTCCATGGCCTGGAAGATGATGTCCTTATCGACGCCCTTCTGCCGGGCAACCGAATCGACCACCATCAGGATTTCGCTACTCATAGGCGGAGCATCCTCCGATCCTGCCGAATCTGGTGTCACTGGCCTACAAATCCGCCACTAAATGGGCCTTGGCAATCTGCTCCCGGGGGATGGCGGCCCGCCCGGCCGGCGTATTCAAGATCACCTGCCCTTCCTCCAGACCGATCAGCGTGCCGGTAAAGCTGCGCTGCCCGTCAACCGGCCCGAAGGTCTTGATTTTCACTGTCTCGCCCGCGAACCGCTGGTAGTCCTCGTCCTTACGCAGCGGGCGGTCCACGCCGGGCGAGGAGATCTCCAGGCTGTACTCGCCGGGAATGGGGTCCTCGCCGTCGAGGACTTCCTCGACGGCTCCGCTTACCGCCTCGCAGTCGTCCAGAGTCACCCCGCTCGGGGTGTCGATGAACAAGCGCAGGACACGGTTCCCACTACCGCCCACAAGCTCGAGCTCAACCAGCTCATAGCCCATGGCGCGGACCGTGGGCTCCAGCATCTGGATGAGCCCATCCCGTCCGATCGCCGACATTGCCTGCCTCGGTCACCTGAAATAAAAAAAAGCGGGTGCGCGACCCACTTTTCGGGATTGGCCGAACTCCATGGAATCCCGAATTCTACCATTAGATCCAGGGATTCCCAACCCTTGCCCCTTTGAGACCAGTACGCGCCCTATTGGTTCCTGGGCTCGGAAAGGGCGTAGGCGAAGAATCGCTGCGCATTGGTCAGCCGGATTTTCCGCGCAAGATCTTGTGGAAGCGCACGAAGCCAGCGCCGGTGATAGTCAAGGAACTGCTCGAACCGCCGCCATCCCGTGTCGGCGGTATCCCAGCGGAACACCATCCCCGGAGGCCAGACCGGATCGGAGCCGATCATGAACCGCTCGGGGAAGCGCTCGAACAGTCGGCGCCAGGCCTCCGGCAGGCTGCCGTCTTCCGCGGCGAAGCGCCCATAGCGCCAGGGATCCCGTGCGGACAGCTCGGTCCATACATTGGGACACGCCTCCATCAGGGCCCCCACGGCTTCCGGCCCCATGCGGGCGCCCGCATGGGCCCATTGGAAGCGGACCCCGGGATTGCTCCGGCAGACCGGGAGGAAATACCGGTGGTCCGAGGCTTCCGCATGGACCAGAACCGGAACCTCGAACTCCCGGGCAAGATCCAGGAGCCCCTGGAAGACCGGATTGCTCCAGGGGGGACCGATACTCGCGACGAAGTGCACCTCGCCAATGCCGTGAAACCGGCCGGAGGCCAGGGCCGCCCTGGTCCGCTTGAGGACCCGTTCGTCCCGGTGCCAATCCAATCGCCCCCGGTGATGGATATAGGGACTGAAAAAGGCGATCACGGGCATCGAAGCGGCCTCTTTCAGCTTGAGCGCCCGCGCCGCCGGAACCCCGGAGACCACGCCGAAGGCGACTTTGTTCCGGGCTAGCTTCTCCGCGGCCACCTCCGGCGGGGTGACCTCCTCATGATCCCAGTTGTAATGGAGATGCACATCGGCCACGGGCTGCGGCTCGGCTGCTGCCATGCCGCTGACCAGAAAGAGGGCGACCAAGGCTGCAAGGCCCTGTCGGCCTATGGACCCGTCAAAACCACGCACTCTTCTGCAGCTCCGTTGGAAAAGGGAAATGGACCGCAAAACCTCAATTACATTCTACGCCCGGCAACAGTCCCCCAAAAATCGGGCCGCCAGCGGAACCTGCGGCATTCGCACCATCCCTTATCCCCGAATGCGCCGAGCCCATTCCCTGTTCGCAAAAAAAAAGCCCCCGGGGGGACCCCGGGGGCTTGGCGAAAATGCCTGGCGGTGACCTACTTTCGCACGGGGAGGCCCCGCACTATCATCGGCGCGCCGCGTTTT